>CAMWGU010000018.1 GCA_947173895.1 uncultured Bacteroides sp. | reverse complement strand
AAGTCGGGGCTTTGTGCATAAAAAAAGGAGATGTGCATTTTGACACACCTCCATTACATTAACCATAAAATCACAATAATCTTTTAATCCTTATGAATGTCTTAGTGGCTTGCGAAGAAAGTCAGACTGTCTGTTTGGCTTTCAGAAGATTAGATCATAACGCTTTCAGTTGTGACCTTCAGGAATGTAGCGGTGGGCATCACGGATATCATTTCAAGGGATATAACGCTGCTTTCCTGTTCTTTTAATTATAAATATTAGAATATAATTTTGAATTATAGAATTATATTATATATCTTTGTGCCTAGATAATTGAGTAACCAATGAGAATATTTACCGAACAAGCATTAAAAGAATATGCAGAAAACCATCCTGATTCAAGGGTTGCTTTACAAGAATGGACTACTATTGTGAAAAGAAGCAAGTGGACTTGCTTTGCCGATATTAAGAAAACATTTAATAGCGTTGACTATGTAGGTAATCAACACTATGTTTTCAACATCAAAGGTAACAACTATCGTTTGGTGGTAGTGATCAAATTCATCATTCAGTTTGTGTATATTCGCTTTATTGGCACTCATAGGGAATATGATAAAATAGATTGCGCTAATATTTAGGATTATGACAAAGATAGAAAATCAAACCCAGTATGAATGGGCGGTGAAAAGAGTAGAGGAACTTCTTCCATTGGTGAAAGATGATACTCCTTTGAGTGACCCAAACAGCATAGAATTAGAACTTCTGTCTAATTTAGTTGCCGATTATTCCGAAGAACATTTTTCTTTAGGAGAACCTTCACTTGCTGATGTTCTTAAACTTCGCATGTATGAAATGGGGTTGAATCAGAAGTCACTTGCAAAATTAGTTGGTGTCAGCCCTTCGCGTCTCAGTGATTATATTTCCGGGAAGTGTGAACCAACGCTGAAAGTTGCGAGAGAAATAAGCCGGAAGTTGAATATTGATGCAAATATAGTATTGGGAGTATAAGGAAAAAAATAAGCCCTTTTGTATGAGGTGGTTAAATAATTTTATCTGCATAAAGTTACGAAAATTATTTTAATTAACCGGTTGATTTATAGATAAATATAAACAGTTTTATCATTTCAAAACAGCTTCTAAACAAGCAGGTCGCAATGGAGATTACAATTAGACAGAACGTCTTCATATCTCAGAGACATATATACCGCAATTGTCATTAGTGGCTGAAACCACAGATAAAAAAATAGTTGGATACATATTGCTTACTGAAGTGAAAATAGATTCAGGCATTAAGTCGGTAACATCATTAAGTGTTGCTCCTCTTGCTGTCTTACCGGAATTTCAGAATATGGGGATAGGAGGTATGTTAATCAAGGAAGCTCATAAAAGAGCGGCACTTCTTGGATATGGAACTGCCGTGTTGCTGGTCATAAAGATTACTATCCGCGATTTGGTTATCGTAAGGCAATCGATTTGGGAATAGAGTTTCCTTTTGAGGTTTCGTATGAATATTGTATGGTTGCTGAATTGATGTTGATGACATACTGTCAATTCATAGTCTGAATTGTATGGGAGAATCTGCAAACAGCCATCAGGCTTATGACAGTTCCAGTCCCAATGCTTCTTTTAGTCTTTGCAGGTTTGGATTTTTCTTGCTCATTATCTGGAAACGTTCTACCTGGCTGTAAGCGCGGATGTTTTCAGTGGGCGCGCTTATGCGTGTCGTCATGGTGATTTTCCGGTTGTGAAGGCGTTCGCGCAGGTGATTCTGGATTGCCGGAATCAGTTGCTTCATGTATTTTTCCACCATGTCATTGTCTACCGTTACTTCGAAAGTCGTATCATTCAACAAACGCGGATGCATGTTCATCATTCGTGCAGAGTTGGCCTTCTCTTCTTTGGGAAGGGTGGTGGCAAATTCGCGCCAGTAATAGTCCAGATCTTTTTCGTTGAAGATATAATCTTCGTATGTGGCATCGCTTGCGCTACTCGTTGTGAAGACTTTTGTATTTGTCTTTTCGGCCGTTTGCTGTTCACGCAAAGGGCGGCGTAGGGATATGCCGAGCGATCCTGCCTTGAACACCGGAATCTTTTTCTCTTCTTTGGCTTGGGGCAACGGATTGTGACGTTCTGCATTTGTTGCATTGGCAGCGGCACCCTGTGGCTGAGTCGTTGGGGTGGCAGTTGCTGTAGTCGGGGCAGCGGCAGCATGAGTCTGAGGCTGTGGCTGTGTGGCGGTTATAGTAGCCGCTTGCTGCGTGAATAGGGGTTTTAGTGTCTTTTTGGGGCTACGCCCACCACTCACATCATCGGCATCAGGCAAGGTGAGTTGGGCACACTGGATTAGGGTCAGCTCTACCAAAAGGCGTTTGTTCTTGCTGGCACGATAGTTCAAATCGCAGTCGTTGCATAGTTTCATGGCACGATACAAGAATTTTTGGTCGCACTTTTGTGTTTGTGCCTGATAGTGTTCGCGTATGCTTGCCCCTACTTCCAGCAGTTGCAGGGTAGAAGGGTCTTTACTTACCAGCAGGTCGCGGAAATGCGAGGACAGTCCGGTGATGAAATGGCTACCGTCAAATCCTTTTTTCAATACCTCATTGAACAGCAACATGGATTCGGGTACTTTGTTTTCGAGTAGCAATTCGGTTAGTCTGAAATAGTATTCGTAATCCAGTACATTCAGATTTTCGATTACACTCTTATAAGTAATGTTGCCGCCTGTAAAGCTGACTACCTGGTCGAAAATGGAGAGCGCGTCACGCATACCACCGTCGGCTTTCTGTGCGATGACTGTCAATGCTTCGGGTTCAGCGTTGATATGTTCCAACCGGGCTACGTATTGCAAATGTTCGATGGTGTCTTTGATGCCGATACGGTTGAAGTCATAGATTTGGCAACGGCTTAGGATGGTAGGCAATATCTTGTGCTTCTCGGTGGTGGCCAGGATGAAGATAGCATGGTGTGGCGGTTCTTCCAATGTTTTCAGAAAAGCATTGAAAGCGGCTTGGGACAGCATATGGACTTCATCGATGATATAGACTTTGTATTTGCCGATTTGTGGCGGAATGCGCACCTGTTCTATCAGCGAGCGTATGTCTTCTACCGAATTGTTGCTGGCGGCATCCAGCTCATGTATGTTGTACGAACGTTGTTCGTTGAATGCTAGGCAGGATTCACATTGATTGCAGGCTTCTCCGTCAGGTGTAGGGGTCTGGCAGTTGATGGTTTTGGCAAAGATGCGTGCACAAGTCGTTTTTCCTACTCCACGAGGTCCGCAGAACAGGTAGGCGTGTGCCAGTTTGCCTGTAGCAATAGCATTTTTCAGGGTAGTGGTCAATGCGCGCTGTCCCACTACCGATTCGAATGTAGCGGGGCGGTACTTGCGTGCCGATACAATATAGTTTTCCATAGGCGGAGTTTCTTTTTCTAAAAATGAGTTTTGCAAAAGTACATAAATTATCCGTTTTTATAGGCAGGATTGCTTGAAATATTTCTATCTTTGCAAAAATCAAAAAGGTATTTGTGGCATGAGCAAGTTATTGACAATATGGAACTACATCCGATATCATAAGTATATGATTACGGTGCTGACGTTTTTGGTGGTAATAGGTTTTTTGGATGAAAACAGCTGGTTGCAGCGGATAAAGTATCGTAGTGAAATCAGTATGCTGAATAGTGAGATTGAAAAATACAAAAGGCAGTATGAGAAGGATACAGAGCAGCTGAAGGAACTGACCACCAATCCGGAATATTTGGAGAAAATTGCGCGTGAGAAGTATCTGATGAAGAAGTCTAATGAAGATATTTATATTCTTGAGGAATGAGTAGATCGTATGATGTAGTTGCAATGGTGGGAGCCGTCTTGTTGTTGATAGGTGCGATGTTGCAAATCACTCGGTGGGAAATGGCGCCTTATCTCTATATATTGGGTGCAGTGATGTTTGGCTATGTGCAGGTGATGGGAAATCGTTACGATGGAAATAGTTTTATCATCAAGCGGTTGCGTCGGCAACAGATTTTTGGAGCTATCGCCTTGGTGTTTACAGGAGTGTTGATGTTTACTATGAAGCATAACGAATGGATTGTTTGTCTTTCCATTGCTGCTGTTCTTGAACTTTATACGGCGTTTCGCATTCCCCAAGAATTGGAAAAAGAGAAGCGTTAGGCTTTTGTTTTTCATATTTAAATCATGTGCGGTTCAAAGAAAGTTCGCAGTATGTTTTCTCCGGTTTTCCGCGTTGCGTTTTGAAGGAATGCCACGAATATATTCGTGACATTCCGTACTTTGAATGGAATTATCCGAGGAGGTTACTCCACAAGGGTCATTTCATCTACCAAATGGCCGGCTCCGGCAAACTTATCTATAATAAATAAGGTATAGCGGATGTCCACACAGGCTGCCCGTTGCAACTGGGGATGATAGGCAATGTCGCCCGTTAGTCCTTCGTAGTTGCGGTCGAATCCTGTTCCTATCAGTTCGCCTTTGCTGTTGAAGACCGGGGAACCGGAGTTACCACCGGTATTGTCCGTTCCGGTTACAAAACAGATAGGCATTTCGCCATTTTTCATAGCGTAGCGCCCGAAGTCTTTTTGGTGATATAGATCCTTCAATTTGGCTGGGACTACGAATTCGTAATTGTTTGGATCTTCTTTTTCCATCACACCTTTCAGCGTGGTATAATAGTTGTATTCCACACCGTCTTTCGGACTATATGAGCCCACTTTTCCGTAAGTGAGTCGCAAGGTGGAGTTAGCGTCCGGATAAATCGGTGTCCTTTCGTGTTGCTTCAGTTTCATCATGCCTTCTACCCAAATTTTATGAGCCAGGTTGTAAGCGTTGGTTTCGGCTTTCATGGCCGCATCTGTGTTAGCATAACCTTGATCCACTGATTGAGCATATTGAACCATCAAGTCTTTTTCCAATGTCTTGGCATCCGGTTTCGCTACAAACTTGTCAAAAGCTTCTCGATTTCGGAAGATGGAGGTATCGAAACAAGCATCTACAAAAGCGTCAATGCTTCCTTTGAAGTCTTTCTCTATCACTTTGAAAATACTGATGCGCTGTTCTGCCGGGATTAATTCGGCATAAGTTTTCAACAATGCTTTGGATACTTTGCGGTCTACTTCGGGATTGTAATCTTTATTAAAAAAACGATCGGCTTGTTTGCTCAGTTTGTCCAATGCATGATCTAATGGATTAAGATCTTTGGTGGCATGGGGTACTTTGTAGCCTTCTTTAAGTGCTTGCAGTACTTTGTCTGTGGAAGGAATCCGATAGAATTCGGTTCCCAGTTTGCAGACCTCATAAATAGCTTGCTGATGATATATGGCATCATGGCGTTTGCTCATGATTTCCCGAATCGTGTCGAAAGCCTTTTGATAGGCATCAGTACCGATTTTGCGGCCATATGACAACAGCTTTTCCTGTTGCTGCTTTTTGGTATCAAGTACTTTCAAATGAACCAGTCCTTCATTCATTCCGATGGCGTTTTTCCAGTAGTTGGCCGATGAGGCATACTTACTGGCATATTGGATGCGCACTTTGTCACTTCTCAGCATTTCTTCCAATAGATTATTCAGGCGCACGGTACGTACAGTTTTACGCATGAAATTGGTAGTCTGCATGCGTTCTTCCACTTCGTCCGAAATCATGTATCGCCAGTTGCGTCCGGGAAATCCCATCACGAAGGTGAAATCGCCTTCTTTGATGCCATTCAGGTTAATGGCCAGGTGCTTTTTTACTTTCAATGGAACGTTGTTTTCATTGTAATCGGCTGGTTTGCCGTCGGCTGTGGCATAGATGCGAAACATGGAGAAGTCGCCACAATGGCGGGGCCACATCCAGTTATCAGTATCGGCACCGAACTTGCCAATGGAAGAGGGAGGAGCACCTACCATGCGGATATCTTTATAGACTGTTTTTACAAACAGGTAATAGCGGTTTGCACCATAGAAAGGTTTCAATTCAAGGGCGGTGAACGGAGTGATCTCTACCTGTTCTTGCTTGGCAAATCGTTCTGCCACTTTGCTCAAATAGGAGGGGGAGAGATAATTCAGCCCTTCCGGATCTTCGTCTTTTGCCAGTTGTTCCTTCACGTAGGCGGTGACGTCCAGAATTTTGTCTATAAAAGTCACGGTCAGTCCTTGGCAGGGCAATTCTTCTTGTCGGTTCATGGCCCAAAAACCATCAGTCAGGTAGTCATGTTCCACCGAACTGTGTTGCTGGATATAGCCATAACCGCAATGGTGGTTGGTCAGAACAAGCCCTTCTGCCGATATGACTTCGCCGGTACAACCGCCCCCAAAATGCACTACGGCGTCTTTCAAACTGATGCCGTCCGGACAATATACTTTGTCAATGCTGATATCCAGTCCCATATCGTACATGGTGGCTGCATTCTGTTCTTTCAGGTCGGTTAGCATCCACATGCCCTCGTCGGCGTGGCCGGCAAGGGATGTAAAGGTAAATAACGAGAGTAATAGTGTCTTTTTCATTATTCTACGATAGTCATTTCGTCAATCAGGTGTTTGCATCCGCCCAATTTGTCGATGATGAATAATACATAACGTATGTCAACAGCAATACAACGTTGTAGGTTGTTGTCGAAGTTGATATCGCCACTTAGTGATTCCCAGTTACCGTCAAAAGCTGTGCCGATCAGTTCACCATTACCGTTGATAACGGGCGATCCTGAGTTGCCGCCGGTAATATCGTTGGTGGTCAAGAAGCAAGCAGGCATATCACCGTTGGGTAATGCATAGCGTCCGAAATCTTTTCTTTCATACAATTCTTTCAGTTTGGCAGGGACCACAAATTCCGGATTGGTAGGGTCCTCCTTTTCCATAACTCCTTTTAGCGTAGTGTAATATTTATAATGCACTCCGTCTTTGGGATTGTATGATTTCACATTGCCATAGGTCAGGCGGATGGTGAAGTTAGCATCCGGAGCTTTGGGGTCCGGTGAGTACATTTCACACAGACCGCGTACATAGATCTTGTGCAGTTTATCCATATCTTTCATCGATTCGATCAGGCTGTTTCCTAGTTGCTGTAACAGGTCGTATTTAGCCCGTGCGTATGCTGTCATCGGATCATTTTCAATAGCTTTCACTGTAGGCTTTTTGATGAACTTATTGAAATTCGCCTCATTAGCAAAAATGGAATTGTCATAGCAATGATCTATATATGCATCGTAGTTGCCTTTGAAATCCTTTTGGATTGTGCTATAGAATGCGGGCAGCATATTAGCTGATACCATTTCGGCATACAGGGGAAGGAGTGCTTTGGCCACTTTGCGGTCTACTTCATGGTCGTAGTCTTTGTTGTGTACGTCAGCATATACTTCTTTCAGTTTTTCTATATTTTCATTGATAGCTTCTTTATCTTTATTTCGGATAGCTTCTTTCAACTTGTCCATCATTAAATAAGGAGTACCGAATTCTATCCCTCCCTGGAATACTTCTCGGAAGCAAGTATAATTATAAAGGATTGGATTGCTTTTCTCAATGGCCGCATCAATTTCACCGACCACCTTTTCATAGTCGGCATTTTGCTTTTCCTTGGCAAATTGGGCAAATTTTGCTTCTTGTGCTGCTTTTGTTTCCAGCACCTTGTTGTCAATGATGGCCTTGTTCATTCCGATGGAGTTTTTCCAATAATTGCTAGAACCTGCATATTTGCTGGCATATTGAATACGCACTTTGTCACTGGCAGCCATTTCTTTTTTTAAAACATCTTGGCGTACACCGCGTATGCGTATGCGAGGTTCGTTGGTGGAATACATGCGTTGTTTCACTTCACTTTGAGTCAGATAGCGGTTAGTACTTCCGGGAAATCCCATAATCATGGCATAGTCACCTTCATTGATGCCTTTTAATGAGATTGCCAGATGTTTTTTGGCTTTCAGTGGAACATTGTTTTCATTGTATTCCGCCGGTTCGCCATTGGCATCCGCATAAATACGAAAGACAGAGAAATCGCAAGTATGGCGGGGCCACATCCAGTTGTCTGTCTCGCCGCCAAATTTGCCGATGGACGAAGGAGGAGCTGCAACCATACGGACATCGCTGTAAGTTTTTAGATAAATCAAGTAGAATTTATTTCCGGCATAGAAAGGAAGGGCCTGTGCGCTGATACCAGGTTTGTTGTTCAGATCGCTGGCTTTCATCTCTTCATCGGCCATCTTTTTCAAGAATTTATATCCGAATGTATCTTCTTCCTTGATTTCGCCCGCCTTAACTTTATTGTTCACTTTATCAGTGATGTCAACAATGCGTTCTACAAATTTAAATTTCAATCCCGGAGTAGGTAATTCTTCTTTGCGGCTTTTTGCCCAAAATCCGTCTGTCAGATAATCATGCTCCACTGAACTGTGTTGTTGAATTGCTCCATATCCGCAGTGGTGGTTGGTCAGAATTAATCCGTCTTGTGAGATTATTTCACCGGTACATCCTCCACCGAAGATACCCACTGCATCTTTTAATGAAATCTGATTCGGATTGTAGATGTCATCTGCTTCAAGCAGTAGACCTTGTGCTTTCATGCGGTCTGCTAAATGTTGCTCTTGCATCAGTTGCAACAACCACATACCCTCGTCTGCCTTCGATGGCAGAAATGCCGCGCATGTCAATGCGAGCAATAAAAGTTTGATTTTTTTCATGTTGTGTACTAATTGTTTTTATCTTTGTCTTTATATCAGCTACAAAAATAGAAAAAAAGAAGGAATTTTGCACTTAAAATGTTTTTTATCAGTAATAATCTTCTATTTAGTTTTAAATTTTAATAAAATGTTTTTGTCGATGGATTATAGGTTGTACCTTTGTGCTTTAAAATAGTAATGGGCATAAACAAGCATGAATAAACTTTTTTTTTCTGTTGTGGCTTTATTGGCTTTTACTTCGTGTGCCAGTGAGTATAAGATAGAAGGCAGCTCTTCTGTTTCTCGTCTGGATGGAAAGATGCTATTTGTAAAAGTTCCTAGTGGAGACCGAATGTTGAGTGTTGATTCGGCTGAGGTGGTTCATGGTATGTTCAAGATGGAAGGTATAACAGATTCTATTTCGATGGCATCTTTATATATGGACGATGAAAGTATCATGCCTTTTGTTATCGAAAAGGGAAAAATATCTATTCGTATTGATAATACCCGTATTATAGTGTCCGGAACTCCTTTGAATGATCGTTTGTATAGTTTTGTAGGAAAAAAAACTTCGTTGGATGACAGGGCCTACGAATTGGAGCGTAAGGAAAGTCGTATGATTATGGATGGGAAGACACAGGATGAGATTCGACGTGAGATGACGAAGGAGCGTGAAAAGTTGGTAACAGAAATGAATTCTTTAGCTAAAGAATTTATTCGACAGAATTATGATAATGTATTGGGACCGGGAGTCTTTATTATGTTATGTAGCAATTTCCCTTATCCTGTCATAACTCCTTTAATTGAGGAAATATTGACCGAGGCTCCCGATAAATTCAAAGACAACCCTTTAGTGAAGGATTATGTGACGACAGCCCGTTCCAATATGGAAAAATTAAAAGTTCCTCATTGATGAAGAACTTTTATTGATCTGGATTATCTATTTTTCTTTGATATTCTTTAGGTAAATCTTTCTCTATTTCTTTGTAAGCTTCTTCCATGGTAACCTTAATATTTTCCATTCCTTGACTTTGTGGATAGATTGGTTTATGTACGACCAATGTCATAGGATGCCAAGATATAAAGCTTCCGGTGCGTGGAAGAATATTGAAGGAACCGATAATAGTGAGTGGTACTACAGGAAGTTGTAAGTCATCTGCCAACTGAAAAGCTCCTTTTTTGAAGTATCCCATGTGTCCTGTAAAAGTACGTGCACCTTCGGGAAATACCACCAAAGAAGTTCCATCTTGTAATACGTGGCGGGCGTGTTCGATAGTTTCGATTACTTTTTTGGGGCCGGATTTATCAACGAATATATGTCCGGCAGCTTCGCAGGCTTTTCCTACAAAAGGCATTTTGCGCAGACTTTTTTTCATCATCCATTTGAAGTTCCGTCCTAGGAACCCATAGATCAGAAAAATATCAAAAGCACCTTGATGATTGGCTACAAATACATAAGATGTTTTTTTAAGTACCTCCGGATGGTTTATTACTTTAACTGGAATGAGCAGTACATAGCAGAAAAGTTGTGACCAGATTTTTCCCGGATAGTATCCCCAGAAATGAGGATTGCCAACCCACGAACCTATTATAGTTATGATGGCTGTAAGTAGGGTTAATACCAGCAAAACTGGGAGTGCAATGAATAGTTGATAGAGAATATATAGTACTTTCATAGAATTGAATTTTGATAATACAAATATAGACAAACTATTTTATATTTTATGCAATGTGATAACAGTAATTTCCGGCCAAGCTCCCATACGCATTGGAAACATCAAGTGTCCCAGTCCGATATTGACAAACAATGATTGTTTTCCTTCTTGATATAAACCGTTGTGTTCGGGATATACAAATCGGGCAGGAGAAAATCCAAACATACTGAATTGCATTTCATGAGTATGTCCTGAAAGCATTAATTGTACGTCTGTTTTTGGAAGTACTTCTCTATGCCAATGGGTAGGGTCATGGCTCATTAATATTTTATACATGCCTTCTGTTCCTTTTAATGCTTTGGATAAATTAGCATAATCGGGGAAAGGAGGATTTCCGCTGTTTTCTACACCTACCAATGCAATGCTATCATTGTTGTGATAAAGGATGACATGGTCATTGTTTAGAAGTTTCCATCCCATTGCGGCTTGTTTGGATTTTAGACTATCCAAATTGGCTTTTTGCGCTTCTTCCGTTTTCCATTTTATGTAGAGAGAATAGTCATGGTTGCCTAACACGGAAAAAACTCCATCTTTCCCTTTAATCTGTTTTAAAATAGGTATAAACTCATCAAGTTCTGTGGCTACATTGTTAACCAAATCGCCGGTAAAAAGTACTATGTCAGGTTGTTGTTTGTTGATGAGGTCTACTGCTTTTTGTAAAGCTTTGCCGTTGCCTGTCCAACTTCCTGAATGAATGTCTGAGAGTTGAACAATACGATATCCGTCAAATCCGGCGGGAAGTTCGTCTGAACTGACTGTAACTTCTCTGATTTGAAAATGTTGTATGCCTTCGGTTGCTCCGTATATGATGTATGCTAAAGAAAGTAAGCCTAATCCTGCTGCCACATATTCTTTATATAGTTTTTTGCCGGAGATGAACTGGAGGAAATTCATGAATAAGACGGCAAGGACATACAGTAATTTCGGTACGGCGAAGCACAGAAATATCAGTAAAAAATGACTGAGCCGTTGCATGGAGTTCGGACGTGGCTCATGCAAGGAAAAGATCAATAACATTCCTGATAGAAGGAACAGGCTGGGAAGCCAGTAAGCCCGGCGTATCCATTGAGGGAAACGGCGTATGTATGTCTTGTGGATATACATATCGGGCAATGCCAATAGTAGCAAGAAAAACAGAAACAATTTGATCAGCATCATAATTTATTCTTTTATAGGTTGGCGGCAAGGTATTTTTTAGTTTCTTCTATGCTCATTTTTCGGCGGGCGGCATAATCAGTTAGTTGGTCTTCACCTATTTTTCCTATAGAGAAATAGTGGGAGGCCGGATGAGCAAACATAAGGCCACATACGGAGGCATGAGGTTTCATCATACCATTCTCGGTCAATGAAATTCCGATTTGCTTCATGTTCAGCAGTTCATCTAATAAAAAATTGACGGACTGATCGGGTAGGGAAGGATAACCTACAGCAGGGCGTATCCCTTGATATTTTTCATTATGTAGGTCTTTTATGCTTAGATTTTCGTTGGGAGCATATCCCCAAATTTTCTTGCGTACATCTTCATGCAATTTCTCGGCTGTAGCTTCTGCTAGTCTGTCGGACAAAGTTTGTATCAACATGTGCAGATAGTCGTCTTCGGCATAAAGCTGTTCCATTGCTGCATCTATTGTTGTGGCAAAAGCTCCGATTTTGTCAGGAATGCCTGATGATAATGGGCGTACAAAGTCGCTTAGGCATAAAAAAGGTTGGTTCTTTTCTTGTTTGACGGCTTGTTGACGTAGCAGTGGAAAACGTTTATCATCCAGCAACAGATCGTCTCCATCGGCATTGGCCTTTACAAGAACAATTACTGCATGGGTTTGATATGCGGTATCCAGTTGGTCCAGCATCCGGCTGGCTTCTTTGAAAAGTTGCATAGCTTCACAGGCTTTCGGGCGCTCTTCTTCTTTGAAACCGGCTATCCATAAAGCTCTACATGAATCACATCCGTGCATGTCTGCAATGGTGGCAAACTTGGGTGGAAATCCCCATGCATGGAAAAAATAAATCCAATTGATGTATTCGCTTACATCGTGAATTTTGTAATTTACAATCATCTTTTAAATCTTAATTCTTGTCCGCGATGATTTTCGTTCACTTTGTTGTCGTTATAGACTAAATTGCCATTGATGAATGTTTTTTCTACTCGTGTATGAAATGTTTGTCCTTCCATCGGAGACCATCCGCATTTGCTTAATACACAGTTGGCTGTTACGGTCCATTCATGATTCGGATTTACCAATACAAGGTCGGCCTGATAACCTGGACGGATATAACCTCGTCGTTCAATGGAGTAAAGTTCGGCTGGTGCATGACACATTTTCTGAACCAATTGTTCTATAGTTAATACTCCTTTGCGTACTAATTCCATGATGGCGATCAATGAGAATTGGATCATCGGCATACCCGAGACGGCTTTCAATGCTCCGCCTTCCTTTTCTTCCAGCAAGTGGGGAGCATGGTCTGTACCTATTACATCTATCCGGTTGGTAGACAAAGCATTGCGCAAAGCGTCCTTGTCTTTGGGGGTCTTTATAGATGGATTGCATTTGATACGCCCTTTCAATGTGTCATAATCTTTATCATCGAAGTACAGATGTGAAACACAGGCTTCGGCTGTAATTGCTTTTTTATTCAGAGGTTTGTCTTCCAGCAAATCCAGTTCCTGTGCGGTGCTGATATGCAGGATATGCAGGCGAGCCTTGTTTTCTTTGGCAAGCCGGATGGCTAGTGAGGAAGAGTAAACACATGCTTCCGTGCTGCGTATTTGTGGATGGCACTTTATGTCGGGATCGTCTCCGTATTTTTCTTTAAAAGAGGCTGTGTTGGCACTGATGATGGATTGTTCTTCGCAATGTGCTGCTATCAACATTCCTGCATTAGCAAATATTTGTTGAAGAACTTCCATTCGGTCTACCAGCATGTTGCCTGTACTGGCTCCCATAAATAATTTGATTCCGCATATACGGGTTTTGTCCAATGTGGGGAGTATGTCGGCATTGGTGTTGGTTGCTCCGAAATAGAATGAGTAATTTACTACGCTTTGAGTTGCCGCATTGTCAAATTTGGCGTTCAGTGCTTCGATGGTGGTGGTTTGCGGGTTTGTATTCGGCATGTCCATAAAACTGGTTACTCCACCTGCAGCTGCCGCCGTGCTTTCTGTGTGCATGTTGGCTTTATGGGTCAGTCCCGGATCGCGGAAATGCACATGGTCGTCTATGACTCCCGGTATCAGATAATATCCTTTGGCGTCTATGGTTTCTTCGCAAGGGCGTGAAGGTTCTGTTTTTCCTGCCAGTACTTCTGCTATGATTTCGTTTTCGATCACGATGGAACCTGAAAAGCTTTTTCCTTCATTTACGATCTGGGCATTTTTTATCCATGTACGTTTCATATTGTTTTCTTTTTTTGTGGGTACTTGCGAAACCAGCTTCCCAATTTCAGTTGAATCACTCCTAATACGGCTTCGCCGAAGATACTTCCATTCATCTTGGAAGTGCCTAATTCGCGGTTGACAAAGATTACAGGAACTTCTGCTATCTTGAATCCGCATTTATAGGCCGTGAATTTCATTTCGATCTGGAAGGCATAGCCTTTGAAACGGATGCTGCCTAGTTCGATTGTTTCTAATACTTGGCGGCGGTAGCATTTAAATCCGGCAGTGGTGTCGTGTATGGGTAGTCCGGTGATGAGTCGCACGTATTTAGAGGCGAAGTAAGACATCAGCACACGTCCCATTGGCCAATTCACCACATTTACTCCGCTGACATAGCGTGAGCCAATGGCTACGTCATATCCTTCTGTGGCACATTTGTTATATAGTCTGGGCAGGTCGTTCGGGTTATGGCTAAAGTCGGCATCCATTTCGAATATGAAATTGTAGTTGTGTTCTATCGCCCATTTAAATCCGGTTATGTAGGCGGTGCCCAGTCCTAATTTGCCTTTACGTTCTATCATGAAAAGGCGGTCGGGGAATTCTGTTTGCAACTTGCGGACAATTGCTGCTGTTCCGTCGGGTGAGTGATCTTCGATAATCAGTAAGTGGAAAAATATTTCCAGTCCAAATACAGCCCGGATAATATTTTCTATATTTTCTTTTTCGTTATAAGTGGGTATAATAATAATGCTATCGGATTTCTCCATATCTTTTTTTGTATTAGCTGAATAAATATCATACAAAAGTAATTATTATATTAACACTTTCGTCAGAATTTAATTTTATTAATTAAAAAAAGAGGCTTATCCCTGCGTCCTACACGGATAATCCTCTTAATTTGACAGAATAGTTAAGCTATTGGCTAGAAGGCTACACCTACTCGGAGTCCCCAGTTGTTTAGTTTGTCTATATCATAATTGAGTACGTTTCCTTTGTTGGTCGAATAGTTGTAAAAAGCTGCCAGATGCAAACCGATGCCGTTGGTCCAGGGATAAATGTTTATTCCAATTTCCGGTGATACATAGAGTCCCCATGTATTGTCTGTTGCTTCATAGATATAGAAGTCGCTGGACATTTTTGTGTAATTGGCACCCAGCTTCATTCCGATATAGGGTTGGAATACACCGTCATTGAATCGGTAACGCGTGGCAAGACCGAAGGGCAGTTGAAAAACGGAATGTTGCTGATCGGTGGTCAATGCGGCCGAGTTGTTGACAGGCAGGGTTTGGCGTGGTATGTATTGATGATTGGTGTGGTAGTTGATAAAGGCTCCGATAGCCAGATCAGGCAAAACATAATATCCGCCTTCAAAATTCATTCCCCATCCGCTTGCTTTGTTTGCAAAGTCATTACTGATGGGAGCATTGAATTGCCAGTCTGCATTGAAATAGGTAAACGGGGTGATTTGTGCCTTAGCCGGAATGGCAAAGGTTATGATGATGGCGCTTACTGCCATCATCTGGAAAATCAAATATTTGATAGTCTTCATATTTCTTTGTTTTTAGTGAATGTTAGTTTAGTTTTCGCTTGTTTTTTTCAGGTAGGGGCTTTGGGTAAATGCTTGGTCGATGGCGGTGATGGTGCGGTTCAAGTTCAGGCTGTTGCCGCTTCCTGTCAGTCCACTGATGTATGCGTTCCATACCACAGTCAGTTTTTCCTTTTGTCCTTCCGGAGCATGTTTCAGGTTGACCATGTCGGCCAGTAAGGCTCCTGTGCTGTAGCGATAAACGATGGAATAGGGGTAATACCATCCGCCTCCCCAGTTGCCTCCCCAATATCCGGGATACCAATATCCGGGATAGTATCCCCACCAAGGTCCATCGTTATAGTATTCTTGAAAATAATAAGTACTTGTTATATAGCTGATTTGCAGGCCGAGATCGGCATTCCCTTTTTCGGAAGTGCGGGTATATCCGGAAGCATTCATTTGGGAGACAAATGTGTCGATGAGGGTACGGGCTTTTTCGTCTTTCCAGTATTCCGGATCTTTTTTGTCGCCTATAATCAGAATGCTGTCCGGAAGATAGAACGTATTGCAGTCGTTGAATTGCGCATTAGTATCATGGTTGGTAAATACCATGTACTCATTGTCTAACCGGTCGATATCCGCTTCTTTTTCGCAAGATATCAAGGCCAATGTTGTCAATAGGATAGGAAATAATTTTTTCATGTCAAGTTTTGTTAAAGTGAATATTGTTCTTGGTGTCTATTCTCTTTGGTATAACGGCTGAGGTGCTTTTTTGTTCATCTTTCATTTTAGTGAAAGACGCTATGTGTGACTAGTGCGTTTGTCTTAATGTATAATTTAGTTTGGATAGTGCTTTTTTAAAGTCTTTGCCTATCATGGTCAGTGTGCTGTCATCGTTTGCCAGAAAATAAATTTTTTCATATTCCGGAGTGGCAGATACCAATTGGTAAACGATGGCGGTGCTGTCATCGGGGATACCGGTCAGGGTAATGACTGTGCCGTTGTCGGTCAGTGTCTGATATTCTCCTTTGGAGCCTAAATACGTGGTAGTGAGTGTATAGGTATCTAGTGAATCCTGGTTCGTTTTCTGAAGTGTCAGTTGGTAATGAATGCCTTCACTGTCGGCCGAAGGAAGAGTCCCTTCGTAATTACATACTTGTAATTCTTCCCATACATTTTCGTCGACCACGAAAACCGAATCGTTTTCGTGGTCGGCCATCATTTCAATACGTTTGTTGTTTTTCGATCCGCAGGATACAATAAGTACGGCCAAAGCTGCCGTAATACCTAGTTTTTTCATTGTTATGTTCGTTTTTGATGGTTATTTGGATACATAACATCTGTTGGTATCCTTTTGTTTGGGGTAAATTATCTATTTTTTTCCCCTTTTATATGCGTCGTAAAACACGTACGTACGTGTGGGCTCACACATACGTACGTGTAGGTCTACACATACGGTCGCGCAGGCTCACACGTACGTACGTGTAAAATGCCGTGTCCGCAGGCATGAAATGGCTGCTTCTAGTTGCCATTTCAGACCGGGCTGTTATTATAATAAGGAATAGGAAATCGGTCGTCAATTCAACCGAATGCCGTATTGGCTTCTTTGCGATAAGGAATGATAGAGGGTTCGTCCGTTAAGCGACCGGGCCTCGGATGAAGTCAGGTCGGGCATAGTTCCTGTTGTGATGTAAGCCAAGGTGTTTCTCAGTAAAAATTCATGGGTGTCTCCCAGCGGATAGAGAGGAGAGATCAGGCTACGTTCGTTTAATGTGAAATCGGGAACGATTCCGTTTACGTAATCGGCCTGTCCTTCCGAATTGAGAACGTAAGCCACTACCGGCCATAACACAAAGCGATAGCGCTCGTCCTGGTAAGGCTCTGTGGCTACATTTTTGCCTACAGTCGTTTCGCCTATAACAATCACATTGTCCTTCCCCATGTATGGGCGCAGGCAGTTTATGATGGCTTCCGAAGCGGATGCGGTGAATTTGCTTGTCAATACATACAGCTTGTTCATGTTCAAATTTTCGGATGCTAACGCTGTATTGAACAAGAAGTCTGTCGTTTGCGGCTGGGTAATGTCATTGTATGAAGTGGTGCAAAACACCTGTCCTAATCCTGAGGCCGGTACCAGATAGCTTCCTAAGTCGGTGGCACAACTCAGGTAACCACCAGGATTGTATCGCAAATCTAAAATAAAGGCATCGGGCGACTGGCTTTTGAAACGGGCAAAGATTTGTCTCATTTGCTCTCTGTATTCCGTATCAGAAGCTTGGTTGTTGGGACCGGTGCTGAATTCATTATATACCATGTAGGCTATTTTTTTTCCGGATATTTCATATATGGAATCCACATAAAACGGATTCAGTTCTACTTGTCGCGCAGCGGTCACTTCCAGTGTATCGACTGCTGCCCATCTGGGAGTGTCTTCTTCATCGAATACCAAACTTTCGCGAGCAAAAGTCGTATGGCCTCCTTCCATCAGTTGGCTGTAATTATTGCTGGTCAATTTCTCTTTGCCTATGGCCGATATCCAGTCTCCCCGTTCCAATCCGGCTTCTGAAGCCGGCGAATGGGGCAGTACGAACAAGACACGTGCAAAGGTGTGTGACGAAGTTCCTGTAGGGTCGGTCATCAGCTCAAAGTCAAACCCGTAGGTAGCATTGCGTTGCAGGAAAGAACGTGCGTCATCCGAATACTTTATCGTTTCTATATGGGAATACGGGTCTCCTTTTCCATCTTGCGCTTTCGTATAGATCAGTTTCTGAAGAAAATTCTCGGGTTCGGAAAAGTAATCGCTCTCTTTTATTTCCGGCATGTTGTCATACCACAGATAGTGTTCTTTCATGGTTTGCTCTATCCATAGGTTTTCCCCTATTAATGCATAGTATTCTCCGCTACGGTCTTCTCCGCATGAAACCATTATGAATAAAGAGGTTAGAAGAAAGATGGTGTTCTGTATATGCTTCATAATCTAATTTCTTATTTCTTTTGCAAAGCTAGGGATTTTATTTTAAAGTAGAGATATGGTTCGGAATAAATAAATTTAAAAGTCCGTTGTAGATGTTGTGTCGTATTCTGTTGAATTGTGGGGCGATTCAAGAACAAAACGGCATTGCCCGGTCTATTGTATGAATCACGGTTTCGGGTACGTATAATTTGCATGTCAATTATCGTTTGGACAATGATTCCAGTCGGGATAGAAGTTTGTCTAACTTCTATCCCGACTGGAATCATCTTATTGTGCTTTAGATTAGTTCATCAGGAAGTATGAACAGATCTACTTCGCTGAGTCCTTGTTTTATCAGATCCTTTTTGTCCTTGTGGTAATTTCTGATAAACTCATTGTGGCTGTCGCATAATTCACGGGCTTTGCGGTAGTATGTGATTGATTTTTCCATTTCGCCCAAAATATGATATACATGTCCGGCGTTCATCCAGTCTTCCATAATTGGTTTAGGCTCTGCAATCAGCAGGTCATAATATTTTTGGGCTTGTTGGTAGTTGCCGGTGATAAACGAGCACCATCCTATGGCCCGTCGGGCGTTTAAAGGCTTTTTATCCAGGTATTCCACTTTGAAGAAATAGGTAAGCGCTTCGTTGTATTGTTCCAATGCCATCAGGCATTGGCCTATCTGCAATGCCAGATTTAAATGGTCGGGCTGTACCTGTTCCACCTTTTTATAATGTTCCAATGCTTTGGAGTAGTTACCTTTTTTTTTGTAACATTGTGCCAGGTGACGGTTGTTCCAAATATTGTCGGGAGCCAGCAGATCCGATTGCAGGTAATATTCAATGGCCTTTTGGTAGTCACCGGTCTTTTGATAGATAAAACCTGCTTTTTGCCATAGTTCGGCACTTTGTCGGTTATACAGTTTAATTGATTTGTTATAAAGGATTTGTGCCTCTGTCAGATTGTCGTGAATGAACAAGTAGTCTGCCAATTGATTAATGTAATCTTTGTGCAGCAATGTTTTGGATATTGTTTTCTTGTTCCATAAGTCCAATGTATCTTCGAATATATCATGTATCTCATGTCTGTTCGACCATAATTTGAAAAAGCGGTAAAGATCATGGATGTATTGTCTGCTTACAAATTCCGATCGGTCTTCCGACATCATGGCGTTTTTTATGTGATCTCTTAGTTCTTCGGTCGCTTCTTCATGTATGTTCAGATGTTGATATATGAGTTCTCTTCTGTCTCCTGATACTTCTAGGATAGTGAGGCAAAATGAATATTTGTCGGAATTGCAAAACGTATCCGAGTTCATCAATATGTCGAGTATGGACGTTTGGAGTTTGTTGTTCTCAAGAAACAAGCTGGCGACATGTTGGTTCTGAGTATCGAAAGGATAGAACCAATGAGAAATCTTGCGAAAAAACGAAAATTGTTTCAGTTGTGAGAATGTGCTCATGTAGACATCGGCACCCGATATTTGTAATTCACTCATTTCTCGTAATTTGTCATTAACCTCCGTATGGTCGATCCAAGCTCTCCATTCCGGGTTTTGGTCTTCAGACTCTTCGTCTGTTCCTTTCAGATTGAACTTGGTGTTTTTTATCATTTCGGGGAGGATTTCTTCACGCATTTTTTTGTCTATTTTTCGGGTTTCTCGTGAAGAAGTCAATAATTGAATCTGTATGTCGTACAGGTTTTGAGCAAATTTGGAAGTTTCGTTCAGTTTCTTTATGTACGCAGTAGCTTCCGTATAAAGGAGAATACGTTTTTCATGATAGTAGCATGTCAGGGCAATTCCTACGATAGCCCGTTGGTTTATTACCGTTTCGTGATGAGTATAGGCTTTCAGCAGGAACATGAACTTGCGGATGTCAAAGATTTGTATCAGGCTCATGGTTATCGCGCTGATTATTATACAAAGATCATTTACTTGGATCAATGGCGATTGAAACAAGGCTTCCATTTCTTTGTATTCCATTTCGTTCCATCGGGTAGACACCCATATCTTTTCGAACAGTTCGTCTATTGCTGCCTCATGGCGTTTTCTGATATTATCTATCTCTCCGTCTTTTATGTTTAGACCGGTATGGGCCAGGAGCGCTGTGGCTATATCTTCCGTATATGTTTCCAGTTGCATTTGCAGTTTGGCGTAACTATGAGGGGGAGTCTTGGCAAAGGCTCGCATCATATTATAGTATACCTCATGACTGTTTTCCGCTTGTATGGTTGTGTAAGTCTGATCATTCAGTTCGTATGCCGTGCATAGCATTTTGTGATACATTTCCACCTTATTAGGGTCTTTCATTCCTTTTGATGTATATTGTAGCATCAAATCATAAGATGTTTGCAGGCTTTCTATTTCGGTTTTCAGTTGCCAGTTGGAAGTACGTGCGGCATATTTAGTCATTTGGCCCAATGCTTCCTTTAACCGATGCTCTTCTAATAGCTTGATGATTTCTTCGTACATATTGCTAATGTTCTATTTGCATAATTATTTGTGAACTCATGTAGTTTTTATCTCAGGTTTATTTAAGCCAAGTCGCTCGTTTCCATATATATTCCATCGGACCGTGCGAATGGTGTTTCATCCACCAGCGGCAGAAAGCGAATTGCAAGATAAAGAATACGATTCCTACCACACAACTGGCGGTGATTCCGAATTGTTTGTGTAATGCCAATCCCCAGTTGTAATACAGCATAGAGCCTATAATACTTTGGGTAATGTAATTTGTCAGACTCATTTTTCCGTATGGTATGATTTGGATCAGGGTGTTATGCAAGTTCGTTTTGTAGAATGCAAACATGATTCCGGATACCAGTATCAGCATGAATGCAAAATTGGAAAGCGAAGTGAAAATTAGTAACAGAGGACTCAGGATGGATTTATTGGTAATGAAATCAGGCAACATATTGCCTAATCCGTACAATGGGAAAAAAGCAATAAGTGAACCGGCCAGTATTTTGTTCCATACTTTCAGATTCTCTTTCAGAAAAAGTCCTTTGCGACCAATTAGCATGCCCAGCAGAAATAGGGCGGCAGTTTGGAATACTCTTCCGTGATCCCACGCCCAAGCGAGACTTGCCAATTGACCTTCCCATAAGTTGATACGGACGGTTTCTAAAAAATTGCCGTTGCTCTGTACGGCAAAAGTAGCATCCCAAAAACTGCGTGTTGGAATTACTGGAGTGACAAACTCAGGGTCAAGACTGGCTCGTATTATGTAATAAAGCGGTAGCGGCTGTATCAATAGCAGGCATGCTGATACAAACACCCATTTGTCTTTCAGACGGCAGGTGAGTGGCAGGATAAAACCTACTATAGAGTAAAGAACCAGCACTTCGGCTGTGAAGAAGCTGGCGTTGATATTACCTATCAGAAAAAGCAGAACTAGTCTCCAACAGAAACGGAGACGAAAGTCATTGCCTCGCATGCGCTGGTTGTCATCCTGAATAAAAAAACTGAATCCGAACAGCAGGGCGAATACAGCGTAGGCTTTTCCGCCAAACATAAAGAATAGTCCGTTCCAAATGGCTTTGTCTGAAAAATTAAGCCATACACTTTGCCCGGATGTATCGGGAAAAGAATAAAAGTTAAAATGTTCAATGGAATGTAGGATAATGATTCCCATTACTGCTAGTCCCCGCAAGACATCGGCTACGTCTACACGTGCATGCCCTTGTAATTTTGTGCTCATTGTTTTTTTGCTTATTATTTAGTGATATGCAAAAATAACAAAATATTGGATATTAGCCAAGAAAAATAAGATAGTAACGATGGTTGTATGGATTATGAAAATTGTAATGTCTACTTTTTTTAGAAATATCTAGATTCATTGTTTGAAACAAACGGTTGAATGATATTATCTGATTTGGCATTGTCTTTTAGAAATTTATATTGATGATATGTGATAATTACCCGAAACAGATTGTAGTGTGCTTGTTTTGAAAAAAAATATATGAAAAAATTAGTTTTTTTAAAATAAAAGTCTTTTATTTGTGGCATAATTATAAACAATCATGAAATTATACATATTTACATCAAGCTTATTGCTTGTAGCTATATTGGCTGCATGCTCAGGAAAAAAATATGAAGCGACAGAAAAAGAGGGAGTAGAAACAGTGCTTCCTTCTTTACCCAATGAAGTGACGGTGATGCCGTTGAAAAAACAGATATTCAATCATGAGTTAATCAGTAACGGAAAGGTGATTGCAAAAGATTATGCCGACTTGTATTTCCGTTCTTCGGAAGTGGTGGCACACGTTTGGGTGAAAAATGGAGATATGGTACGGCAAGGACAAAAAATAGCCCAATTGGATTTGTTCAAGCTAAACAATACATTAGCTCAGACTAAACACAATCTGGCACAGGCCACTTTGGAAATGCAAGATGTATTGATAGGGCAGGGATATGCACCTGATAATTTGGATGGAATACCCACTGACGTGCTGGAATTGGCTAAAGTGAAAAGCGGGTACGAGCAGAGTAAGACTCAGTATGAGTCTGCCCGATATGATATGGAACAATACATTAGCTCAGACTAAACACAATCTGGCACAGGCCACTTTGGAAATGCAAGATGTATTGATAGGGCAGGGATATGCACCTGATAATTTGGATGGAATACCCACTGACGTGCTGGAATTGGCTAAAGTGAAAAGCGGGTACGAGCAGAGTAAGACTCAGTATGAGTCTGCCCGATATGATATGGAACAGGCTACGCTTACCGCTCCCTTTGATGGTGTGATTGCCAATCTTTTTGAGAAACAATACAATATGCCCAAGACTTCCGAACCCTTCTGCCGAATTATCCGTACAGGAAGTATGGAAGTGGATTTTACAGTACTGGAGAATGAATTACCATTGCTGAATGTGGGAGGTAAGGTGGAAATTACTCCATACGCTTCCGCTATTGGGGTAAGAACTGGAAATATAAGCGAAATCAATCCTTTGGTCGATGAAAATGGAATGGTACGAGTAAAGGCACGTGTGGATGGAAGTAACAAATTGTTTGACGGTATGAATGTGAGAGTAAGTGTGAAACGTTCGGTCGGCGAGCAGTTGGTGATACCTAAAACAGCTGTTGTACTCCGTTCTGGCAAACAAGTGGTATTTACTTTGAAAGAGGGAAAGGCTATGTGGAATTATGTGCATACGGGATTGGAGAATATGGACGAATATACTTTAGTGGGTTGGGAAGCCGACGGACTGGAAGAAGGAATGGAAGTGATAACGACTGGCAATGTGAATTTGGCACATGAAGCTCCGGTCAAAGTCATCCGGAATGATGAGGTAAAAAGGTAGTATTGTCCAATAGCTAATTTAGAAAAATGGTTAAGTTCTTATTACAACGTCCTATTGCGGTATTAATGGCGTTTACCGCCTGCTTCATTATAGGGTTGGTGACTTATTTTTCATTACCTGTATCTTTATTGCCCGATATAGCCATCCCTCAGATTACCATACAAGTAACAGGAGAAAATTCTTCGGCACGGGAGTTGGAAAATACGGTAGTTACTCCTGTGCGCAGACAATTATTACAGGTGGCCGGGTTGAGGAGTATTAAGAGTGAAACTCGAGATGGGGCGGGAGTCATTCGACTGGAATTTGATTTTGGTGTGAATACCGATTTGGCATTTATTGAGGTGAATGAGAAAATAGATGCTGCCATGAACAGTCTTCCCAAAGAAGTGACACGGCCTAAGGCTATCAAGGCGAGTGCGACAGATATTCCTGTACTCTATGTTAATATGACTCTGAAAAACGATAGGGCATATAAGGAAACTAACGAACAACAATTTCTGGAGTTGTGCGAATTGGCAGAGAATGTGGTCAAGCGTCGTATTGAACAGTTGTCCGAAGTGGCCATGGCAGATATAACCGGAGTGCCGGGGCGCATCTTGCAGATTGTTCCGGACAAAGATAAACTGGCCATCACGGGTATCAGTGTAGAAGATATCGAAAATGCACTTGCCACTAACAATGTGGAACCCGGAAGCATGCTGGTAAGGGACGGTTATTATGAATACAATATCCGCATAGCGACTTTGCTTCGCACGCCGGAAGATGTGAGAAATATCTATATCCGCAAAGGAGAACGTATTATGCAGTTGAAGGATCTTTGTAAGGTGGATATCGTATCACAAAAAGAGACAGGACGTTCTGTGGCAGGAGGAAAACGGGCAGTAACGCTGGCTATTATTAAGCAAAGTGATGAAAATATGGACGTTATGAAGGCGAAACTGAAAGAAACGACCGATTATTTTGCTTCTTTGTATCCGGATATTGAATTTAGTGTATGCCGCAATCAGACAGAGTTGCTGGATTATACAATCTCAAATTTGCAGCAGAATCTTTCTTTGGGATTCTTGTTTATCTTTATTGTGGCTGTTTTGTTTTTGGGAGATGTACGTTCTCCATTGGTCATTGGAATCAGCATGGTCACTTCTATTGTGATCACATTCTTTTTCTTTTATTTTTGTCATGTCTCGCTCAATGTGATATCACTTTCGGGATTAATTCTGGCTGTAGGTATGATGATAGACAGCGCCATTATTGTGACAGAGAATATATCGCAATATCGCGAGCGGGGATATTCTTTGAAACGTTCTTGTGCCATAGGTACTACAGAGATGATAACTCCGATGCTCAGTTCATCGCTTACGACCATAGCTGTGTTTGTTCCTCTGATATTTATGAGTGGTATAGCCGGAGCCATTTTTATGGACCAAGCTTTTTCTATCACAGTGGGACTGATGATATCTTATGTCACAGGTATTATGCTTTTACCTGTACTTTATCTGTTATTCTATAAAGTAAATATCCATAAAAAGAGTTTCTTTTCCAAACATTTTGATAATTTGCTGAAGAATGAATGGCTAAACGTTTTTTACGATAAAGGTATTGATTGGGTCTTTTCACACAAGAAATTGTGCTTGGCAGGTACTTTGTGTACTCTTCCATTGTGTGTGTTTCTTTTTTATACGATGGAGAAGGAACGTATGCCCCAGATTGACCAAAACGAGTTGGTGGCGCGGATAGAATGGAATGAGAATATTCATGTGGATGAAAACACTAGCCGGGTGGATTGGTTGATGCAATTGGCAGACGACCGAGTGGTGGAACATACGGCATACGTGGGTATACAGGATTATATATTGAACGGAGGAAGTGAACTATCGTCTACGGAAGCGGAACTTTATTTCAAGACGGAAAAGCCTTCTGGAATATTTCCGTTGCAAGAATTGTTGGAGAAGGAAATAAAAGAGAAGTATCCGTTAGCAGTGATTACTTTTTCTCCTCCCGAAACAATTTTTGAGAAATTGTTTGTGACAGGAGAAGCGGATATTGTAGCAGAATTGCATACAGCAAACAAGTCGCGGGCACCGGAGGCCGACCGTTTGCAGAAGTTGGAAAAGGAGATAACGGAAGCGGTAGACAAAGCACCTACAGGAATTGCTTTTCGTAATCAGATGAATTTGATCATAAACAAAGAAAAATTGTTGCTTTATAATGTATCATACGGTGAATTGACACGGGTGCTCCGTACGGCTTTCAAAGAGAATAAGGTTTCTACGTTGCGTTCTTATCAGCAATATCTACCTATCACTATTGCTGGAGAGGAGAGAAGTGTGAACAGGGTGTTGAGTGAGACTTTAGTGAGGACCATGGCGAACAATAACGGTGAAGTAAATTATATTCCGTTGAATAATTTAGTAACCATTGTGTCGGCCGAGGATTTGAAAAGTATTACGGCTGGAAAAAATGGTGAATATATCCCATTGAACTTCTATGAGGTGAAAAAGGCTCCGGAATTAATGCAGAAGATAAAAAAGGTAGTTGACAAGGCTAAGGAGTGGGAAGTGGATTTCTCAGGCAGTTTCTTTTCTAATGAAAAGATGATGGAAGAACTGACTGTGATTCTGTTTGTTTCTGTACTATTGATGTATTTTATTCTTTGTGCGCAATTCGAAAGTTTTTTGCAGCCGTTCATTGTTTTAATTGAAATTCCTATTGACACAGCTTTTGCGTTGCTTGCATTGTGGATTTTCGGGCATACATTGAATCTGATGTCGGCCATAGGTATCATTGTAACGTGTGGTATTGTGGTGAACGACTCCATTTTGAAATTAGATGCCATCAATGAATTGAGAAAGGCGGGAGTTCCTTTGTTGGAGGCTATTCATACGGCAGGCAGGCGTAGATTGAGAGCGATTGTCATGACTTCGCTGACAACTATTTTTGCAATGGTTCCGTTGTTGTTCACCTCTGACATGGGTTCGGAGATGCAGAAACCATTATCCGTTGCCATGATTGGTTCTATGGCGTTGGGAACGTTGGTCAGTTTGTTTATTATTCCTTTGATATATTGGTTTATCTATAGAAAACATGATAAAAATGAAACGCATTAGTATATGGATAGTGGGATGCTTTCTGTTTCTTGGAGGGAAAGCCCAGCAAGTGGTGAAACTGGATTTGCATCGTACAATAGAGATTGCAAATGATAGTTCTTTATCCGCTTTCAGGTATCAGAATCTTTATTTGTCCGGATACTGGGAGTTCCGTACTTATAAGGCAAACCGTTTGCCTAGTCTGACTTTGGATCTGACTCCGGCCAGATATTATCGTTATATCACCCAGCGGTATGATTCGAACGAAGATATGGATGTGTATCGCGAACAGCAAATGTTTAGTGCATCGGGCGGACTAAGTATCAAGCAGAATCTGGACTGGACGGGAGGTACTTTTTATATTGACTCGGAACTGGATTTTATGCGTAACTTTGGTGATTCAAAATCTACTCAATATTCTACTATTCCTGTGCGTGTGGGGTATCAGCAGAGCCTATTGGGCTACAATGCTTTTCGTTGGGACCGAAAAATAGAACCGTTGAAGTACGAAAAAGTGAAGAAGCAATTCATTTATAATACAGAAATTGTCTCGGAAGAAGCGGTGACCTATTTTTTTGCGCTGGCTATGGCTCAGGCTGATTACCGTCTGGCAGAAGAAAATGTAGCATCCAGTGATACACTTTATAGTATCGGGCTTCAGCGTCATAAGATAGCTGCCATATCACGTGCCGATTTGCTGACTTTGAAACTGGATAAAGTAAATGCACATAACACGTTGCAGAATGCGCAGATAGCTTTGAAACGTGCTATGTTTTCATTAGCTTCCTTTTTGAATTTGGATAAAAATACCATTATCGAACTGGATATTCCCGGTCGGCCTACCGGCAAAATGATTCCGGTGGATGAGGCATTGCTGAAAGCCAAAGAGAATAATCCTGCATTTTTAGAACAGCGTCGGAATATATTGGAAGCGGAACGTAATGTAGATAAAACAAAAAAAGAATCCCGTTTCAATGCCAGTTTTAATGCAAGTGTGGGATTTAACCAGGTGGCAAATAAGTTGGGAGATGCTTACAAGCATCCACTGCAGCAGGACCTAGTATCAGTTAGTGTGTCTATTCCGTTGATTGACTGGGGAGTAAGAAAAGGGAAATATAATATGGCACGGAATAACCTGAATGTTGTGAAGATTGCAGCTCGTCAGGAAGAGTTAAATGTGGAGGAAGAAGTGATTATGACAGTGAACGATTTCAATATCCAACAGGATTTGATAACAAGTGCAGAAGAGGCTTTGGATCTTGCTGTCATGGCATACGAGCAGACACGCCAACGTTTCATTATCGGAAAGGCGGATGTGAACAGTCTCACACTTTCGCTCAACCGCCAGCAAGAAGCACAGAAGAATTATATTTCGGCTTTGCAGAATTATTGGTTGAATTATTATAAGATACGTAAGTTGACGTTACATGATTTTGAATCCGGTTTTTCGTTGGCGGATAAGTTTGATTTTAATCTAGGTATTTATCGATGAGCAATCCGCATAAATTTTCCTCGTTTACCCTGATTGTGATTTTTGTTTGTTTGTCACTTATTGGGTTGGTATTGGTTCCTTTACTGCCGGTAAAATTAGCTCCGTCGCGCACTTTGCCGGGACTGACTGTTTCTTTTAGCATGCCGGGCAATTCGTCACGGGTTATTGAAGCCGAGGTGACCAGCAAATTGGAAGCGATGATGGCCCGGGTAAAGGGGATCAGAAAGATAAACTCTACTTCGGATAATGGGGGAGGATCTATCACATTGGAGCTGGACAAGCATACGGATATAGATGTGACGCGGTTTGAAGTGTCTACCATTATCAGACAGACGTGGCCACAACTTCCCAAAGGAGTGAGTTATCCCCTGATTACGACTCGGCGTTCGGATGATAAGGCGGCCAGACCTTTTATCACATATACACTGAACGCTCCTGCCAATCCTATCCTGATCCAACGTTATGCAGAAGAGAATATCAAACCGATATTGGGACAGTTGAAAGGCATTTATAAAGTAGACCTGAATGGAGCTACCCCGATGGAGTGGCAGTTGGAGTACGACAGCAGCCAGCTTTTTCGTTTGGGAATCTCTTTAACAGCTGTGCAGCAGGCTATCAGTAGCTTTTATGAAAAGGAGTTTCTAGGGGTCTGTTCTATTGAAAAAGGCGCGGGCGGCAAGGAATGGATAAGGCTGGTATGTATGTCTACTGAAAATGAACTGGCGTTTGAACTGGGTGACATACAAGTACAGGCAAAAGACGGAACGATGGTCACGCTGGACAAGCTGATCAAGGTGAAACATGTGGAGGAACGTCCGCAAAGTTATTATCGGATAAACGGCTTGAATTCCATTTATCTGTATATTACGGCCGAAGAAACGGCCAACCAATTGAAGCTGAGCACGGAGGTGAAGCGGCTGATGGGAGAATTGCAACAAAAGATGCCGGCAGGCTATGAGGTGCATATCGGTTATGATGCTACGGAATATATTCAGAAGGAACTGGATAAAATTTATTTCCGTACCGGACTGACCATCTTGATCTTGTTGGTGTTTGTGGCATTGATCACGTTCAATTTTCGCTATCTGTTCCTTATTGTAACCAGTTTATCTGTCAACATATTGGTTGCAGTTATTTTTTATTATCTGTTCGGCTTGGAGATACAGCTTTATTCATTGGCCGGCATCACCATTTCATTGAATTTGGTGATAGACAATACCATCGTAATGACAGATCACATTTTGCATCGCCGCAATCTGAAAGCGTTTGTTTCCGTGCTGGCTGCTACTTTGACTACAATCGGAGCGTTGGTCATCATATTCTTCCTGGATGAGAAAATACGGTTGAATTTGCAAGATTTTGCGGCAGTGGTCATTATCAACCTGGCAGTATCCTTGTTTGTAGCATTGTTTTTTGTACCCTCCATGATCGACAAGATTAATCTGGAGAAGAAACGGCCAAGGAAGAAAAGAAAAAAGCGTCTAGGATTGAGGCCTACGTTCTTCAAAAGGTTGACTATCTATTTTACTCGTTTTTATCGGGGATTGATTTATTATTTATGCCGTTTCAGGGTGATTGCCTGCCTGCTGTTGCTGCTGGCATTTGGTCTACCTGTTTTCATGCTGCCCGATAAAATGGAAGGAGATGGGAAATGGGTGGAATATTATAATAAGGTATTCGACAATTCCACCTATAAAGAAAAGGTGAAACCGGTAGTCAATAAAGCTTTGGGAGGCAGTCTCCGTCTTTTTGCAGAAAAAGTATACGAAGGAAGCTATTTCAATCGCGATGAAGGCGAAGTAGTATTGTCTGTATACGCCACTTTGCCCAATGGAAGCACATTAGAGCAGATGAATGTGCTGATAAAGAAAATGGAAACCTATTTGAGCGATTTTAGTGAAATCAAGCAGTTTCAGACCTATATTTACAATGCGCGTCAGGCCAATATTCAGATTTATTTTACCAGGGAGCATCAACGAAGCGGCTTCCCATATACTCTGAAAGCCAATATCATCAGCAAGGCACTGACATTGGGAGGAGGAAGCTGGGGCGTATATGGCTTGCAAGATCAGGGATTCAGCAATGATACACGCGAAAGTGCCGGCAGTTTTCGGGTGAAATTGTATGGATATAATTATGACGAACTTTTTTACTGGACAGAACGGTTGAAAGAAAAGTTGCTGACCCATCGCCGTATCAAGGAAGTGACGGTTAATTCGGAATTTTCTTATTGGAAGGATGATTACAGTGAGTTTTATTTGGAGTTGGACAAACAAAAATTGGCAAGAGAAAATATTACGGCCACACAGTTGTTCACTGTTCTGCGTCCGGTGTTCGGACGGGATATTTATTGTGGAAATGTGTTGCTCGACGATCAGACGGAGCAATTGAAATTGTCATCCATTCAAGGACAACAATACGATGTCTGGAGTTTGGTCAATATACCCCTTGTTATCAATGGTCATTACTATAAGCTGGCCGACTTTGCCACTGTCCAAAAAGGACAAGCGCCTCAGAAGGTGGCTAAAGAAAATCAGCAATACAGGCTCTGCCTGCAATACGAGTACATCGGTTCGTCCGAACAAGGGAAGAAGTTGTTGAAGAAAGATTTAGAGGAATTCAATAAGCTATTGCCTATGGGCTATACTGTAGAAGACGATCAGAATTATTGGTCATGGAACAGGAACGACAACAAGCAATATGCATTGCTGCTGATTGTGATTTCCATCATATTCTTTACTACCAGCATCCTGTTCGATTCGTTGAAACAGCCGCTGGCTATCATTTTCGTCATTCCGATATCCTATATCGGTGTGTTCCTGACGTTTTATCTTTTCGGACTGAACTTTGACCAGGGTGGCTTTGCTTCCTTTGTCTTGTTGTGCGGTATTACGGTAAATGCCAGTATCTATATATTGAATGAATACAATGCGATAAGGAAACGCTATCCCTTGCTGTTGCCGGTTCGCGCTTTCACCAAGGCGTGGAATTCTAAGATTCTGCCTATTTTCCTGACGGTCGTTTCTACTATCTTGGGATTCATACCTTTCATGGTAGGCGAAGGAAAGGAAGCCTTTTGGTTTCCGTTGGCAGCCGGAACCATAGGCGGGCTGGTCATGTCTGTATTGGGGATCTTTTTGTTTCTGCCAGTCTTTTCGCTGAAGAAACAAAAAAGATAATGAAGGATTTCCTTTTCTTTTTCAATAGAAGTGTTTACATTTGCCATATAAAGAATATGAATATTATCTAAATACTTGCTAATCATGTTGACTCAGATTATTAATGGTAAGATTTTTACCCCACAAGGTTGGCTGGACGAAGGTTCAGTGTTGATACGGGATAATAAAATATTGGAAGTAACTAACTGCGATTTGGCTCTGATCGGTGCCAAGCTGATTGATGCCAAAGGAATGTACATTGTGCCCGGATATGTGTGTATGCATGCTCATGGCGGAGGCGGCCATGATTTTACCGAATGTACGGAAGAAGCATTTCGCGCAGCCATAAAGGCGCATCAGCGTCATGGGGCAACCAGTATTTTCCCTACGCTGTCTTCTTCTCATTTTTCTGAAATCCGCAAGGCGGTGGCTGTGTGTGAAGCATTGATGAACGAGAAAAACAGTCCTGTATTGGGATTGCATATCGAAGGACCTTATCTGAATGCAAAAAGAGCGGGCGATCAGTTTGCAGGCAAACTGAAGAATCCGGACAAGGAAGAATACACCTCTTTGCTGGAAAGCACCCGTTGTATCAAGCGTTGGGATGCTTCGCCCGAACTTCCGGGAGCATTGGATTTTGCCCGTTATCTGAGATCAAAAGGAATATTGGCTGCCGTGTCGCATACGGAGTCTGAATATGAGGGGATAAAGGCAGCTTTTGATGCCGGGTTCACCCATACGGCTCATTTTTATAACGGCATGCCCGGCTTCCATAAATGTCGTGAATATAAATACGAAGGAACCGTAGAAAGTGTTTATCTGACCGATGGCATGACCATCGAACTGATTGCAGACGGTATTCATCTGCCTGCCACTATTTTGCAATTGGCCTATAAACTGAAAGGAGTGGAAAACACTTGTTTGGTGACGGATGCACTGGCATACGCGGCAGCGGATGGAACAAAAGTTACCGACCCCAATGTCATTATAGAAGACGGGGTCTGCAAAATGGCGGACCATTCCGCATTGGTAGGCAGCATTGCCACTATGGATGTGCTGGTTCGCACCATGGTCAAAGCAGGTGTTCCCTTGGCCGATGCCATCCGCATGGCTTCCGAAACTCCGGCGCGCATTATGGGAGTGAGCGACCGGAAAGGCGCTTTGCAAAAAGACATGGATGCCGACGTGCTGATTCTAGACAGCGAACTGAATGTACGGGCGGCTTGGTCTATGGGCGAATTGGTGGAGGATGCGAATACATTGTTCTGAACGATGAGAACCAAAGAAGAGAAACAAGGCATCCGCTGAATAGGAAAAGGATAGTCCGGACAAAAAAAGCAAGTGCGCTCCTGCGGGGCGCACTTGCTTTTTTTGTCCGTTTAACTCGTCATTATCAAGAGGATTTGCTACATTTGCAAATTTTTAAAGGGAGAACCCGATAACGTAATGATATGAACAAAGATTTTAGAGAAGACTTAAAAAGAGCCTGTGAAGTGATGCAGAAGGGAGGAGTGATTCTTTACCCTACTGACACAATTTGGGGAATAGGCTGTGATGCGACCAATCCGGAAGCGGTGAAACGTGTGTATGATATAAAGAAACGCGCCGACAGCAAGGCTATGTTGGTGTTGGTAGACAGCGATGTGAAGGTGGATTTCTATGTGGACGAGGTACATCCGGTGGCTTGGGACCTGATTGAATATGCCACCAAGCCATTGACCATTATTTATGACGGAGCACGCAATCTGGCCGAGAATCTGCTGGCCGAAGACGGAAGTGTGGGAATCCGTGTCACCCGCGAGGAGTTCTCACGACAGCTATGTTTCCGTTTTCGCAAAGCTGTTGTTTCTACTTCCGCCAATATCAGCGGGCAGCCTTCGCCGGCCCATTTCGGCGAAATCAGCGAGGAAGTGAAGCAGGCGGTAGACTATATTGTGGAATATAGGCAAGACGAGGTGGCCCATCCTAAACCATCCGGCATCATCAAGCTGGGAAAGGGAGGGCAAGTGAAGATCATTAGAGAGTAAAGGCAGAGCATGGACGCAATGGTAGAAGAAAAGAAGAAAAATGTGTTGCAGCGCTTTATCCTATGGCGCGAAAGAAAAATTAAAGAGAAACAGTTCATCCTTATCCTGAGCTTTCTGGCCGGTATTTTCACTGCCTTGGCTGCATGGTTCTTGAAGTTTCTGGTGGAATGGATCAAGACATTTCTGACAGAGAATTTCGACTCCACAGGTGTCAACTGGCTGTATCTGGTCTATCCGGTTTTCGGTATCTTCCTGACCGGCCTGTTTATCCGTCATATCGTGAAGGACGACATCAGCCACGGAGTGACCAAAATACTCTATGCCATTTCTCGCCGCCAAAGCCGCATCAAGCGGCATAACACGTGGTCGTCGGTGATAGCCAGTGCCATCACCATCGGTTTCGGAGGATCGGTGGGGGCCGAGGCGCCGATTGTGTTGACCGGATCGGCCATCGGTTCCAATCTGGGAAGTCTTTTCAAGATGGAGCATAAGACACTGATGCTGCTGGTGGGATGTGGTGCGGCCGGTGCGGTGGCCGGCATATTCAAGGCTCCCATTGCCGGACTGGTGTTTACGCTGGAGGTGCTGATGATCGATCTGACCATGGCTTCCCTGTTGCCGCTTCTGGTCTCTTGCGTCACGGCCACTACGGTCTCTTATATTCTGACAGGACCCGATGCGATGTTCAGGTTCCACCTGGACGAACCTTTCCTGATGGAGCGCATTCCCTCGGCCATTCTGCTTGGCATCACTTGCGGACTGGTCTCCTTGTATTTCACCCGTGCCATGAACGGAGTGGAGAACATCTTCCGCCGTTACACCAATCCCTACATCAAACTGCTGATTGGCGGTGTGATGCTGAGTGTGCTGATATTTCTGTTTCCTCCCCTCTATGGCGAAGGATACGATACGATCAATCTGCTGCTGAACGGTGTTACCAATCATGATTGGAATACGGTGATGAACAACTCTGTGTTCTATGGATATGACAACCTGCTGCTTGTCTATCTGTTCATGATTATACTGTTCAAGGTGTTTGCATCCAGTGCCACCAATGGTGGAGGGGGGTGCGGCGGAATCTTTGCACCTAGTTTGTTTCTGGGCTGTATCGCCGGTTTCATTTTCGCGCATTTCTGCAATGAGTTTCATCTCGGTCCATATATTCCGGAGAAGAATTTCGCCCTGATGGGCATGGCAGGACTGATGTCGGGAGTGATGCATGCCCCGCTGACGGGCATCTTCCTGATTGCCGAACTGACCGGCGGCTACGATTTGTTTCTTCCTTTGATGATGGTGTCTGTCAGTTCCTATCTCACGATTATGATATTTGAGCCGCATAGCATTTACTCCATGCGTCTGGCCAAGAAGGGAGAATTGCTGACCCATCATAAGGACAAGGCCGTACTGACCTTGATGAACATCGAAAGCGTGGTGGAGACTGACTTTGAGGAAGTGCGTCCCGATATGGATTTGGGCGAGATGGTGAAGGTCATTTCGAAGGCGCGCCGTAATTTGTTTCCAGTGGTAGACACCCGGGGGGAACTGCTGGGTATTGTGGTGCTGGACGACATCCGCAACATCATGTTCCGCCAGGAACTGTATCGCCGGTTCAAGGTAGAGAAATTTATGGTCTCTCCCGCCGCACGGATTTACTTGGCCGACTCGATGGAGGAGGTGATGAAGAAGTTTGATGATACAAAGGCCTGGAATCTGCCCGTTATTGACGAGGAGGGCAAGTATAAAGGCTTTGTGTCCAAATCGAAAATATTTAATTCATACCGACAGGTGTTGGTTGATTTCTCGGAAGATTAACAGAAAGGATTATGATAATGGAAAAGAAGGATTTACGAATTGTATATATGGGAACTCCCGACTTTGCTGTGGAAAGTTTGCGGCGATTGGTCGAGGGAGGATATAATGTGGTGGGAGTTATTACCATGCCCGACAAGCCTGTGGGCCGCCATGCCAGTGTGTTACAGCCCAGTCCGGTGAAAGAATATGCGGTCTCTCAGGGGTTGCGCGTGCTTCAGCCGGAGAAGCTGAAGGCGGAGGCTTTTGTAGAAGAGCTCCGGGCTTTGGAGGCCGACCTGCAGATTGTGGTTGCTTTCCGCATGCTTCCCGAGGTGGTGTGGAGCATGCCGCGTTTGGGTACTTTCAACCTGCATGCTTCCTTGCTGCCCCAGTACAGGGGGGCGGCTCCTATCAATTGGGCTGTGATAAACGGAGATACGGAGACCGGCATCACGACTTTCTTTCTGAAGCATGAGATAGATACGGGCGAGATTATCCAGCAGGTGCGTGTCCCCATAGCCGATACGGACAATGTGGAAATAGTGCATGACAAGCTGATGCGTCTGGGGGGAGATTTGGTGTTGGAGACCGTCGACGCCATTCTGGATGGGAGTGTCAAGCCTATCCCCCAGGAAGAGCTGGTATGTGGGGAGGACGTTTTGCGTCCGGCTCCTAAAATCTTTAAGGACACTTGCCGCATAGACTGGAGCAAAGGGGTGAAGCCGGTTTACGATTTTGTTCGCGGGCTGTCTCCTTATCCGGCTGCATGGACGGAGTTGTGTGCGCCCGACGGTGTCCGTCAGACCCTGAAGATATACGAGACGGAGAAAGTGTTTGCTTCCCATGCGATGAAGACGGGCGAGATCCGTACGGACGGAAAGACTTGCTTTCAGGTGGCGGTAGAGGACGGGTTCATCAATGTTCTTACTTTGCAGCTGGCCGGTAAGAAGCGGATGGGGGTGGCCGATTTCCTGAGAGGATACCGGCTGTGGGAGCATCACAGGGTGGAATAATGAACAGATGCGCCCCTCTTGCCGTATGACAGGTTTTCTGCACGAAAAGCCTTTGGTGCCTGATTTCTTTCGGCGTGGCAAGGGGGGCGATGTCTGTTGTGTCCGATGGGGGTGCACGGATGTTGCTCACGCATCTTTCCCGTCCTTGTCTTGTTTGGTGGCTGTGTAATGTCCGTTTGCCGGCTTGTAGACCGGTTGTTTGGGGAGTCCTTCATTCTTCAGTTTTCCCTCCTCGCACAGGCGGCGTAGATGACGGTTGGCCGTGGTTTGCGTCATGCTGCACAGAAATTGGAAGCTCTTTCGCTGCACAAAGTCGTGGGTAGCGAAATACTCCGTCAGCAGTTCGTCGATTTCTTCTTCGGTCAGTTTGCTCGAATGAAATGGAAACCGGGTGCGCTGCACCTTCACCTTTCCCACCTCGTCCATCAGCAATTGGTCGGGTCGGTACACCACTCCCTTGAGTTTCACCTTCGTGTTCTTGCGTTTCGTCTTTTGGGTCACCGGCTCGGTGCTCACCAGGTTGGGGCGGAAAAAGCCGATGCCGTCCAGATGTACCTGCTTTCCGTCTGCCAGTTCCTCGCCCATGGCGTGCGACAGCGCGTCGAGCACCGCCACCACGTCTGTTTCTGTCAGTGTGGTATATTTCTGTATGCGGGCGCGGAGTTGGGCCGTGTTCACTTTCCCGTTCAGCCGGAGGCGCGGATGCAGCAGGTTCTCTTCTCCTTGTTGTTCGGAGGTTTTGGGGTTTTCATACCAATCAAATTGTATTGCCATACGGTTGTTTTTATGTTAACGTCTATCTGGTGTTCGTTTGCCACGTCCGTGGTTAAGCCTGACCACCCGAGTGGTTAGATTTAATCACGTGGGTGACTAGTATTAACCACGGCTGTGGTGAATAGATACCAATTATACAAATGTAAGAAAGGAAAAGGAGAAATGCAAATAAACAGGCGGATAAATGTGTTTTCTAGGCAAGATTGTTTCTTGCGGGCAATCTCAATAAAAAAGGCTGCACCGAAGCTTGTTCGGATACAGCCTTTCATTACAATAAGCAGACAAGGAATTAGTTGTTAAGAGTCATTTAATCTTTGTGTTGGACCATGTTTCTTGTGCGAATGGAAAATTCTGTAATGCTTTGGTATCGACATAACTTATTGTAACGGTTCTTTTTCCATCGGAAATGGACCGATAGGTTATCTTGAATCCTTTTAGCGTCCCTTCGTCATATCCGGGCGCACCGGCCAAGGAGAAAGATACGTATCCGGGCCGGCCCATGAATACCATTCCGTCTCCCTCGGCATTGTGGCGCAACTCTACCGCTAGAAGGCCGTCCTTGTCGGGCATGTCGCCCTCTTTGGCCACCAGGCTGATGCGGTGTTTGATGCCGGTGTTGGAGCCGTATATCTGGAATTGCAGCGTCAGGTATTCTTTTCCCAGATGGTGGGCTATGCAATTGATTCCGTCATTCCCATACACATCCGTTTCTGTGTCGGTCAGGATATCGATGTCTTTGGTCAGGATCTGCTGTAGTTCGGTGATGCGGATGTAAGGGGCTCTGCTGTCTTGTGCTCCGGCGGGGCTTTCCACACCGATATACCGGCAGAACATGCGGTCGCCTGCATGCTGTATGCCATATTGCGACAGTATTCCCGGATTGACCACATAGGCATATTCTTCGTTGTCTTTCTTTATGGTTGCCACTCCGGCAGGAAAGTTCGGCTCCACCAGTGTAGCCAGGGTGGCGTTGTAGGCCATGTCCACATTCGACAGAAACTCTTGGTCGTCGTCATAGTCTTGGCAAGATGTGGTGAAGGCTGTCAGTGCCATCACAATGGTTACAGTGAGTATCGCATGATATCTTTTCATATTTCTTGTTTCTAAATGATGTTTCTATGGTTAAAATGCAGGGCGGTCGGTTTTACTGCTTGCCGGAGTGTTAAATGTGTTTAACTAAAAAAAAGATGCTTTCCGATGCAGTATTTTTGCAATCCCGTCATTTCTATAATTAAAGAAGTAGTGTCACAAACAATGAATGAAACAGAATTGGTGGAACGGTGCGGCAAGGGCGATAACTTTGCACGCAAGCAATTGTATGAGCGTTATGCCGGACAGTTGATGGCCATTTGTGTTCGTTACACGGGTGATAGAGAGGTGGCACAGGACGTTTTGCATGACGGATTTTTGAATGTATTCCGCTCGTTCGGACAATTTACTTATAAAGGAGAAGGTTCTTTGAAAGCATGGTTGACGCGTATTATGGTAAACGAGTCATTGGGATATCTGCGCAAGAAGAATGTAATGAGCCAAGAGGTGGTGGTAAACGAGTTGCCCGATGTGGTGGATGGAGATGAAGAAGACTTGGAACAGATTCCGCAATCTGTTTTGATGCAGTTTATCAAGGAACTTCCGGATGGCTACCGGACGGTCTTCAATTTATATGTGCTGGAAGAGAAGGGGCATAAGGAAATAGCCGAATTGTTGGGCATTACCGAGCATACTTCGTCTTCCCAATTGTATAGGGCCAAGGCTTTATTGATGAAAAAAGTAAATGATTATAGAAAGAGAATATGGGAATGAAAGAAAAAGATAAATGGATACAGAATTTCCGTACCCGGATGGAGGATTGTTCGGAACCGGTTCCGGCCGGCTTGTGGGAACAGCTGGAGAAAGAGCTGGATGCCACTCCGAAGGCTATCCCGATGTGGCGCCGTTGGCAGGGCGTGGCGGCTGTTGCCCTGCTGGTGCTGGTGTCTTCATTGACGGTATGGTTTTGGCAATCGCCTTCGGCCGACTATCTGGTGCAGCAGTCGGCGGAGTTGGATTCATTGCATGAACCCGACGGATGGAGAGAAAGCGCGGTTGTTTCCGAACCACCGATGGCCCGGATTGCCCATCGGGCTGCCGGACAGCTTGCGGCCGGCTCCCCAAGCCTGGCTCTGAAGAAGGCGGTTGTGGCGCGGGAAGACTTGGCAGGCAAGGAGGCAGAAGAGATACAGACAGAAGAAAACTATCCCGAAGAACAGGCAGAGGCACCGGATGTGACAGAACGGATGCGGCGGAAGAAAACCGGCAGGTCTTCTTATCATCAGGCTCAAAAGAGCGAGTATGCTTATGCGGCTTCCGGCAGGAAGCGGGAACGGAATTGGTCGATAGGGCTTTCTACGGGAAACGGGACTTTTTCGTCTTCCGCCCGTATGGACGGCTATCTGCCTTTGCCCAATGCACCCAGAAGTTCTTCTATGCCGGCCAATGCGTATGGAGTGGAGACAAGGGGCGGAATAGAAAATCTGGTTCAGTTCAACAACTTGTCGGAACAGCAGCGTGCACAGTCGGACAT
>CAMWGU010000017.1 GCA_947173895.1 uncultured Bacteroides sp. | reverse complement strand
GAGCATATTGAAGCATTCGCTAAACCCTGGAATGTTACATCCGCTGAATTGTTACTTAAAATCACATTCTGCTTTTCTGAGACTTGCCCGCTCCTGTTCCTTTGTATCTGCTTTGGGCCTGATTGAACTTATAACGGAGGGTAAACGAGCATTGGCGGAAGGTTGTGATATAATCCGTCATGGTGCGTATTCCGCTATATATCAAAGCATCGTAATTGGCGGTCTCCAGTAAGTTGTTCGCTTGCATCTGTATGGTTAAGCGTTTTTTACAGAAGGACTTGTACAAAGAGAAAGATATATTGTAGGCATTTTTTTGTTGATACATGTTCTGCATGGTGCCGTATGTATTGTAAACGACGTCCACGTCTGCCATAATGTTTGCAGGAAGAGAAAAGTTGTTGCGCCACGTCAAAGTACAGATAGGTTTGTTTAATGAAATCTTTTCATCGACTCCATCCATTGACAACCATTGCTTATAGATTTGTGCAGCAAGTCGCGGATGCCAAAAGCCGAATGTGGGAGCAAGTGTCACCGAAGCAGCTATCCGGTCGTATGCAGGCATGTTCACTACTTTAAGCAAAGAGATGGTGGGAGTTTCTTCCGAATAGGCTTCGCTCATTTGCATCATGTCATCTCTGACATGACTGTAGCCCACGGACAAGTTCAACCAACGGTAAGAGGCTGCTGCCAACAGGTTGCGTGTAAGTGTGGGAGTTAGAAACGGATTCCCGGTCTGATAGGTATAGCGGTTGGCATAATATGTGTTATTTCGTAGATTGTTATAAGATGGGCGAGTTATGTCTTCGGAATACCCCAGACGGAACTGTGCTTTCCCGATGAGGAAGGTGACGTTCAGTGACGGGAATATATTGTTAAACCGACGGCTCTGGATATCTATGTGCTTGCCTGCCTCATAATAATCAAATTTTACCCGTTCATAGCGTATGCCTGCTTGCACACTGACTTTTCTGAAGGAACAGGTATAGTCGGCAAATCCGGATACACTTCCTTCTTTAATCTTACTGTCATCGTCTGAAAGAATCCCTTCAAAGTTCTGGTATAGGTTGGTTCGTTCGGTATGTGAGTATTCGCCTCCCAGTGATAAGGTTCCTTGCCATAACGGATGTGAGGCTGTCAGCCGGGACGCATACAGGTTCCCTTTGTTCTCATTGAATGTTTGTATTCGCCGTTCTTCATTTTCATTAATCCTTTCTGTGGTGTGTTGCTCTTCCTTTGTCTTATTCCACAAACCGTCCGCATTGAAATCTATGTGCCATTCATTCACTTGTCCGTTGTAATACAGATTCGCTTCGTTCCGTTGCGAAGGGGTATCGGTCAGCATCTGACTGTCGCTCTTTTCGTATAACTCTCCATCGCAAAACACTTGCGAGTGGTAGCGCCAATCACCGTCCGTATTTGTCGAATGATCCGTTCCATAACGCATACCTATTGAGTGTTTCTCATGGAACTGATAATTTAGAGAAAGGTTTCCTGCCAAATTGTCGCTCCGTGTCTTGGCATAAGTGGCATCCATTTCCTGTTGCCAAAGTTTGTCTAAATGGGTTTTCATGACAATTCGCTGATTGTTTCCGCTCCGGAATACACCGCCATACAACATCCCCGACAAATCGAATCGGTTTGTGTTGTAGTGTAGGTCGATTTGGTCGAATGTACTCCATCCGTAGGTACGTCTATGGCGTGTCACCGTTCTGTTGGCCAGCCCGAAGCCATCGCCTGCCTTCTTTTGAGTTACTATTCTGACTATCGCTTTCGCCGAAGCGTTGTAGCGCGCTCCCGGATTACTTACTACTTCTACCGATTTGATTTGTTCTGATGACAACTGTTCCAGTTCAGATGTATTCCTCATTTTGCGTCCGTTGATGTAGATTTCCGCAGTTCCGCGTCCGAACACTTCCACTACTCCGTCTTCAGTTGAGACATTTGGTATTTTAGAAAGCAAATCGTTTGCTGTTCCTGCCTTTTCCAGTATGGTGCCTTCTACCTTGGTGACCATGGCATCTCCTTTCATACGTGTCTGTGGCCTGTATCCTTTCACTGTCACTTCTCCCAGCAATTGGGTGTCGTCTGCCAGGCAAATTGTTCCCCAGTTTCCACCTCCATGGTTTTCATTGCAAATCGTTTGATAGCCTACAGAAGAGATGCGGCACAACACATGGGCGTCCGTAGGAATTTCTAAAGAAAACATTCCCGCCTCGTCACTGATGGTTCCTGATAGGAAAATGGTATCAGGAAGTGACAATAATACGATATTGGCAAAACTGATAGGTTTTCCCTTTTCATCAACCAATGAGCCGAAAAGCGTCTGTGCATCCATTATGATCGCTTTTAATAACACTACGAGCAGTAAAATAAATTTCTTCATATTGTTTTTTTAATGGGTTTGACATCCGTTTTATTTTATGTTTCCATATCGGATTAAATAATTCTTTTTATTAGTTACTTCACAAAAGTATTGTTTTTTAGTCCGTTTGTTTCGGACTTACAGGGAAAATGTTTGCAGGCATGACTTTTTCAATGGTTTAGATACGTTTTTTCATAGGCCTAACAGCATTTACGTTTGTGATTCTTCCACCATAACCCTTTGCCTGAATGTTTTTTTAATAAAAAAAATGCTTAGTCCGTTTTTTAAGGACTGGATAATATGATCTTTGCAGTGCAATTCAGAAGTTGCGTCGTGTTTATAATCAACAAATAACCAAGAGAGAATATGTATGGCGTGAATATATCTAGGAGATATTAACGAGATTGCTTAACTTTGCAATTGGCAAGACTAGAATGTGGAGGCTAATGAGGTTCTGTCGTCCATTTTTTCCAGTCTTAAATATTAAATAACAGAACCTCCCTTAAAACAGATAGGATGAACAACAAACTTCTATACTTACTTGCATCCCTGCTTGTATCCAATGCGGCAATGGGACAAATCTTGAAAGGTAAAGTGACGAATGAACAAGGAGCTCCGGTAGAATTTGCCAATGTCGTTTTGCTATCACTACCCGATTCGGCCTTTGTCCAAGGAACGATCAGCAACCAAGAGGGAACTTTCCATATAAGCGCTTCAGAGGAAAAATACCTGTTGCGCATTTCATGTATCGGCTATACCACGTTGCACAAGCATTGCACTGCCGGCGACATGGGGACATTGCAGCTTTCGGCCGACACCCAACAGCTGGGCGAGGTGGTGGTGAAAGGCGACCTGCCACAAACACGCTTGAAAGACGGAGCACGACTCACTGCTGTAGCTGGCAGCATACTGGAAAAGGCAGGAACGGCCGAAGACTTGCTGAACAGGGTTCCCGGACTATCGGCCGATGGAGGAAGAGTGAACGTGTTCGGACGTGGAACAGCGGAGGTATATATCAACGGACGAAAAGTGCGCGACCATACGGAATTGGACAGGCTGGCAAGCGACAACATCAAATCGGTGGAAGTGGTGAACAATCCGGGGGCACGCTATGCGGCATCGGTGAAGGCAGTGGTGCGCATTGTGACCAAAAAGGCGCAAGGAGACGGATGGGGATTCAACAATCGACTGGTGACAAAATATCGCTACGACTGGTCTGTGCTAGACCAGTTGAACTTCAATTACCGCAAAAACGGATTCGACCTAACGGGAATGTTATATGGTTCGGACCGTAAAAGCGAATCGTATAAAACAGTGGAACAGGACACCTATCTGAACCAGCTATGGCAGCAGGATTCACGATACGAGGACCGTTCGCACAAGCAACTCCTGTCGGGGATGCTCTCGATGAACTGGCAGATAGAACCGGAAAGGTCTTTAGGTGTACGCTACACCTACAAACGGACACCTAAGGAACGAAGAAACTTCGACATGGCAACCACGCTTCTGCAAGATGGACAGTGGAACGAAGATGCCGTCAACATGAATGCGGGCAATGAACAGAACACAGACCACCGTGTGAACGCTTACTATTATGGCAAATGGAAAAAATGGACAGTGGATTTCAATGCCGACGGGATATGGAACGAAACGAGCGAGACGGAACGCGGACGGGAACAAGTGCGTGGCGAAGACGGAAACGAGAGCAACGCCACCATCACCACCTTGGGCAATAACAAAAATGCCCTGTATGCAGCCAAACTGATGCTTTCGAGAGGCATGGCAGGCGGCGAGTTGTCGGTTGGTTCCGAATATTCGCACAACAACCGCACAAACCTTTACTACAACGAAGAAGGCATCCTGCAAAACGATGACAGCGAAATAAGGGAAGGAATATGGGGCGTATTTGCCGAGTACAGCCATCCGCTGGGACAAGGGGGCGTACAGGCAGGCGTGCGATACGAGCGGATGAAGTCCGACTACCTGCTGTCTGGAAAGAAGGTGGACGAACAGAGCCGTACCTATGACAATGTGTTCCCTTCCGTATCATTCTTCCATCCCTTGGGAAAAACGCAGTTACAACTGAGTTATGCGGCCGACATCACACGCCCGAACTACAGCCAACTATGCGGTGCCATCACCTATCTCAACCGTTATACCTACGAAAGTGGGAATCCGCTTTTGCAACCTATGCTGAGGCATAATTTGACGTTGGACTTCTCGTATGCGCAGCTTTACCTCTCCCTTGGCTACCAGCATGTGCGGAATGAGATGGTGAGTTATTACGACACTTATTCGCCCGACGAACCGGCCATCAGTTTGATTTATGAAAAAAACATCGCTGCATACGACAAAGTATCAGCTCTAGCCGTATATAGCCCGAAGATAGGCTGTTGGAACCCGCAATTCATAGCCGGCGTTGAACAACAATGGTACACGGCAGACACCCCAAGGGGCGTCGTTGTCTAAACCATCCCATAGGCAGTTTTCTGTGGAAAAACAGTCTGGAGTTGCCTTGGGGGCTCTTATTGAGCGCAGATGCGACATTGATGACAAAGGGACACAGCACCAATGCGCAACTTGAGAAAGTACAGTGGTATGCCGATTTCTCGCTTTCAAAAGATTTTTTCAAGAAACGCTTCTCATGCCTGTTCCAACTGGACGATGCCTTCAATACATCACGTTCGGATGTGTTGGTGTACAGTGGACTTCGTACGTTGCGGATGGCGACAGAGGCAAGGCGGACATTCAGCCTGACCGTCCGTTATAAGTTCAATGCCGCCAAGAACAAGTACAAAGGAACAGGTGCGGGAGAGGCACAGAAAAGTCGTATGTAAGGAGGTGGATTGTGGAGTGCAAGATACGTATTTTTATAATAATCTGATATTATGCAATTTGCAATGATACAATAAGAGCAAGTCTGCAATTTAGTATCATTTTAGTACCAATATTTAGTCTTTGTGGTAATTACATTGAAATTCTGACTTATGCTCTATTGAATACTGATTTGTTTTGCGAAGATATAGCTATTCAATCTGTGTTTCAAGTTTTTCGAGTGATTATATCACAGATTATTTGGTTATTCCAAACATTTTTACTACCTTTGCACCATTAGAACCTGCCAAGCCTCTTCACAATGCTCAAATCGGCGGGTCGTTTTTTTATTATACATATATGAAAACAAGTTTCGCCAAACCGTACTCTTCTCCGGAACAGATAGTTCAAGTATTAAAATCAAGGGGGATGCTTATAAAAGATGAGCATAGGGTGGAAAATTATTTGATGAACATTGGTTATCATCGTTTGTCTGCATACATTTACCCATTCTATAAAAGCCCTAAGAGTGAGCTGGTACTAAAAGAGGGAACAACTTTTGAGCAAGTCCTAACTCTCTATCGCTTTGACAAGAAACTACGCATACTCCTTTTCAATGAAATAGAGAAAATAGAGGTTGCCATTCGCAGCGTATTGGCAAATGTCGGATGCCAAGAATTGGGAGACAAGTTTTGGATAACAAAACCAGAATACTTTGCCAATGCGGATAAATTTAATCAAACATTGGCAATCATAGACAAGGAACTGGCTTCAAGCAAGGAAGATTACATTGAAGATTTTCGACAAAATTTTATTGAGGACTACCCTCCTGCATGGATGATAACGGAAGTGTTGTCCTTCGGTAATTTGAACTACATCTATTCCAATATAGCCAGCAACCAACTAATGAAGCGCATTGCAGGTTATTTCGGTTTGAAACCACAGGTTTTTGTCTCGTGGCTGACGGTACTTGCCAACCTCCGCAATATGTGTTGTCACCATGCGAGAGTATGGAACAGAGATTTTATGCTGAATCCTGCTGAACCTAAAAAGACTAAAAACGCATGGATTGATACCTCAAAAGCTGATAAGAAACGAATCTACTATCGACTGTGTATAATCCGATACTTTCTCTCTTCGGTTTCTCCCAACAACAACTTCAACGAAAAACTTTCGGAACTGTTGACGGATTTTCCGTCAATAGATATAGCTGCGATGGGATTTGATTGCGATTGGAAAAATACTTCTTTATGGTCAACTCTTAAATAGATGTTTTTATAATGAAAGTGGAAAGGTCGAGGTCAAGCATTTCCTGTATCTGTTCCGGCGTGAGGTAGATGTTGTCCACCTCCTCCTTTTTCGGCACGAAGTCGGAATGACGGAAATCATCGCATTTGGTCAGTTTATCCTCGTAGGCCGCCTTTGCCACCGTGCGGACATCGGTCATGTACGAGTTGATGGCGTTGGGCATCAGACCACGCTCCTTCCAGTAACCGACAAGGCTGTTGCGTGTTTCCATCGTCATGTCATCCAATCCGAGTTTGCGGTGGGTCTCCTTTTGGTAGTTGTGAATCTGTCTCTGGATAATGCGCAGACCTTTTATATAGGCAGGTGATACTTTCACGGTACGGCCTTTCTTGGTGCGCCGTCCGGTTTCCATGTCTTCTATATAAGAGGTAAGGAAATCCTCGAACAGCATTTTGCCCTTGGGCTTGACCTCCACAATCTGCATCATCCCGTTTAGCACATCGTGTTTCACGCTCTCGATGATGTTTTTTGCCTCCTTGGGATTGAAACCGTCCGCCTCGAATGCCGCCTTTATCCTCGCAAGGACTTGGGCGAACTGCCCGTACTTTATTCCGATGCTTGACATCAGGGCTGACGAGGTGTATTGCAGGCTGCGGTACTTTTCTCATTCAAGCTGCTTGATGGTGAAGCCCGTCACGACTTTCATGTTTGCCTTTCCGCTGCGCACACGGGCATAGATGGAACCGTAGTCCTCCTTTCCTGCCTTGGATGATTTGATGAAGATGAAATCCATACGCGATATATCTTGGTTACTATGGTGCAAAGGTACAAAATATATCCTGAAATATGGTATCAAATAGTACCAATGTTTTCTAAAACCGTGAAATTTCGTGAATATTCAAACCAAATGAAAACATCTACAAATAACTGATATACAAAGATAACCTATAAAACTGAATTTCACTGAATATATTTAGTGAATAGTGGGCCAGAAGCCTGCTTCATTCCACAATCCATTTCTCAATGTTCCTCTCTTTATTGCTGAAGTTCACCCCTATCTTGAACAGGCGGCGTGGGTCTGCCTCGAAAGGACGGGCATAGTGCTTCTCTTCAATCTGCCGCAACGCCTCTTCGGCAGTGCCCTCCAGCTTAAACTCCATGAGGTAGATGAACTTATCGGTCTGCATCACTAAGTCCACGCGCCCTGCGCTGGTATGATATTCTACCTTTGTGTAGAATCCCATCAGCTTGAAGACGATGAAAAGCACGTTCTGGTAGTGAAGTTCCAGGTCGCGCACCAGTTCGTAGGGGGTATCGGCAAAGAAGCTTTGCAGTCGTCGGAAAAAGGCATCGCAGTCGCCCGACTCTATTTCGCGGACAAACTTCTGTATCTCGAAAGGGGCTTCTACTTTATTGGTATTTGCATAGAACGGTAGCAGGAACTTGATAAATCCTTCTTCCACCTCGCGGTTTGGGAAGCCTAAGGTGTAGATGCCAAAGCGTTCGTCGTAGCTCTTGATGGTGAGATACCCACTCTGGTAAATCACCGGAATGGGGTTAGTCGATTCCGCATCAATGCTGTTCAGTACGTCGGCATCGGTCTCTTCATAGGCCATGCGTTCCAGGTTGTAGCGATGCTTCTTCAGCAGACTTACGAGGTAAGTGGGGGTTCCGGTCTCGAACCAGTAGCTGCCGAATTCATTGCGCTTGAAGGCATTGAGCAGGCTGAAGGGGTTGTAGATGCCCATGGAGTTGTGTGTGAAATAGTAGCCATCGTAGTATTCTCCCAATTTCCGGCAGAAGGCTTCATACGTGATGCCTTGCGTTTCGGCGAATTCGTGCATCTCAGCCTCTAAATAGCGGTGCAGCTTTTGTTCGCTGATGCCGCAGATGTCTATGTACTTGTTCCACATGGAAATATCCTCCAAGTTGTTCAAGTCACTGAACACGCTGCCCTTGCCAAACTTGGTGACTCCTGTCAGGAATGCGAACTGGATGCAACCGTCCATCGTCTTCAGCACACCGTAGAAGGGCTTCAGGGTATTGCGGAACTCTTCTTGCAGGGCTTCGTTGCCAATGGCTTGCAGCATGGGCTTGTCGTATTCGTCCACGAGGATGACAACGCCCAGGCCTGTCTGTTCGTAGGCGCGTTCAATGATGCCGGCAAATCGCAGAGAGAGGGTGCGTTCGGAGGCATTGGTACCATACACTCCTTCCCATTTGGCGAGATTCTTTTCCAAAATGTCGTTCAAGCTTTCGGGGGTGTCATACCGTTCGATGTTCAGGTCGAGGTGCAGAATGGGATGCTGTTTCCACTCCTTTTCCAGTTTCTCGATGGCAAGTCCTTCAAACAGTTCACGCTTTCCTTGAAAGTAAGCTTCGAAGTAGAGATGAGCAGGCTTTTGCCGAAACGCCGGGGGCGGCTCAGGAAATAGTAGCTGCCGGTCTTTGCCAGTTGATAGACTTGTGCGGTCTTGTCTATGTAGAGATAACCGTTCTTCCGAAGCTTCTCGAAGTTCTGGATGCCGATGGGATAAAGTGTGTTGCTCATCTTCTTATACCTTTCAAGTGTGAATATCAAGAACAAAAGTAGACATTTCTTTTCAATAAAGTGACTTTATTTCCTGTAAATATGAGACATTTCCTATCACAAAAACTCTATCATTTCATTTTAATTCTCCACCACCCGATACACATTCCCCTTTCAGCTGCCCTTCCAGCGTCCTTTCACATCTGCCATCAAGAGCACACAGGCTGTTGCTTTCATCTATGAATGAAAGAAAGAAGGAAGAAACAAATGACAAAGCTGATACACTATGATGAAGGGACAGCCGGCTAGAGTTTCACCTTCTTCCCTGCCCCTTTCGACTCATTGTGCAAGCGATCCAAAGCGGTCACCACATAGCGGCATTGCGTCTTTCCGTCCCGATAGGGCAACGGATAGAACGTGTCGCGCGTGATGGTGACAATGCGGGAAGCATCTTCCAAGTTGGTTTTCTCGTTCTTGTCGAAACGATACACCACATATTGCACTGCCTTGTCCATCTCGTCCTTTGCCTTCGGAGCCGTCCAGAAAAGCACAGGTCCATCGCCGGTCCATACCATTTTCAGTTTCTTCACCTTACCCGGAGCTTTGTCGTCCATAAAAGGAGATTCGGGTATCAGGGCCGGATAACGGTGGTACTCCTTTTCCAGCATCGTGCGGTAATTGCCGGCATTATCTACCACGGCAGCCGCATACCACTGGCAACTGCCCTGCACGGCAGGAAGCGAACGTTGCAGCTTCATCTTGGCAGGCAGCTGGTGTTGCAACGGATTGTGCACATCAGGCTTGTTTACCGTGCGCATCACATCCTGGCCGATAAACAACGGACGCGCCGAGGCATGCTTGGCCCACCAACGAGCCAACTTGTCATAATCGGCGGCAGGATGGCCTATTTCCCAATAAATCTGGGGAATGTTATAATCCACCCACCCTTTGTTTACCCACATCAGCACATCGGCATACAGGTCATCGTAATTCTGAAGGCCACGTGTATCGCTTCCGTCGGGATCACTTTTCTTATTTCTATATATACCGAACGGAGAAATGCCGAACTTCACCCAAGGCTTGCAGGCACGCACCGTCTCGTGGATTTCCTTTATCAGCACGTTCACATTGTCACGGCGCCAGTCGGCCCTGTTGCTGTAGCCACGTCCGTATTGCGCAAAACTGGCATTGTCCGGAAAATCCTCTCCGGGATTGGGATAGGGATAGAAATAATCGTCCATGTGGATGGCGTCCACATCGTAACGGGTGACAATGTCGCGCACAATCTTGCAGATATATTTGCGGTTCTCGGGTAAAGCAGGATCGAAATAAAGCTGCCCCGCATACGTCACGAAACGCTCCGGATGCTTGTTGTAGGGATGAGAGGACGACAAGGCGGCAGTGCCTTTCGTCTTGGCGCGGTAAGGATTGATCCATGCATGAAACTCCATTCCCCGCTTGTGACACTCGTCAATCATGAACTGCATCGGATCCCAATAAGGCGACGGCGCTTTTCCCTGCACCCCCGTAAGGAAACGGCTCCACGGCTCGTATGAAGACTTGTACAAGGCATCGGCTTCCGCACGTATTTGGAAAATAATTGCATTGATGCCTGCTCCTTGCAGACTGTTCAACTGATCGACAAATAGCTGCTGCATTTTCTCTGTCGGCATTCCTTGAAACTGTCCATTCACACACTGAATCCATGCACCGCGGAACTCCCGCTTGGGATGGCGCGTCCGGGCGCCGGCCACAGAGGCAACAAGCCACACGATCAATGAAAGAAGAATCGTTTTTGATCTCATTTTTTGTTATTCTTATTTAATACGCTTGCAAAGATAAGAAAACTTATAGTTATCTTTGCATATTCAACTAAATTCAATAAAGAATGTCGGAAAACAACTACATATCCATAAAAGGAGCAAAGGTAAATAACCTGAAAAACATCGATGTCAACATACCACGAAACAAATTGGTTGTCATTACAGGACTCTCCGGCTCCGGAAAATCTTCATTAGCCTTCGATACATTATATGCCGAAGGCCAGCGGCGCTATGTGGAAAGTTTGTCCTCATACGCCCGCCAGTTTCTGGGCCGTATGGGCAAACCGGAGTGTGACTTCATCAAAGGAATCCCTCCTGCCATCGCCATCGAACAAAAAGTGAACAGCCGCAATCCACGTTCCACAGTAGGAACCTCCACCGAAATATACGAATACTTGCGACTGCTTTATGCCCGCGTAGGGAAAACCTATTCCCCCGTCAGTGGTCAACTGGTGAAGAAACACAGCATCGAGGACATTATAGCCTGCATGCTTTCTTTTCCTAAAGGCACCAAATATACGGTCCTAGCCCCCATCATGCCCCGCGAAGGACGCACACAAACCCAACAATTGGAAATGGACTTCAAACAGGGCTTCAGCCGCATAGAAGTGAACCGTGAGATAGTCCGTATAGAGGATTTCCTGAAAGAAACGCCCACCACGGATAAAAAGCAAAACATCTATCTGCTGGTAGACCGCATGACGGCCGATGACAACAAGGACAGCATCAGCCGCCTTACCGATTCGGCCGAGACAGCCATGTACGAAGGAGACGGTGCCTGCCTCCTCCGCTTCTATTCCGCCGACGGAAGCACACAATTATTCTCGTTCAGCACCAAATTCGAAGCAGATGGCATCAAGTTTGAAGAACCAAACGACCAGATGTTCTCATTCAATTCCCCACTCGGAGCCTGCCCCGAATGCGAGGGATTCGGCAAAGTGGTCGGCATAGACGAACATCTGGTTATCCCCAACCGGGCCTTGAGCGTATACGACGGAGCCGTCCTCTGCTGGCGCGGCGAAAAGATGGGCGAATGGCTGCAAGCATTCATACACGAAGCTACCGCACACGACTTCCCCATCTTCACCCCTTACTATGAACTGACGCAAGAACAGAAAGATTACCTGTGGCACGGACCCAGAAACAAAGCCTGCATCGACTCTTTCTTCCGCATGCTAGAGGAAAATCAATACAAGATACAATATCGCGTGATGCTGGCGCGCTATCGGGGAAAAACCGTTTGCCCCGTATGCCACGGAACACGACTGAAGAAAGAAGCCGGCTATGTAAAAGTAGGCGGAAAATCCATATCCGAACTGGTAGACCTGCCTATTCATGACTTAAAAGAGTTCTTCCATACCCTGCAACTGGATGCACACGATACTGCCATTGCCCGACGAATCTTGACGGAAATTACCAACCGGATAAACTTTCTGATGGACGTAGGATTGGGATACCTCACCCTGAACCGACTTAGCAATTCACTCTCCGGAGGCGAAAGCCAGCGAATTAATCTGGCCACCTCGCTGGGAAGCAGCTTAGTAGGTTCTCTTTACATTCTAGACGAACCCAGCATAGGGCTGCATAGTCGCGACACCGACAGATTGATCAAAGTGCTCCGCCAATTGCAAGAACTGGGAAACACGGTCGTAGTAGTGGAACACGACGAGGAAATCATACGCGCTGCCGACTATATCATCGACATCGGACCCCAAGCCGGACGCCTGGGAGGGCAAATCGTATACCAAGGCGACATGAACGATCTTCAAAAAAACAGCAACAGCCACACCATACACTACCTGCTGGGAGAAGAAAACATCGATGTGCCCCGGTGTCGCCGCCCGTGGAACAACTATATAGAAATAAAAGGTGCGCGCGAAAATAACCTGAAAGGCATCGATGTGCGGTTTCCACTGAATGTTATGACAGTAGTCACCGGAGTCAGCGGATCGGGAAAAAGTACTCTGATACGTGATGTGTTCTACAAGGCACTGAAACGCGAATACAGCGAAGCTACCGAACGGCCCGGAGAGTTTCTCTCGCTGGAAGGAGACCTGGAACTGGTGAAAGACATTGAGTTCGTCGACCAAAACCCCATAGGAAAATCTTCGCGAAGCAATCCGGTGACCTATATCAAAGCATACGACGAAATACGAAAACTCTTTGCCGAGCAACCTCTGGCCAAACAATTGGGTTACACGGCCGGCCATTTCTCGTTCAATACCGAAGGCGGACGTTGCGAAGAATGCAAAGGCGACGGCACGGTAACTGTAGAAATGCAATTCATGGCCGACTTGATACTGGAATGTGAATCTTGTCATGGAAAGCGTTTCAAGAATGACACACTGGAAATAAAGTTCCAAGACAAGAACATTTATGACATTTTAGATATGACGGTGGACCAAGCTATAGTTTTTTTCACCGAACACAACCAGAAGAAAATTGTAAAGAAACTGACCTGTTTGCAAGAAGTGGGATTGGGATATATCAAACTGGGGCAAGCCTCTTCCACCCTTTCCGGAGGCGAAAATCAACGCGTCAAGCTGGCTTACTTCCTGAGCATAGAAAAAACACAACCCACCATTTTTGTATTCGACGAACCTACTACCGGACTGCATTTTCATGACATCAAGAAACTGCTGGAAGCATTCGACGCCTTGATCAGTCGCGGACATACCATCATCATCATCGAACACAACATGGATGTGATAAAATGTGCCGACCATGTGATCGATCTGGGACCCGAAGGTGGCAACATGGGAGGAAATCTGATAATTGCAGGTTCCCCCGAAGAGGTTGCCGCATGCGCAGCATCCTATACGGGACAGTTCCTGAAAGAAAAGCTGGCCATGGATGCCCCTCTGACACATCAGAATTAACAACTTTATAAAATTCAAAATATCAATGAAAAAACTGATTCTATTCCTTTTATTATTACCCGGCCTGCTGGCATGTTCACAACAAGAAAAAGAATTCACTGTTCTGCAATGGAACATCTGGCAGGAAGGAACAATGATTCCCGGAGGCTATGATGCCATTGTGAATGAGATAGTACGCCTTCGTCCCGACTTTGTCACATTAAGCGAAGTACGCAATTACGGAAACACTAATTTTACCGCCCGCCTGGTACAGTCGTTACAGGAAAAAGGGGAAACCTATTACTCTTTTTACAGTTACGACACAGGGCTGCTGAGCCGATACCCCATCACCGACTCGCTGACCGTTTTTCCCGAAAACAATGACCACGGCAGCATCTACCGGCTTACCGCCGATATGGATGGCCGGAAAATGGCTGTCTACACCGCCCACCTCGATTACCTGGACGATGCATACTATAACGTGAGAGGCTACGACGGTTCCAGTTGGCAGGAAATTCCGATTCCCACCAGCGTAGAAGAAGTGTTGGAAAGAAATGTAGCTTCACAACGCGACGATGCCATCAAGCTATTCATTGAACAGGCCGAAAAAGACCGTGCCGCAGGCTACACCATCATTTTGGGAGGCGACTTCAACGAACCTTCCCATCAGGACTGGACCGAAGAAACCAAAGATTTGTACGACCATCACGGATTTGTCGTTCCCTGGACTGTTCCCGTATTACTGGACGAAGCCGGATTCAAAGACGCTTATCGTGAGCGCTTCCCCGATGTATTAAACTATCCCGGATTCACATATCCTTCGGATAATCCGGCCAAACCGGCCGAAAAGATCACCTGGGCACCGAAAGCCGACGAACGCGACCGAATTGACTACATCTGGTATTATCCCGAAAAGGGACTGAAAGTGAAAGATGCTGCCATTTTCGGGCCGAAAGGATCCATTGTCCGTTCGCAACGCATACAGGAAACCTCCAAGGACAAATTTATCGAACCGATGGATGTATGGCCCACCGACCATAAAGGTGTGTTAGTCACCTTCACCTGTCCCGTAGCCCGATAATCCTTCAGGAACAACGAAATGTGAAAATAAACATCCGATAGAGAGCCGTATCAGTATTCGCAAAGTACATTGATACGGCTCTTCAATTTCAAAGAAAAGATTACAATATAAATATTCATCACCATAAAATCACATATCGAAAACTTACACATTTCTCCGATTCACCCACCACGCGCTACAATAAAAAATCCTTATTAAGTTCAATTCCGGCACATACAGTATCCCATCCCACAGCTGAAACTACCGTATGGAGGATATGGAAGATATGGAGAAAGGATTTATAACTTTATACGTGTAAGAGAAAAATAGTATATACCTTTAAAGGTGAACACATTTATACGTAATATACCAAAAGTTATAAAACGCTCTTCCACATCCTCCACACATATTGACTATCAACTACTTACAAAAACATACATCCTCCACTACCCCAAAAACGCAGCCATCATGCCCCGATAACTATCTGACATGAGTGATCGGCCTCCGAAAAGGGGCAAAAATAGTACACTCTCCATTTTTCGCCGCTAAAGTGACATAAAGTGACAAAGAGTGACAATGCGATTTTGGAATGTATTAGCTTTGCATCGTCAATGGAGATAAGGCGGAGGAAACAGTCCCATCCGACGTACAAGGCCAGCTTGTGCAGCGAACAAGGATAGCTTGTACAGCGAACAAGGATAGCTTGTACAGCGAACAGGGCCGGCTTGTGCAGCGAACAGGGCCGACCCGTTAAAAGCAAGCTTTCCCCCCACACCCCTCCCTGACCAACGGAAAACACGGTAACCGCAACGTTCAGCCGAAAATTCCGAAAACAATTGTTTAACCCGTTAAAAGAAGCAAGACAATGACCCATTTCAGACATGCCATCCACATACAGCCCTGCCGGAAAAAACAAAACTCTCTTTCCATCGGCCGCTTTAAATCTTTGGGCAGGTTTTTCCATATCTCACTTTTTTATCATATCTTTGTGAAACTAATCCTAACTCTATTATCGCTTATGATGAGACATTCGAAAAAAAGACTGATGACCGCCTGTATGTTGGCGGGCGTATTAATGCTGGGAGCATGTACCGACACGCCCCCTGTAACCAAAGAAGTATCCATTGTTCCGGCCATCAACCAACTGGAGGAGACAAGCAATGCCTTTGTGTTGAAAAGCAACACCACCATCGGTGTTACCGACAACACATTGACACCTGCCGCCGAATATTTGGCCCAGCTTTTGTCACCGGCCACCGGATATACCATTCGGGTGAAAGAAGGTGAAGGAACCATCACCCTCTCCTTGGGCAACGTGGAAGGAAAAGAAGGAGCCTACACACTGACCGCTGCATCCGACGGAGTAAACATCACCGGCAATTCGTACGGAGGCGTCATCGCAGGTATCGAATCACTCAGACAACTCTTCCCACCGCAAATAGAATCCAAGGAAAAAGTGAAAGGCACTGACTGGGCCATACCAACCGTCAACATTCAGGACGCACCCCGCTTTGAATGGAGAGGCATCATGCTGGATGCATCGCGCCATTTCTACACCAAAGACGAAGTGAAAGGACTGCTGGACGTAATGGCACTGTACAAAATGAACAAATTCCACTGGCATCTTACAGACGACCAAGGATGGCGCATCGAAATCAAGAAATATCCGTTGCTGACAGAAAAAGGGGCATGGCGCAAATTCAATTCCCACGACCGCGAATGTATACGCCAGTCAAAAGTCAATGACAATCCGGACATGGCCATACCCGAAGACAAGATACGCGTTGTAGAAGGCGACACCCTGTACGGAGGCTACTACACACAAGAGGACATCAAGGAAGTTATTGCATACGCTACGACACGCGGCATAGACATTGTCCCCGAAATAGATATGCCGGGCCACATGCTGGCAGCCGTGAGCAACTATCAGGGAGTATCTTGTTTTGACGAAACCGGCTGGGGAAGTGTCTTCTCTTCACCCGTCTGCCCCGGAAAAGATTCGGCACTGGAATTCTGCAAAAACGTCTATGCGGAACTGATAGACCTGTTTCCTTACAAATACGTACACATAGGAGGCGACGAAGTGGAGAAAACCAACTGGAAAAAATGTCCTGACTGCCAAAAACGCATGCGCGACAACAACCTGAAAACAGAAGAAGAACTGCAATCATGGTTCATTCATGACATGGAAAAATTCTTCAACGAGAAAGGAAAGGAAATGATAGGTTGGGATGAGATCATCGAAGGAGGACTATCAAAAACAGCCACTGTGATGTGGTGGCGAAGCTGGGTAAAAGATGCTGCCGACAAGGCCACTGCACAAGGAAATTCCGTAGTTTTCACTCCGAACGGACAATTCTATCTGGATTATGCAGAAGACAAGAACTCGATGGCAAACATCTATAATCTGGAACCGGGCAAGGGAATGACCCCCGAACAACAAGCACTCATCATGGGCGTACAGGGAAACATCTGGTGCGAATGGATTCCTTCTAACGCACGCATGCAATACATGGCCGTTCCACGTCTGCTGGCCATCGCCGAACTGGGATGGAGCGACCCGTCACAAAAAGACTGGGATGCATTCAAGCAACGTTTTGCCGGACAGTTTGAACGCCTCAACATCATGGGTGTCAACTACCGCATCCCCGATCTGGAAGGCTTCAACTCGGTCAACGCCTTTATCGGCGAAGGAAATGTCAGCATCACCTGTCCGGATCCCACTGCCGAGATTCATTACACCACCGACGGCAGCACCCCGACGTTGCAATCGCCCCGCTACGATGCTCCTATCCAAGTAACAGAAACGACAGATTTCACCTTCTGCACCTTCCGCCCCAGCGGAAAAAGAGGCGACATGGTGAAAACACGCTTCATCAAAAGCGAATATACCCCTGCCGTAACTGCCGCTCCCTCCAATCCGGGCCTGAAAGCCACATGGCACGAATTTAAAGGAAACAAATGCGGCGAAATAGAGAAGGCGCCAATCAATGGCAGCTATTCGGTGGAAGATGTCATGATACCCAAAAAAGTGAAAGGAAATATCGGATTGATCATCAAAGGGTATTTCAACGCTCCGCAAGACGACATCTACACATTTGCACTGCTATCGGACGACGGCAGTATACTGACCATCGAAGGCGAACAAGTGATAAACAACGATGGACCTCACGGACCTAGAGAAATAGTAGGCCAAAAAGCTCTAGCCAAAGGATACCACCCGATGGAGGTGCGCTACTTTGACCAAAACGGCGGCCAATTGAAACTGAAAGTGACAGGCAGTGACGGCAAAGAAATTCCGTTCACACACCTTTACGCTCATTAACAAAGAGCAACGGCCGGTCCGTTCATCTCCTACGATGCGGACCGGCCGTTTCCCTCCCCTCTCTACATACAAACTGATCGGAGCAAACGGATTAGAAATAAACGCCAAATCCTATTTTGAATCCCAACTTACTATAATCGGACGCATCCTTCAGGCTCCAATCATAATATACAGCCGGCTCTATAGTGACATTTCTGCCCAAGAAAAAGGCATAACCTACCTCCGGTGTCAGACAAACCAGATTCTTCTTAAATCCCACACACGAAAGGTGTTTGTATGCCATTCCTAATCCTCCGTAAATACCACAACTGGAAAAATAGTAGCGCGCTTGCGCGCCCACACAGGTCTCGTCCATCCCGTGTTCCTTATAATCCCCTTTAAGATTCACCAGAACAGCCACATTGTCGGCAACAAACGCTCCTCCGGTCAAAGCAAAGCCGAAGTTCGTTCCTTCATTCTCGCTATGAGAGAGATTAAGCCCTGTCAACGAAGCATTCATATACCATACATCTTTTTCAAATTGTGCGTGCGCACTCAGTGCGACTACCACCAACAGCATCAAGCTGAGCCAAATTTTCTTCATAATGTAATCGTTTTAAAAAGTTATTTCTTATTATCCCAATCGCGTTCACGCATTTCCCGCATCTTTTCCTTTTTGCGGAGAACAACCCACAATATCATGATAATCACATAAGACAGTATCACTGTGAGCCACTTTTCCAATTTAGTCATTTCCACATTGTACGGAATAAAAAAGATAGTAACCAATGTGGTATAAACAAACAAGGTCACCGACAGACAAGTCGACATTCTAAACTTTCTCATAAATCACTTCTTTTTTGTTTCTTATGCCAACACATAAATCCGATGACAGCCATCAATATACAACATCCGCCAATCAGATAAGCAATCCAATCCGGAAGCGACAAGCCTTCGGGAGCAATACAAATGTAGGTGGAGCATACCGCCGTCATGAATAAGGCAGGAAACAAGGTAATATAATAATTCTTTTTCGCACGTGCCAAAAAAACAGTAATCGCCCACAAAGTAAACACAGACAAAGTTTGATTGCACCAAGCAAAATAACGCCATATCATGTCAAACCCCGCTGCATCGCGCTGGCTGTATAGCAAAATAGCAATTGTCACCCCAAAAATAGGAATACAGATCGACATACGCTTCATGATGCTTTTCTGCTCCAGATGCATGAAATCGGCAACAATCAAACGGGCCGAACGCAGAGCGGTATCACCACTGGTGATAGGAGCGGCAATCACTCCCAATACAGCCAGCAGGCCTCCTATCGCTCCCAGCCATTCCTTTGTGATACTGTCTACTATAATCGAAGCATTACTTTCCCCCATGCCATTCCGATGGAAAAAATAAGTGGCGGCCGCAGCCCATATCAGCGCCACAATCCCCTCGGTAACCATTGCTCCATAGAAAATGGGACGGCCATATTTCTCATTTTTCATGCAACGAGCCATAAGCGGAGACTGAGTGGCATGAAAACCGCTGATCGCGCCACAGGCGATAGATACAAACATAATGGGGAAAATAGGCAATCCGGCAGGATGAGTGTTCTGCAAACCGTCTGTTATCTCGGGCAATGCCGGATGGTTCCATAACAACATCGCCAAGATACCTACCGCCATAAACAACAAAGCAATAGCAAACAGCGGATAGATTTTTCCAATGATCTTGTCTACCGGCAGCAAGGTAGCCAGCATATAATAAAGAAAGATAACCACTATCCAGAACGTGGCATCCATATAGTGCGGAGTCAATTTGGCCAGCAGGCCAGCCGGACCGGCCACAAACACCGCCCCTACCAATATCATCAATACTACGGTAAAGCCGCGCATCAGCTGTTTGGTGGGCAGTCCCAGATAGCGGCCTATAATCTCGGGCAGACTCTCGCCATCGTGACGGATAGAAAGCATGCCCGACAAATAGTCGTGCACCGCTCCGCCAAAGATAGTGCCCAACACAATCCACAAATAGGACGCCGTGCCGAACTTTGCCCCCATGATAGCACCAAAGATAGGCCCCAGTCCGGCTATATTCAAAAACTGAATCATAAAAATCTTCCAAGTAGGAAGAGGAATAAAGTCCACTCCGTCCGTCATAGCCAGAGCAGGCGTTTTTCTCGTCTTGTCGGGACCGAACACACGTTCCACGTAACTTCCATATACAAAGTATCCGCCTACAAGAACCAGCAATGCAATAATAAAAGTTATCATATTCTATTTTTTAGTTTTGCGACACAAAAGTAAGTAATTAATCAATTACTTTGTATCTTTGCCCTAAATTTAAAGTAAATGCGAACATCTTTTATCACTTTATTACTAGTCATATTCTGCATTTTGCCCGTATCGGCACAGCCCAAACATGAGATTCGCGCCACTTGGCTTACAACCTTGGGCGGAATGGACTGGCCACGCGCCAAAGCCGGAAACGAAAGAGGCATCCAACGCCAAAAAAAAGAATTATGTGATATACTTGACCGACTGAAAGCGGCGAATATCAATACCATATTGTTACAAACCCGGCTACGCGGAGACATGATATATCCATCTGACATAGAAACATTTGCCGAATCGCTGACAGGCCATACCGGACGAAATCCGGGATACGACCCACTGGCCTTCGCCATCGAGGAATGCCACAAACGAGGCATGGAACTACATGCTTGGATTGTCACCATTCCTGTCGGAAACACCCGCCAGGTACAATTGCTGGGCCGCAACTCGGTGGTGCAGAAAAACCGAAAATTCTGCAAGCTCTATAAAGGGAACTGGTATCTGGACCCCGGAAATCCCGAAACCAAGGAATATCTTTCGTGCATCGTAAAAGAGATAGCCTCGCGCTATGACGTAGACGGCATCCACCTGGATTATATCCGGTATCCCGAACAGGCCGAGCATTTTCCCGACAAGGATACCTACCGGCAATATGGCAAAGGGAAAGATTTGAAACAATGGCGGCGAGACAATATCACCGAAATTGTCCGCCGGCTCTATACCGATATCAAAGCCATAAAACCCTGGATCAAAGTCAGCAGCTCTCCTGTCGGCAAATATCGGGACACCAACCGATATCCTTCCCGTGGATGGAACGCCTATCACATAGTCTATCAAGACGCCCAAAAATGGCTGAAAGAAGGCATACACGACATGCTGTTTCCTATGATGTATTTCCAAAAAAACAACTTTTATCCTTTTGCATTGGACTGGAAAGAAAATTGTGGCAACCGGCCGGTGATACCCGGCCTGGGCATCTATTTCCTTTCGCCCGACGAACAAGACTGGGCTTTGGACGAAATTGTCCGGCAAGTGCATTTCACCCGTCAGATCAAACTGGACGGACAAGCCTATTTCCGCAACCGCTTCCTGCTGGATAATACCAAAGGCATTCTGGACGAACTGCAAGAGAACTTTTATACCAAGCCGGCCTTGGTTCCTCCCATGACATGGATGGACAGCATACCGCCTTCCGTCCCAACTTTGCCTTCGTTGCACTTCCTTTCGGATGGCACCACACACATGAGCTGGCAGACCTCCACCGACAACAGCGGAAGTGAGGTCGTATATCGTCTTTATGCGTCTGACACCTATCCGGTAGACATTACCAATGCCGAAAACCTGCTGGAAACCCGACTGGCCTGCACGGAGTACCAATATATCCCCTCCATGCCATGGCACCGGAAACGTTACTTTGCCGTAACTGCTGCCGACCGCTTCGGAAACGAAAGCGCACCTCTGGAACTGAACACAGCCTTGGAAACAGATCTGCCTTTACTGAACAACGGAGACAACCTCAACCTGCCCGAAACGGAAGGAGCAACCATAGTGAAAATCCTCACAACTACCGGCGAGGAAATAATCCGTATGAACTATGCACGCCGACTCTCCGTGGCCTCGCTCCCCAGCGGATTCTATACCGTATATATAGAGAACCGAACAGGTACACAAACTTTAACGGGAACAATCATCAAATAAGAAAGGATACTATTTTTATATCAAAACTCAAGGCTATAAGCAAAATAATGCCTATTTTTGCATATCCAATTGAACAAAACATATTACTCATGAGCAATCAACGATACATGCAGCGCGGTGTGTCAGCATCCAAAGAAGATGTACACAACGCCATTAAGAACATTGACAAAGGTATTTTTCCACAGGCTTTCTGTAAAATCATCCCTGACATCCTGGGAGGTGACCCTGAATATTGCAACATCATGCACGCCGATGGTGCAGGCACCAAATCGTCATTGGCCTACCTGTACTGGAAGGAAACAGGCGACCTGAGCGTATGGAAGGGCATTGCACAGGATGCGCTGATCATGAATATCGACGACCTGCTGTGTGTGGGCGCGGTAGACAATATCTTAGTATCCTCTACCATCGGACGCAACAAGCTGCTGGTGCCCGGCGAAGTCATCTCCGCCATCATCAACGGTACGGACGAACTGCTGGCCGAGCTCCGCGAAATGGGTGTAGGCGTATATGCTACCGGCGGCGAGACGGCCGACGTGGGCGACCTGGTGCGCACCATCATTGTGGACTCCACCGTGACCTGCCGCATGAAGCGTAGCGATGTCATCAACAACGCCAACATCCGTCCGGGCGATGTGATTGTGGGCCTCGCCTCCTACGGACAAGCTACCTACGAGAAAGAGTACAACGGCGGCATGGGTAGCAACGGACTGACCTCCGCGCGCCACGACGTATTCTCCAAATACCTTGCCGAGAAGTATCCCGAAAGCTACGACAAGGCCGTGCCCGAAGAGCTGGTTTACAGCGGCGGACTGAAACTGACAGACAGCGTGGAAGGCAGTCCGCTGGATGCCGGAAAGCTGGTTCTCTCCCCTACCCGTACCTATGCGCCGGTGGTGAAGAAGCTGCTTGATGCCCTTCGTCCCGAAATCCACGGCATGGTGCACTGCTCCGGCGGCGCACAGACCAAGGTGCTGCACTTCGTAGGCGACAACTGCCGCGTCATCAAGGACAACCTCTTCCCCGTTCCGCCCCTGTTCCGCACCATCAAGGAGCAGAGCAATACCGACTGGAGCGAGATGTACAAGGTGTTCAACATGGGACACCGCTTAGAGGTTTACCTCTCTCCCGAACACGCCGAAGAGGTGATTGCCATCAGCAAGAGCTTCAACATCGATGCACAGATTATCGGCCGCATCGAAGAGAGCGACAAGAAGGAACTGATAATCCAAAGCGAATTCGGAGAATTCAAGTACTAATCACCTAATACGAAAAGAGAAAATGAAGAAAAAGGAACATGAAGGTTGTCTGGTGCTTATAGGCATCGTTGGCATCCATGCAGTGCTCCTTGCTGTGGCCTATTGGCTGGATTGCCCCTTCCTCAAATACGCCTGCTACCTGTTCCCCGGACTGACCTTCCTATGCAGGCAGCATCTACTTCAGCCCCGCCGAAAAACGGGAGAAGAACCGCTTCTCCCGCAAGACGTGGACATTGCTGGTCATCGCCTTTTTGGCACTGGCGGCACTGCTGGCGTGGTGGCTGGAAGGGAGATTGTGGTAACTATCACCAAACTGTCACACTATAATCCGATTCATTAGATATGAAGAAGAAAATCATCGTCAGCCTCTGCGTACTGGTAGGCATGTCCTGCCTGCTGGGCATATTCACCTTCCTAATGGACACGTGGGGAGAAAGAAATTTCTTACGCAAAGGCATCGGCATACTTGCCCTGATGGGATGGGGAGTGATTACCTACCGGATGGCGACCTTAAAATATAAATGGATTAGAAGATTAGCTGAATGAACGAACACAGAGACACGGAGAATTCTTTAGACTGAAAGATTCAGAAAGAGAATAAAGCTCTGTGACTCCGTGTTTAACTTATTGAATTATGGCAGAAAACAACACTATATTAGAAAAACTGGACGGCCTCGTGGCCCGTTTCGAAGAAGTATCGACCCTGATTACAGACCCGGCAGTCATTGCCGACCAAAAACGCTACGTCAAGCTGACCAAAGAGTACAAAGAGCTGGGCGACCTGATGGAAGCACGCAAGGAGTACATGCAGGTGCTGGGCGGCATAGAAGAGGCGAAGGAGATTATCGCCAACGAGACCGATCCCGAGATGCGCGAAATGGCACGCGAGGAGCTGGATGCCTGCCAGAAACGCCAGCCGGAACTGGAAGAGCAGATAAAGCTGCTACTTGTTCCTGCCGACCCGCAGGACGGCCGAAACGCCATCCTCGAAATACGGGGCGGCACAGGAGGCGACGAAGCGGCCATCTTTGCCGGCGACCTGTTCCGCATGTACAGCAAGTACTGCGACATCAAAGGCTGGAAACTGGAAGTATCCAGTGCCAACGAAGGAGCTGCCGGAGGATTCAAAGAAATCATCTGTTCTGTTACCGGCGACAAAGTATACGGCACTCTGAAATACGAATCGGGCGTACATCGCGTGCAACGCGTGCCGGCCACCGAAACACAAGGACGCGTACATACCTCGGCTGCATCGGTAGCCGTACTGCCCGAAGCAGAACCTTTTGATGTGGAAATAAACGAAGGCGAAATCAAATGGGATACCTTCCGAAGCGGCGGTGCAGGCGGACAGAATGTGAACAAAGTAGAGTCCGGAGTGCGCCTGCGATATAACTGGAAGAACCCCAACACCGGCATCGTAGAGGAAATTCTGATAGAATGTACCGAAACACGCGACCAGCCAAAGAACAAGGAACGTGCCCTTTCGCGCCTGCGTACCTTTATATATGATAAGGAACACCAGAAATACATTGACGACATCGCCTCCAAGCGCAAGACCATGGTCAGCACCGGCGACCGCTCTGCCAAGATACGCACCTACAACTATCCGCAAGGGCGCATCACCGACCACCGCATCAACTACACCATCTACAACCTCGCCGCCTTCATGGACGGTGACATCCAGGACTGCATCGACCACCTGATCGTGGCAGAGAATGCGGAAAGGCTGAAGGAGAGCGAACTCTAAAGATTTATGATTTCAGATTTATGATTTACCTGCAAGACGTATTCGTCTTCCTAAATCACACACCTGAAATCATAAATCATAAATTATAAATCATAAACCTATGGCAGTATCAGTAAAAAAGGCTTTTCATAAGGCTGTTGAAGCTTTCCGCATCTGTTGGAGACGCTTCCCCGTTACGGTATTTTTCCTCTGTGCCCTCACCGCCCACCTCCTCCATTTCATCAAAAACGAGGGGAAAGGGGATGAAACGCTGCAAGGCGTACTCACATACTATTTTACAGTGGGCACACTGCTCTCACTCACTTTGCATTTGTGGAGCGAGGAAGTAAAGAATCACCGGCTGAAACTGACGGTGCAGGGCGTGGCACACATACTGCTGCTTACTGATGCTGCCTACATCTACCACCTTATCCATGCCAAAGCCTTCTTTGTGGAGACGGGACTTGCACATGCCTCCCTGCTGCTGGCATTAACTATCTTACTTTTCTACCTACCGTTCTGGCGAGAAAAGAACGATGTGGCCAGCAACAAGTTTGCCCAATGTTTCATCAACTCGTTCTTCATCACCCAGCTTGTGGGTCTGTTGCTTTGGGGCGGCCTCAGTCTGCTCCTCACTTCACTGGAAGAGTTGTTCGGCATCCACATCGGCTATAAATGTAACTTCTACATCGGTACACTCTGCTACACGCTGCTCGCCCCGATGATTTTCCTCGGTCTGCTGCCACAAGGCGAACGAAAGCACGACCGCACCCCGCAACCATCCATTTTCTGGAACAACGCCCTGCGCTACCTCTTCCTGCCACTCACGGCGGGCTATCTGGCCGTGCTCTACGCCTATGCCATACGTATCCTCGTGACATGGGAACTGCCCAACGGCTGGGTATCGGGACTGGTGACGGTGCTCATGGCACTGACCATCGCTTTGGAATTCGGGCTTTACTCGGTCAGGCTGAAAGAAAACCGCCGCTTCGACCAACGCATCGCCCACCTGCTTCCCCTGTTGGTGTTGCCGCTGCTCCTGCTGATGACCGTGGGCATCGCCCGCCGCCTCAACGACTACGGCATCACCCTCAACCGCCTCTACCTCGCCACGCTCAACGGATGGTTCTATCTGATCTGCATCGGTCTGTTCGTCACTAAAGCACGGCGCATTCATTGGATTCCCCTTTCGTTTGCCGTTATCTTCATGCTGACCTCGGCACTGCCGGTGAATTATGCCGGCATCTCACGCAGCTATCTGTTAAGAAAAGTGGAGGCCACGATGACAAACACCTACCAAGGTACGCTGCCCATGAGCTACGAGCAATACCTCGACTGGCTGAAGACACTGCCCCAAGAAGAGGCATTGGCCGTGAACAGCCGGTTAAAAGAATTGGATGACTTCTACTGCGACCGCGACATTCACCGTCTGGCGAGCAAGGACATTCGCTATTGGGCAGCAGAAAACTACATAAAGGAAGATGCCATTGTTGCGGACACAGCAGTCGCAACAAGAGAGGATGGCAAGAAAAACGCCATCGGCTTGAAGAGAAAGTATTACAGCAACCAACTTACCGAGAAAGTAAACTCGTTGGATATCTCCGGTACCTATACAGGAATGACGCTGTATGACTATACGACGTACACGTTCGACTTGCAGTCAATGAAAGCGGACACCATTGCTTTCGCCTTGACCACCGATGATGCCCAAGAAACACCGGATACTGCCTACGTAGCACTGCAAGACCTGCTCAAATGGGACAAACTGCACAACAATACGCCGCAAACACTTCGTTGCAACCGTGCGGAAAACAAGTTTGTGCTGACCCTCTTCCGTTTGAATACCGGCGACCCCGACAAAAATATACCCGCTACCCTGTACTTCAGCGGCATCCATCTAAAGAAATAACCATCGAAAATCATAAATTATAAATCATAATTCCATTGATATGAACAAGCAAGAATTATTTGAAAACATCAAGCGCAAGAAATCATTTCTCTGCGTAGGTCTGGACACCGACATCAAGAAAATCCCCGAACACCTGCTGAAAGAAGAAGATCCTATCTTCGCTTTCAACAAGGCCATCATCGATGCCACCGCCGACCTCTGCATCGCCTACAAACCCAACCTCGCCTTCTATGAGAGCATGGGCGTGAAAGGCTGGATAGCTTTCGAGAAGACCGTGAACTACATCAAGCAGAACTATCCCGATCAGTTCATCATTGCCGACGCCAAGCGCGGTGACATCGGGAACACCTCGGCCATGTATGCCCGTACCTTCTTCGAGGAGCTGAACATCGACTCCGTCACCGTGGCTCCCTACATGGGCGAAGACAGCGTAACGCCGTTCCTCACCTACGAAGGCAAATGGGTCATCCTGCTGGCCCTGACCAGCAACAAAGGCTCGCACGACTTCCAGCTGACCGAAGATCCGCAAGGCGAACGCCTCTTCGAGAAGGTGCTGCGCAAGAGTCAGGAGTGGGCAGGCGACGAACAGATGATGTACGTGGTAGGCGCCACACAAGGACGCGCCTTCGAGGACATCCGCAAGATTGTGCCCAACCACTTCCTGCTCGTTCCCGGCGTAGGCGCACAGGGCGGCTCGCTGGAAGAAGTCTGCAAATACGGCATGACCAAGGAATGCGGACTGATTGTGAACTCCAGCCGCGGCATCATCTACGTGGACAAGACGGAGAATTTCGCCGCCGCCAGCCGGAAGGCAGCACAAGAGGTACAGGCACAGATGGAAAAAATAATGACCGACCAAGCAATATGCTAATAACGCGGTATATCCGCATCAGACAATATTCCTCTCGGCAGGCCGGAAGACAACAAACGGCCTGCCGACAAATCTACCCCTAAGCGGACGGAGAAACCTGTTTTATAAAAAAACGACAGCCCCCGTCCGCTTTTCTCTTGTTTCATTTCCACCCTTTTTGCACAAAAATAGTAATATATAGCAACATAATATTCCATCGCCAAGCATGCCCGTATGCGTGTATTTACACGTACGTATGTGTAGGCCCACACGAACGTATGTGTAGCCCTACACGTACGTATGTATAGCGCCACACGTACGTACGTGTAAATACACGTTGCCAAACACGCAAAAAGACCGTTCTGCATCCACCCGACAAACGAGGCACACGAAGCCTCGTACACTAGTTTTCACCCTGAAAAAGAGAGCTATTCCCCTTCATGAAAACTAATTTTGCAACAATTTATATTGTACTAAAAAATTAACATACACAACAATTAAAGGAAGCAAGCCGAAACCAAAAAACAAAAATGAGTCAACAGGCGTCATAGGCCATACACAAAGAAAAAGTAACAAGCAAAAACTAGAATCTGACATGAATCAATCTCTCAGCCAGCTACTAAAGCCATAGGTCAAGAACGCATATAATAACTAATAATCAACATGATACAGATACAAAAACAAGCTAACTTCATTTCTCCGGCCATCCTTCACAGAACCTGAATCACCCAAAAGGGAAGAAGGAGCATGCTCCTTCCACACAAAAGGAATCCACCCCCTACATCGCCCGTCAATCAGTCACACACCTACATCTCCCTCCGGCAAAAGTCAATATATATTACACAATTTATTCATCATGGAAAGACAACATACATTAAATAATTAGCAAATTGTACGGATATATAAAAAAAAAATGCGTAATTTGCATAATTAATAGGGTGTCCACACTGATATGTAACGCCCGAGTAACAAACTGAAACATTTAGAACTTAAAGAATTAGACAGTATTATGGAGTTCTCAGCTAAACAAATTGCGGAATACATCCAGGGAATTATTGTTGGTGATGAAAACGCAACCGTGCATACTTTTGCCAAGATAGAGGAAGGTGTGCCGGGAGCCATTTCTTTTCTTTCAAATCCTAAGTATACTCATTACATTTACGATACTCAGTCTACCATCGTGTTGGTAAACAAAGATTTCGTTCCGGAGCAAGAAGTAAAAGCTACCCTGATCAAGGTAGATAACGCCTATGAAAGTCTGGCCAAGTTACTGACACTCTATGAAATGAGCAAACCTAAAAAGACGGGAATAGATCCGCTGGCATACGTTTCCCCCACTGCGAAGTTGGGAAAAGATGTATACATCGCCCCGTTTGCCTGCGTAGGCGATAGCGCTGAGATTGGCGACAACACTTCCCTCCACCCTCACGCTACCGTAGGGAGCCACGCCAAGGTAGGTAGCAATTCCATACTTTATCCGCACGCCACCGTCTATCACGACTGCCGGGTGGGCAACAATTGCACGCTGCATGCCGGCTGTGTGATCGGTGCCGATGGATTCGGATTCGCCCCCTCTCCCGAAGGCTACGAAAAAATACCACAGATCGGAATTACCATCATCGAAGACAATGTGGAGATAGGTGCCAACACATGTGTAGACCGCGCCACCATGGGAGCTACCATTGTACATAAAGGAGTGAAACTGGACAACCTGATTCAGATAGCCCACAACGTGGAAGTAGGAAGCCACACGGTCATGGCATCGCAAGTGGGAATAGCCGGCTCCACCAAAGTGGGCGAATGGTGCATGTTCGGCGGACAGGTGGGACTGGCCGGACACATCAAAATAGGCGACAAAGTGAATTTTGGCGCACAGGCAGGAGTTCCGGGCAACGTGAAATCGGGACAGACCCTGCTGGGCACCCCGGCCATCGATGCCAAGAACTTTATCAAGTCGTCCATCCATTATAAGAACCTGCCCGAAATGGCCGCCGCACTGAACGCCATGCAGAAAGAAATAGAAGAATTAAAAAAACAATTAAACAAATAAAACCCATGTTGAAACAGAAAACACTAAGAGGCAGTTTTTCTTTAAACGGGAAAGGCCTTCACACCGGAGTAAACCTGACGGTGACATTCAATCCTGCACCGGACAACCACGGGTACAAAATTCAACGAATTGACCTTGAAGGACAACCAATAATTGACGCTGTGGCCGAGAACGTAGGTGATACCACCCGCGGCACCGTGCTGATGAAAAACGGAATCAAAGTAAGCACCGTAGAACATGCCTTGGCTGCCCTTTACGCCGCCGGTATCGACAACTGTCTGATTCAGGTAAGCGGTCCTGAATTTCCCATACTGGACGGTAGTGCCAAAGCATACGTAGAAAGCATACAACGCGTAGGCATAGAAGAACAAACCGCAGTAAAAGATTACTATATTATCAAATCGAAAATCGAATTCAGAGACGAGGCAACCGGATCGTCCATCATCGTGTTGCCCGACGAGAATTTCAGCGTGAACGCCCTGATTTCCTATCAGTCGAACATATTGTCCAATCAGTTTGCCACACTGGAAGACATGGCCAAGTTCCCCGCCGAGGTAGCTTCCGCACGTACCTTCGTATTTGTGCGCGATATAGAACCGCTGCTGGGAGCCGGACTCATCAAGGGAGGCGATCTGGACAACGCCATCGTCATCTACGAAAAAGAGATGAGCCAGGCAAACTATGACAAACTGGCGGATGTCATGGGAGTTCCCCACATGGACGCCACCAAACTGGGCTACATCAACCACATCCCCTTGGTATGGGACAACGAACCGGCACGCCACAAACTGCTCGACATCATCGGCGACCTGGCATTGATAGGCAAACCCATCAAGGGACGCATCATTGCCACCCGCCCGGGCCACACCATCAACAACAAATTCGCACGCCAGATACGTAAAGAAATCAAGCTCCACGAAATACAGGCACCGTCCTACAACTGCAACGAAGCTCCCATCATGGATGTGAACCGCATCCGCGAACTGCTTCCCCACCGCTATCCGTTCCAGCTGGTAGACAAAGTGGTGGCCATCGGTGCCAACCATATTGTGGGCGTAAAGAACGTGACTGCCAACGAACCATTCTTCCAAGGACACTTCCCACAAGAACCTGTCATGCCGGGCGTACTCCAGATAGAAGCCATGGCACAATGCGGAGGTTTGCTTGTTCTGAACTCAGTAGATGAACCCGAAAGATACTCCACCTACTTTATGAAAATTGACGGAGTGAAGTTCCGGCAAAAAGTAGTTCCGGGCGACACATTGCTGTTCCGTGTGGAACTGTTGGCCCCAATTCGCCGTGGCGTATCCACCATGAAAGGCTATGTATTCGTTGGCGAGAAAGTAGTCTGCGAAGCCGAATTTATGGCACAAATAGTAAAAAACAAATAATCACTAAAAGAACAACATGATCAGTCCATTAGCATATATACATCCCGAAGCAAAAATCGGTGAAAATGTAGAAATCGGTCCTTTTGTGTTTATCGACAAGAATGTAGTGATCGGCGATAACAACACGATTATGCCCAATGCCAACATTCTGTATGGTTCACGCATCGGAAATGGAAACACCATTTTCCCGGGTGCTGTGATAGGCGCTATTCCCCAGGATTTGAAATTCCGAGGAGAAGAAACGACTGCCGAGATAGGCGACAACAACACCATCCGCGAAAATGTGACCATCAATCGCGGCACAGCGGCTAAAGGCAAGACCGTAGTGGGCAATAACAACCTGTTGATGGAAGGAGTGCATGTGGCACACGATGCTATCATAGGAAACGGTTGCATCATAGGAAATTCCACCAAGATGGCAGGCGAAATCATAATTGACGACAATGCCATCATCAGCGGCGGCGTGTTGATGCATCAGTTCTGCCGGGTAGGCGGCTATGTAATGATACAGGGCGGGTCGCGCTTCAGCAAAGACATCCCTCCTTACATCATAGCGGGCCGCGAACCTATCGCATACGCAGGAATCAACATTGTTGGACTCCGCCGACGCGGATTCTCCAACGAACTCATAGAGAATATTCACAACACCTATCGCATCATCTACCAAAGCGGCATGAATGTCACCGATGCTTTGGAACAAGTGCGCAAGGAAGTACCGGCAAGCAAGGAAATAGAATATATCATTTCTTTCATAGAAAATTCTCAAAGAGGTATCATCAGATAACAAAGTTTTTTATAACTTTACTGCACGAAAAAAAGTTATATAGTATAGAATATAAATATATGGTTTACAGATTTACAATCATCTCTGACGAAGTCGATGATTTCATCAGGGAAATAAAGATAGACTCGGAAGCCACTTTCTTTGACTTGCATGAAGCGATACTGAAAGCGACGGGATATAAGAACGATCAGATGACTTCCTTCTTCATCTGCGATGACGACTGGGAAAAAGATCAGGAAATCACACTGGAAGACATGGGAAGCAGCTCGGAAGAAGACAGCTACATCATGCGAGAAACTCACTTGAGCGACTTGCTGGAAGATGAAAAACAAAAACTGCTGTATGTATTCGATCCGCTAGCCGAACGGGTGTTCTTTATCGAGCTGTCCGAAATCATCACCGGAAAAGACCTTGACAAAGCAATATGCTCGCGCAAGGCAGGAGAAGCACCCAGACAAACCATCGATTTCGATGAGATGATGGCAAAAACCAATAACGGCAGCCTGGATATGGACGAAAACTTCTATGGTGACCAAGATTTTGATCTGGAAGATTTTGATCCCGAAGGATTTGATATGGGAGGAGTTTCTTCAGCAGATCCATACGAGCAAGACAACTATTAATTAACAAGAGGGTGTGTCAACATTCTACAGACACGAATCGGCTCCGATTCATAGGCTGTGAATAACCACAAAGAATATTGACGCTCCCTCCTTTTTTTTATAAATACCATGCCACACACCCTGATCGTCCTAATCGGCCCCACCGGTGTGGGAAAGACCGAATTAAGCCTTTCCATCGCCGAGAATTTTCACACGTCCATTATCTCGGCCGACTCACGTCAACTCTATGCGGATCTGAAAATAGGAACTGCCGCCCCTACTCCCGAACAGCTGGCACGCATTCCTCATTATTTTGTAGGAACCTTGAAACTGACCGATTATTACAGCGCCGCACAATACGAAGCCGATGTATTGGCACAACTGGAAAAGTTATTCCAAAGTCGTGACACCGTGGTACTGACAGGCGGCTCCATGATGTACATAGACGCTATATGCAAAGGGATAGATGACATACCCACCGTAGACAAGGAAACCCGTGAACTCATGTTGCAACGTTACGAGCAAGAAGGACTCCCCCCTCTATGTGCCGAACTGAAATTGCTTGATCCGGAGTATTACAAAATAGTGGACTTGAAAAATCCCAAACGAGTGATACACGCGTTAGAAATATGCTACATGACCGGAAAAACCTATACCTCTTTCCGCACACGCACCCATAAGGAACGTCCTTTCCGCATCATCAAAGTAGGACTGACACGCGACCGCGAGGAACTATACGACCGCATCAACCGCCGAGTAGACATCATGATGCAGGATGGACTGCTGGAAGAAGCTCGCCGGGTATATCCCTACAGGCAACTGAACTCACTCAACACAGTGGGTTACAAGGAAATGTTCAACTATCTGGATGGAGAATGGACACTGGAATTCGCCATCGACAAAATCAAACAGAACTCACGCATCTATTCCCGCAAGCAAATGACGTGGTTCAGACGGGACAAAGACATCGAATGGTTTCATCCCGACCAGCAAGCAGAGATAATGCAATATATTCATTCAGTCAACCATTCATTACAATCATGAAAAAAATACTAACCCTCATCATGGCTTGTGCCGTAAGTCTGTGCGCCACAGCCCAAATCTCAACAAAAGCCTTCACCCAATGGCATCAGAACAAGTATTCCATGTTTATCCACTTCGGCCTCTATTCCGAACTGGGAGGCGTGTGGGAAGGCAAACCGGTAACTCGCGGATACAGCGAACAGATACAATCGTTTGCAGGCATCTTCAGCGACTGGTATGGAGATACCGCCCTGCATTTCAACCCATCTTTGTTCGATGCGGACGCCATTGTAGCACTGGCCAAAGAAGCCGGAATGCGCTCCATCGTTATCACCACCAAGCACCACGACGGCTTCTGCATGTTCCGCACAGCCACCACCGACTATAATTCGTATGACGCTACCCCATGCAAACGGGATTTTGTAAAAGAAATGTCGGAAGCCTGCCGGCGAGGCGGCATCAATTTTGGCATTTATTTCTCACTGATCGACTGGCATTTCCCCCAAGCCTACCCCATTTCAAGCCACAATTGTGACTTCATCACTCCGCAACACCATGAATTTACCAAAGCGCAAGTCACCGAACTGCTGACCCACTATGGACCTATCTCGGAACTCTGGTTTGACATGGGTTCCAACACACCGGAACAAAGCAAGGAACTATACCAACTGGTACACCGGCTACAACCGGACTGTATGGTGAGCGGCCGCTTGGGCAATGACCAATACGACTTCAGTGTCATGGCAGACAATACTTATCCGGAAGGTTCCTTACAGACCGCATGGCAGACAGCCGCCTCCATGTTTGACGAAACTTGGAGCTACCGCTCTTGGCAAGAAAGAGGCGATGTCCACACCAAAGCTATGGAAAAGTTGAGAAGCCTGATCAATGTAGTGTCACACGGAGGGAATTTCCTGCTGAACATCGGACCTAAAGGCGACGGCTCTGTTGTTCCCTTTGAAAGCGAGGTATTGAAAGAAATCGGTGCCTGGCTGAAAAAAAACGGGAATGCCATCTATGATACGGAGGCCTCTCCTTTCCGTGAACAATTTGAATGGGGAACCTGCACCCGAAAAGGCAACCACCTTTATCTGATCTTATCGGGCAAGCGCCCTGCAGACGACAGAATTGTCCTGACTGTTCCCGGATGCAAGCTACAAGAAGCAGATATGGAAGCGGTTCAGAAAGGACAAGAAATCATCTTCACGCTGGCCAATGAAGCATACGGCAAAGACATTCAGGTGATCTGCGCCACTTTCGACCAGCCGGTGGAACCACAACCCCTTGCCACACAACGCACCCCCAACTACAGTTACTCCTGCTTTGATTATTACAGCAACTACCGTAGCACTGTAAGCTATCAGTGGAACATCAACAAGCCAGACCTCAAGGAACTGGAATTCACCTATACCCCACAGGAAGCCGGCAAAGAACTGCTGGTAGAAGTAGACGGAACATCCTACACCATAACACTTGATAGCGGCAAAGCACATCCATTGAATATATCGTCCAAAACTACATGGGGACAACGCTATCTATGCGGACCGGGCAGCGGAGTGTTCGACTCTCCCGCCACCCTCCATGCCACCCTAGACAAAGCACCGGTAAGAAAAGGAGAATGGAAAAAGGTGAACGAAGAAAAGACCATGTTCTCCTGCAACATTTTGGAAAGCTATTTCCTGATGCAACAGGTGGAATCGCCCAAAGCTCAGGAAGTACTGATGGACGTGGGTGCCGGAAACGGCATCGAAATATACTTGAACGGACGGTCGGTCATGAAACACCTAAACCCTTACCGCTGTCAGTTCCGTGAAGAAAAAGTGTTACTGCCACTTCAAAAAGGAAGCAATCAGATTATGGTAAGGATGTATAACCGCTTTGAAAAAGAAACAGGCTATCTGCTCCGTCCGTCGGCCGAACAAGTGATTTACAAACAAAAGTTCACATTGCCACAGACAGCAAAAGGAAAACATCACACCATAGTGGTGAGACAGAACAACTTGCCTTCCATCCATAAGGATACAGAACTATCCAACCTGAATGTACAGGCCAGATAAGCAACCGATATATGACACACCAAGCCCTGCAACCACACCATTCGGCCTATCACAGAAATGGACAAAGCTTACAGGACTTGGTGTTTCCTAATTTTATTTCCTGCTTTCCCTATGATTCAACACCATCCCCAACACAATCAGCACAGAAAGCACGATCCACGCAGTTTGAAGGAAAATACCCTTCCATTCATGCCGTGTGATGAACTGTGAGTACAAAGGACGTATGACCGGAGCTTGAGAATGATGAAGCCTGCAACGGGACTTGTCAATAGCCTTCTGATAACCATCCAGATCAAAAAGACAACGCTCATAGCAAATAACAGGAGTCCCCTTTTCGTGCTTCACCGGAACCACCCACGCTTTAACTTCCCGATTGGCATACTGATGACGAGGCAAGGAGTCGGCAAACACCGGAACCACCGAATAGTGGTATTGCCTCCGCTCCTTACGGTAGCGATGACGCCCCATTTTACGAGTTACCTCGCGGGTAACGGTCACATTACTTCTTCTGGCATAATCCACTTCCAGTGTGTCGAATGTGAAATAAAGCACGCGCTGATCTGCATTGTATAAGTCGGTGATGGAAGCATAGTGTACCACATCGTCGGCCGAATGAAAAAGCCAGTTTTGCAAAGGAACATTGAAAGCAATGCCGGCAATCACCATCAGTATGACAAAAAAAGCCTTCCATTTTAATCTGAACACATAAATACTTCCCACTAAAGCGAGCAACGGAGGAAGTACATAAGCAGCAATCTGTAACCATCCACTTGAATTATAACCTAGAATGACTGCAAACAACATTCCCCCCAAAGCGGGAATAAAAAGCAATAACAACAATTTTGTAACCCAGTTCTTCATATTCTATATTTGGTTTTGCACGCCAAAGATACCAATATAAATCTGTCGACCGAATGAAACAAATGAATATTTTAACCTCAATTCGATATAACTTAACGTCTCTGTTTGGTTTCTTCACTTCATTGCGGCCTATTGCGTAAACTCTCTCTTGCTAATGCCTAACCCTTTTCATACGCTTGGGAGATACTACCTAACAGGCAGAAATCCCTTAGTAGTAAAGTAGGGCGGGGTTAAGGATAGGTATACGGTCCTTTAATAACAACAGGATATGATACGCACATTCATAAAAAAACACACGTACGCATGTGAAAAATTACACATACGCACGTGTGTTATGACAACACGACACAAGAAGATTTCAGGGACTTTCCTCCTGTTCCATCCCTACGAAATCAGAGGGGGAAACGTCATCTTTGCCTTCCCGACACGCTTACTTGCTTTCAAATACCCTTTTTACTATATCTCCTCTAAAGAAACCTTCCTCCTTGATGGCCTTGACGCGCTTCCACGCACGCTGATAATACGTGATTCTGGTATCATCCTCCACCGGATTGCCATTCTCGTCCAAGGCATAACGCTGATCCTCGGGGACAGTAGCCATGTATTTCTCATAATAACGGATGGCATTCTTTGCATCCTCTTTCCAGTCATAGAGGTTAGCTATCTTATACAAAAGCATGCTCTGCCGGGTATAGGTATAAAGTTTCTCCAACGCCTCCACCTTCTTCAGCGTGTTTCCCGCATGGCCGTAACATTCGGCCAATCCGTCATACAGGCGCACCATCATGCTGTCGGTAGGGACGGCTATGCGGAATGCCTCCTCCATATACTCCGCCCCTTCTTTTTTCCACGAAGTACGTGCCGCTGCCTTTGCCAAGTAATAGAGCACATTCACATCCATCGAATTCTTCCGATAAGCCTCCTTCAGGTTGTCGTACGCACCATAGAACCAGCCATCGCCATAATGAGACACCCCCAAATAATAAAGAGTAAGGAAACTGCGGTCGCCCAGATTTTTCAATGCCTCATAACGATTCACCGCCGTGCCATATTCCTTCAGCATGCAATAGGCTTTTGCATTCTGACGATTCACATCGATGTGGGTGGTATCGGACAAACGATAATGTTCCGTCACCTCTACCGCATCACCGAACTGCTGGTTATTATTGAAGAAACCCGCAATGCGCGCCACCGTCTGACCATCCAGCGAGTCGCGCCGATAAGCGGCGTTATAACTAGAAAAAGCACTGACCAAATCCTGCAATCCCTCGTATGCCTGCCCCAAATACTTATATCCTGTGGCCGACAAGGTGTCGCGCTCCAGCCATCCGTGACACGCCGTCCGTGCCTCCTCATAGTTCTCGGATGCCAGCAAGGAGCGTATGACCTGCAACCGGAAATACGTATTATCCGGTTGCAGACTCACCGCCTTTTGAAAACAGTCGGCCGCCCGACGGAAATTACCCATCAATTTGTAACACTCAGCCAAATCTGTCAGGACTTTCGTGTTTGTGCTGTCTTTCATTATTAAAGAGTTCAATGACTTTATCGCTTCCGGATAACGGTTCATTGCTTTCAGTGCCTGAGCTTTGACCATCAACGACAATGAATCCTGCGCATCGGATCCTATCAACCGGATGACCGCCTCATAGTCGCAACGGTCCATTGCCCGACGGATTTCATCGTCCACCTGAGCGAACAACGAAAGGGAAATGGTGCATAGCAGCAGTGTTACAAATTTCTTCATAGCGTTCTATTTTTTCTTTTCCTTCTTGGTTGTAATCAGTATCACTCCATCTTTTCCTTCCTCGCCGTAAGACTCTTTCGTCCGCGATTCTCCCAATATATGGAAACTTTCAATCTTGCTCGGGTCAAGACGTTGTATGGTGTCCCAAGCTACTTTCTGCCCATCCATCACAACCAAAGGACGCTTACCATCAAAACGAATGTCCATATCCATCGATGCCACCTCCGAAGGTTCTTTCTTGTTCAAACTGAAAGAGATGGGAATCGTGTATTTCACACGCACGAGTTGCCCCTCCTGCATGCCCGGTTTCCACTTGGGCATGATGGAAACCACCCGGATAGCCTCACCGTCCAACCGAGGGTCAATGCTCCGTAGCACTATCGGATTGGAGATGCTCCCGTCCTTCTCTACCACAAATTGCGCAATGACTTTTCCCTGTATTCCCTCCTGTTGGGCTTCTACCGGATACTTGATGTTCTGTGCTAGAAATTTCAAACATTCCGCCATGCCGCCCGGGAACTCAGGCATTTCTTCCACTACCTGAAAAACAGGAGTAGAATCCATGCCTTTCTGTTCTCCAATACCAACGACCCTCACTTCACGCTTGGTCTGCCCGGCTGCGTCCGAATTGTCTTTCTCCATCACACCGTTTATCTCGGTCACTCCCGGACGCACAAGGAATTCTTTCGTGCCATACCCCACGTAAGAGCATACCAAGGTACTTCCCTCGGGTATTTCCAACGCAAAATTACCGTCTAAGTCGGTCACACTGCCAGTCGTCGTTCCCTTGACAATCACGGCAACTCCCACCATTGGAGAGTTATCCGCCTTATCACGGATATTTCCCTTCACCTTGACTTTCTTCTCCTGACCAGAAACAGGAACCGTTTCAAAACTTTTAACTTCTTCGGTTTTCACCATTGCCGCCAAATCGTTAACTTTGAGGGCTGAAATCTCATTCAATTCAGTCGAGATTTCGGGACGGGCGAAAGCAGCTACCGCAACAGCTGCCAACGGAAGTACATAAAGGTACTTAAGCCGTGCCCACGGATTGGATTTCTTTTTCAACATCATAGTAATACGTTTTTTAAGTGAACTGTGATTGAAGCTGTTGGCCATAGAGTAGAGCCTTGTGCCAACAGCTTTTTTTATTAATAATAACTGATATCTCTTCGCGTCAATGCCTTGTTCTATCACGCTTTCGTCTGCCTCAAACTCGTGTATGTTCTGCAACTCCTGCTTCAACAGCCAAGAGGCGGGATTGAACCATTGAAAGAAGATGCAAATATCCGCTATCAGCAAATCGACGGAATGCCTCTTGCGGATATGGGCATACTCGTGCGCCAGTATTTCCCTGCCGTTCTCTTCCAAATCTTTTTCGGATATCACCACAAACTGCATCCAACTGAACGGAGCTATTGCTTTTTGATGGGTAATCAGCCTGATGCCATTCGCCTGACGGGTCCATCTCCCCCCCTTTATCAGCTTCAGCATACGGCCCAGCGACCACAGGTTGCGCAGGCAGAAAAACACAATGCCCAGCACATAGACCATCAGCGACACCTCACGCCATCCGAAAGCGGACACAGGAGCATCCTCCGCCATGACGGCCTGGCCGAAATCTGCCATCAACATCATTTCTTCCCATGTGAGCCATTGTTGGCCCACTCCTGTAGATTCCACTGTCACCTCCACAAACGGAATGACACAGGACAACACCAATATCCCCAACAGGGCAATGCGATTGAAACGATGGAATGTCTCGCGACTCAACAACAGCCGGTAGAACAAATAAAACACCGCCAGGCAAACCGATGATTTCACTATATATACGAAAAAAGCTCCCATATCCTCTCTCTTTTAATGATTCCCTTTACCCGAATGCTACTTATGCGCGTTCTCCACCTCGCGAATCAACTGCTTCAGCTCATCCAGCGAAATCTCCTCTTCCCTTACCAACGAAGAGACTGCTCCCAAATAAGAATTATTGAAATATTTGCTGATAACCCCCTTCAATGTCTTCTTCTTGAAGTCATCACGGCTCACCACCGCATAATATTGGTAAGTATTCCCGAACGCCTCGTGATTGAGAAAACCTTTCTCCTCCAGCCCTCTGACGATGGTGGACAGAGTATTGAAGTGCGGACGCGGCTCCTCATAGAAATCGAGTAACTGTTTCACAAACAATGGGCCTTTTTCCCAGAAATAACCCATAATTTCCTCTTCCTTTGCTGTCAATGTTTTCATAATCTCCTTTTTGTTTACCGCAAATTAACTAAAAGTTTTAGTTATCAAACTAATCTTTATAGTTAAAGTAAACTAAAAGCTTTAGTTTACTTGCATAACAGAGCTATTCAAGCATTTACAAGCTGATGGTTCCGAAGCACTTCCACCGACTTCACCCGCTTGCGCAACAGATTGCCGGAAGCCAGCGCGTAACGGTCTCCCATCAGATCCATCCCCTCGATGTAGAACTTATTGATGGCTTTCCCGTTGAAACTGATTTGGCCATCGGGCTTGACCTCCATGCCGGGCATCTTGGCTATCACATCGGAATGGCAAGGAAACAAAAGAGTTGGTTTTCATAGAGTACCGCTACCCCACCAGATACTTGCCCAAACCAGGTATCCGGCGCAGCCCTACACAGCAAACGGCCACTACCACAAACGAAAGGCAAGCACTACCCACAATCTGCACAGGCGTGGTCCACACTTCGCCCAACACGCCATCCTCCCCCATTCCCAATCGGCTGCACAAAAAGCCCGACACCGCCGAAAGGACCAAGATATGAGACAGATACATGCCATAGCTGGCTTGCGACACCGGCATCAGCCACCGGACATAGAAGCGGCCAGAAGCGGTCACCCGGCGAAACATCATCACCGTGCCCACCGTCATCAAGGCCACCCCTATCGTATCGTTGCACCATGTGGTCTCCCACACAATCATCGTATCCAGCCCTCCGCCTACAGGAAAACATCCGTCTGCCATCGACAGGACACGGCGCAGGAATCCGACCATCACCACGGCAAAGCCCGCCAGCCAGCAGGGCAAAGCCACCGCCAGCGTCCTGCCCCACGAATGCACCGGAGCAAACCGGCGGAAATAAAGCCCCAGCAACAAATAACCTATAAAACCACTGAAATAATAGAAAAGACCGTATGAATTCCAACTACATTCACCCCACAACGGATACAAGGCCTGACGGGGAATGCCGGTAGATCCCAGTATCACGGTCGGGGATTCCGATGAGATCCAATCGCGCAACAAAGGAAACAGAGTGGTAAAGAAACACACTGCCAGATAAGCCTGCAACTCGCGCTTACCCACCCGCACAGCCCACGGAGAGAGCATCGGCATCAACAGATAAATGCCTATCAGCATATATACGAACCACAAATGGCCGGCACAATAATCGAAGTTGAACAGCAAACCATACAGATTGGCCGCAGGATCGCCGTTGAGAAGCGCATAGAGCAATGACCACACCGCAAAAGGCACCAGTACCCTGACCACCCTCCGGCGGAAAAACTCACCTGCCGTGTAGCGCAGCGGAAACTGCAAATAGCTGGATGCAATGATGAACAACGGCACACACATGCGCACCACCGAATTGAAGAAGGCCGCCCACCAAGCATCTGCTTCCGTCCGGACCAATGCCCCCTGGCCACCGATGTAAAAGGGTTCCATGGCATGCACCACCATGACCATAAAACAGGCAGCCACCCGCATCCAATCTATCCACACCTCGCGTTTTACCGCAAGCGAAGAGCTTGCTTTTTTATCCACTTTATCCATAACGTTTAACTATTTAAAATAACAACTGATTTATCAGTTGCGAAGATAGTCGTTATGATCGAATCTAAATTTGTCCTATGTCAAAAGCGAAGTGCAAACATGTTTATTGACAGGTGGCTCACTCGTGCATGCCCCGCAGGCGGCTCAGCGTAGATTGTGTCACTCCCAAGTAAGAAGCCACCAAAGCCAGGTTGACACGCTGCATCACATTGGGAAACTGGCTGACAAAAGCCTCATAACGTTCCTTGGCCGGAAGGCTCAGCCGCTCCTTGTGGCTCTGGTGTATCCGGCGATACTCGTTCTGATGAATCACCAACCCCCAATAACACAACTCATGATTGGTCCTCCACAGCCGCTGAAGGTCGGACAAGGCAATACGATAGGCCTCCACCTCTTCCAAGGTTTCCACATATTCCTCACTCTTCTTATTATAATAAAGTTCGTCCATGCTGAAAATGATACCACCCTCCCCCATGAAAGAAGTCGTAATCTCCTCACCGTCCACTATCCAGTAAGACCTGGTAAACCCCTTTTCTATAAAATAAGCATATCTACAAAACGCATCCGCCTTAACCAACAAATGTTTCCTGGGAAACTTGCATAAAGTCACACAGTCCAGCAATTCCCGCACAGTCTCATCGGAAAGCGGACAAAGCGTCCTCATACATTTAATTACATACTCCATCGGCATTCTTTTTCTCTTCTATTAATTCTCATTCCGGCATTTCTGTCCTTCCTCATATCCTATCTTCCATTCCAGCTTCCTATTTTGGCATGAAGACATTAAAAATAAGAAAAACAGACTAATAAAGAAACTTTGTTTCATTGCTCTCGACGTTTTAATGAGTGAATCACAGATTTAATATTAAAAGACCCAAACCATCACAGCCAAACAGTCTGCAACAACCCGAACTTATCATGTTTCCACTTACTTTGGCAATTGCTAAAACAAAATAATGGAAGATGATGAGATTGCAAAGATATATACAAATAGAATATCATTCAAGTAAACCAACTAACAATAGTTTCATACCGACCTTTTTTAAGATATTTAACTTAACCTGTTGGCGGAAGTAAATCAGTGCGTATTTAATTTCTTCCAATCGGTTTGTTATTAATATAAGGGTCAGCGGATATTTCCGGTTGGTATCCATTTCCTTTATACACACAATTATAGTCAATCCGAATAGGAAGAACTTCACAACAGCCCCTGCTTATTTAATTGTCACCACCCGATACACATTCCCCTTGGACGTATGCACCCGCTCGCCCAGCTGGGGCAGGATGCGGCTCAGGCTGTAGGCGGTCATGCCGCGCATGGCCGAAGGATGAGCCGC
>CAMWGU010000016.1 GCA_947173895.1 uncultured Bacteroides sp. | reverse complement strand
GTTTGTCAAAGACAAGCAACTTGCATTGTTCTGAATTTATATCGAACTCACGTTATTTATCAAACACGTTTTGCGTATGAATACAAAGGCCCATTGCAACCACGACAACTTACGTTTTCCCAAACCGCTTCACAACAAGTCGCTTGAGTAAACTCGTCAGATGTCTCCGGATCTGCCAACGCTTCCACATTGGCCAAAGCCAAACCGGACAATTCCATATCCGGCTTCTGAGCGTTATACACATTCATTCCTATTATCACGGCAAAAGCTACAAACAAAGTCGTTATAACTAATTTCTGTTTTATCTTTATCTTCTTTTTTATAACGTACAATTTCAATTCCCCTTTACTTTCCATCTACAGTTTAAAGCGATATATGACAGTTTGATTATCAACATACCGAACCGCATACAAATACTCCGCATCCATACAAAAATTACTGATAGCAAACGGCAACACATACTTCTGCACTTTTTTTCCCTCCCAGTCAAAACACAAGATTTCGTCAGACACCATATCTTGGGAAGCAGCCTCTTGATAACTTTTAGCGGAATAGGTACAACCTATTAGTTTAGACGAGGCAGACACGGTCATAAATCCCGCCACACTATTGTCATAGTCTATAGAAAAACGTTCTCCTCGCTCCCGCAACTGTGGCACGGACCGGAAAGGGGACATATATACCTTACGCATTCCACGACCATCCAATTCATAAATTTCAAAAGCATCAGATACCATATAAAATAAGGCAAAACGGTTTTTATCTTCATTCAAAAGCAATCGAGACTGATACAAATTCCCCCTATAAATACCGTCCACCTTGTCACAAGAAAAGGGGAAATCACCCTCACAAGATATCAATGTGTTATCCTTTTCCAAAAGGCCGAAAACACCTTCCTTGAAAGACCCTAACGCAATTTTCTTGTCATGAAACGGATAAATGCGTCTCGGACGAAAGTCGGCAGAATAGGGATATGCTTCCTTCGCAATACGCAGTATGGAACGATGGTTCAAAATATCCGGCAGTGAAACACGATTAATTTCTTTCGTAGCAGAAGTCTGAAAAATTAGACACGAATCCTTCAGACTGAAATTGGAACTGAAGTCTATAAACTCATTGGATCCCTCGCCCACGGTTCCCCAACGGCAGACCAGTCGTCCGCTTTCTATATCAATAAAAGAAAACTGCTTATCGTCATTTGCATGGTTCAACACCAGCATGTTACCCGATACATGCAGCTCTACTACAGGCCCCATTGGTTCATCAATATCCGCATAGATACTATCATAAGATGAAATGTACTCTACTTTGTCAAAATCCATCACTCCCTCTTTGCCCTGCTTGGAACACGAGAAGCAAAGCACAATACACACTAATAATAAGTTTACTTTTTTCATTTTATTACGTTTAAATTCCCTCTCTGATAATACAGAGATGGGCATATATCTTAATTACAATTTACCATCTTGCTCGATCTCGATACTTATCCTTCGAAGGATCCGTAGGATGTAGTGCTTCACAAGCATAAAACGGATCGTATTTGCAATCCGAAACATCCGGCTGCTCAGGAATTGCCAACGCTTCCACATTCTCCAAAGCCAAACCGGACAATTCCATATCCGACTGCTGAGCGTTATACACATTCATTCCTGTTATCACGGCAAAAGCAACAAACAAAGTCGCTACCATTATTTTCTTTCTCATGTCTATTCATTTTTTACATTTAATATGTATTGTCATCTTATTCTCGGAAAGAACTCCACCGCAGAAAAGGCAAGACTACTGTTTGCCTGTTCTGAAAATTACACTACTTTTGCATCGGTCAATCCTCCTTTCTTTTTAAAGGAGAGCCGTAGGGATGGAAAGACTAGTATTCCCGCAAAGAAAATGAAGTTTCTTTCCACCCGCTTTTTGCTCTTTTTGTTTATACCTTTATTATCCGGTCACTTACTCTGCATGCCCCGTCACCTTCACGCGAAGCGGGGAGTTGACGGCATTGCAATACACCGTAATCGTCTTGCTGAAATGCTCTGCCTTTTCTGCTTCATAGGCAACCGTCAGATTTGCCTGCTTGCCCGGACGGATGCCTTCTTGGCTATACTCCACCTTGGTGCAGCCGCAAGAGGGCACCACATCGTGTATCACCAGCACGTTCCGGCCCGTATTGGTCAGCGTGAACGTACGCTCCCGGCGTTCCGAACAAGGGAACGAACCGAAATCTATCTCTGTCATGTCCGCCCGGACTTCAGTCATCGGCGTTTCAGCCTGTACAGCTTTGTTGCCTGTCAACACCTTCAGGTAAAGTTCCTTCACCCGTGGACTGTGGACAGGATTCCCCAAAGCGACCACCCGGTTGGCACTGTCCAGCAGGAAAGTCTGAAAAGTCATATCAGCCGGAAAACGGTTCAGGCGGTTAAACTCGTCTGTCTCATCGAAGCAGACCGGATAGGCGAACGCGTTACTACGGGTGATATAACCCAACTCACGAATGTCCTTCGGATGGAAATAGAACAGGAAGGGGACAGGAGCGGACACCATGGAATCCACCTCCTGCATGAACTCTTTCCAACGCGAAAGCTGCAACTTGCAACTGGTACAACCCACGGAATCCACATAACTCACCACCTTATAACCCGGAACCGAAACAGCAAAATCCACCGTGTCACGCCCCTGCACCGTAAAGACGGAACGGGAAGGGAAGAGGATTTCTTTCCCATCCCATTCCTTTACCAAACGAGCGATTTGGGCCTTCTCTGATTCCTGATGACAAGCGGAAACAAAAGCAAGCATTAACAGCAAATAAAAATGTCTCATAAACTACTTGTCCAATTGTTTAGAGCCTGTTTAAATTTTCCTCAATAATAATCTTATCGAGACCATTTTTATAAGAAAAAATTTTCAGCCATTTTTAAGCGGGCTCTTAATTCATCAGTTATACAATTGAAGTTGTTATTCATCAACAATATATTTTCTTCAATCCTTTTGAAACCACCCTATAATATGCTTGTTTCCTTGCATCACCGTAATTTGATAATTTCCAGTTGGAAGTGAGTCGATAGGAATAGTATATTCTATATCAACAGTAACACAATTCAAATTCACATATATTTGTTTCCTATCTACATTCGCAATGGAGATGGTAACACCTTCTAAAACATTATCAGAAAAAATAAAGAGTGTATTTCCTTCTTTTGTAATGACCGGAATAGAAGGTAGGGAACGATCGTTGCAGTCTTCCCATTTAATTTCTGTAGGGATCTTTTCTGCAACAATAAATTGATTGAATGCTGCAAAGAACAGACAGCACATACTTAAAATAAATCTTTTCTTTTTCACAATAAATTTGCTTTTATTTTTTTTCCAAACAAAGTTACAATTATGAAAAAGAAAAGACGAATAATTGCGTTTACAAAACGTTTACTACTGTAACCTGCTAGAAATCAGAAATAAACTGATCCATCTTTTCTCCGGTTCCCTCTGTCCCGTGTATCTTTTTATATAGTCTGCCGCGACAAACGGTGATGGCGGCTTTGCTTCGTGACAGCAACCAGGCTATTCCTTTCACAGGAATACCTGTTTTTACCAGATAGCAGATGCGGAGTTCGTGTTGCGACAGTCGGGGATAGAGCGCATAGAGACGGTCGGTGAAATGTGAGTAAGTGATGTCGAGTGCGGACTGAAGTTCCTTCCAGTGTTCTTCCGTCACCTTTATTGAGCTTTCCTCATTGCCGGCCTTGTGGAAAAGAATGTAGATATCCGATTGGTGGAATGCGGTTTCCAGCAATTTTTGATTGTCTTGCAACGCAAGGTTTTGCCGGTTGGAGAGTTCCAGCATTTCTTTTTGTGACAGCAATAATTGGCTCTGTAGGGCATCATTGTTGGCGGTGGCTTCCTCCAGTTTCTGTGCCAGTTCTTGAATTTGTCTTTCGTTAGCTTCCATGCAGGCTTGGCTCTGACGGTATTTTTCTTCTTGTACGTGGCGGAGCCGTTTTTCTTGTTCTATAGCGGCTTGCTTTTTGCGTCGGATATGTTGGGTTGCCATTATTCCCAGCAGAATAGTTGCAGCGAGACAGCTCAACAACAGGTAGATATATTGCCGATAGATTTGATTCTTTCTATCCAGTTGGTAGTTCTTATGTTCTTCGTACTGATAGTTATAGGTCAGATGGAGCTTTTCCATCATATCGCTTTGTGTGATAGCGTTGAGCGAATCTTGCATCAGTCGGTATTGTTCTCTGTATTGGGCTGCTGCTTGTTTGTTTCCCTGTTGCTCCTCCAGTTTGGCCAAACAATAGTAGGCATAGCATTGCTTTCTATAATCTCCATTTTTAATCACTTCATGAAAGTAATAGTTGGCAGAGTCTATTTTTCCTTCATCTTGATAAATATGTCCCATATATGATAAGACATTACTTCCTCTGTAATGATTATGCAACGCCTCGGTTAAAAAAGATTTGGAGAGTTCCTTTTTCCCGATATCAAAATAGAAACATCCCAATTCGGCAGATATGTTGATGATTTTTTTATCATAGCTTAAATGTTTGTATATCCTGAGTGCTTCTTTGTAGTACCACTCTGCGCTGTCTTTTTTCTGTTTTCCATCGTAGGCGCGGGCTATATTTTGTAATGTTCCTGCATAGAACAGTGAATCTCCTTGTCTTTCATAGTAGTTCTTGGATATTTTATACATTCTCAGTGCCTCATCATAAATCTTCTGATAGGCAAACAGCGATCCCATCTGTCCGTAGATCATTCCCGACAAACGGTTCATGTCTGATTTCTCTCCGGTTTCGGCTGCCTGATAGAAGGCTTTCAGGGCACGCGGCGCATCATTCATATCGCGGTACGTACTGCCCAAATAAAAGTAGGCTTCGGTCAGTCGTGCCTTATCGCCATATTTCTCATAGAAATGTACCACAGGCAATATCAGCGAGTCGGATGTATGGGGGATATATAGTTTGTCTTTCGCTTTGATGGTGAGCATCGTGTGATACATCCGTGTTTCTTCCGGTTCGTTTTCCAGTTGTCCGTCTATGGTTTGCAACAGGCTCAGTGCACTGTCCGGATGGGCATTGATTATTTTTTCTGCCTGCACCAGTTTGTCGGGATAGGCAGAGCGTCTGCCGCAGGCGGCCGTCAACAGGATGCATGCGGTGAAGAGCCAATGGAGGTGAAGATGCCGGGTAAACACGTGTTTGAATTTCATCATAATCTAAATTTATATGGGAACCTCTTGCAAAGATATAAATAAAATATGGGAACAAAAAAGAAATGTGGACACATACAGCCATGCATCCACATTTCTTTCTATCTGTTCACCACAACCGGCTGTCTCGCCCAATCAGAACGCCTTCTTGTAGAGTTCCAGAATAATCTCTTCCGTCACCTCGCGCGGATTGCCCGGCGTGCAGACATCGGCAATGGCCGAAGCAGCCAGACGGGGCAGGTCTTCCTCCTTGATGCCCAGTTCGGACAGATGCTGGGGAATGCCCACCTTGACGGACAATGCTTTCACCGCATCTACGGCAGCCTGTGCGGCCTCTTCCTGCGTCATACCTTCCTTATACACATTCATCGCCTTGGCAATATCTACATACTTGGGCAGGGCGGCCGGAGCGTTGAATTCCATGACGATAGGCAGCAGCAGCGCGTTGGCCACACCGTGAGGAATGTCGAAAATGGCTCCCAGCGGATGGGCCATGCCATGAACCACGCCCAGACCTACATTGGAGAAGGCCATACCTGCAATGTATTGCGCCACAGCCATGCCGTTGCGAGCCTCGGCATTGGTGGGATCGAACACCGCCGTCTCCAGATAGCGGGCAATCATCTCGATGGCCTTTATCTCGAACATGTCGCTCATCTCCCACGCACCCTTGGTAATCAGGCCCTCGATGGCATGCGTCAGCGCATCCAGGCCGGTAGAAGCGGTCAGCCCCTTAGGCAGCGTGTACATCAGTTCTGCATCCACAATGGCAATGGCCGGGATATCGTTCGGATCTACGCAGACCATCTTCTTGTGGTTCTCCTCGTCGGTAATCACATAGTTGATGGTCACCTCGGCAGCCGTGCCGGCCGTGGTAGGCAAGGCGATGATAGGCACCGACTTCTTCTTCGTAGGAGCCACGCCTTCCAACGACACCACATCGCCGAAATCCGGATTGTTGGTGATGATGCCGATGGCCTTCGAGGTGTCGATGGAAGAACCGCCGCCGATGGCCAGGATGAAGTCCGCCCCCGAACGGGCAAAAGCTTCCACTCCTGCCTTCACATTGCTCACCGTGGGGTTCGGCTTGATTTCGCTGAATATCTCGTAGGGAATACCTGCATTCCGCAACACATCCAATACTTTATCTGCCACACCGAATTTTATCAAATCCTTGTCGGTGGCAACAAACGCCTTGTGCAAGCCCAGACGCTCGATTTCCTGTGGAAGCACTTCGCGCGCTCCCGGACCGAAGTAGGACACTTCGTTCAATACAAATCTGTTTATCATGGTTCTATCCTTTAATAATTAGGTTTTCTGCAAACTTACTACAAATTTCCGAGAAAACGGCTTCTTGCGATATGCCTTATCGCATGTTCTTCGACATTTCTGCCTCATTTCAGCTGTAAGAACGGAAGCGTATTGCCGCTGGTAGAGAGAGGCAGCTTTCCGTCCCATTTCTCCACCGCCTTGAGCTGGATCAGCTCCGGTGTGATGGACTGTTGCAAAATGCGGTTGGCATCCGCCTTTCCCTTGGCGGCAGCCACCACCTTCTCTGCCTCGGCTATGGCGGCCTTCTTCTCGTTCTCCACCTTCAGGGCGTTCTGCACGGCCGTGTTCTTGGCATCGATGGCGGCCTGAAGCACCTCGTTGGGCTTCACGGACGACTGGATGTTGGTAAACGTAAATCCGCGCTGGCTCAGGCGGTCTTTCAGCAACACCTCCACCTCCTTTTCAAAAGCGGGGCGATTATTTATCAGCGAGTCCGTCTCATACAAGCCGGCCACGTCCTTATAAGCATTCTTCACCTCGGTCAGGATGACGGACTGTTCCAGTTCGGCCGTTGTCTTGCGGTAGCGCAGGAAGACCACTTTGGCGTTCTCGCGCTCGATGTAGTATTCGATGGTGGGGTCGGTCTGAAAGATGGTCCCTTTCTTGTCCTGAATGTCAAAAGGCTCGTAGTCCACTATCTGTGCAAAGGCGGGATACTCGAACAGCTGCTTGGTAAAACGGTTGTACACCACCCATCCGGTTTCCACCTTGGCGTCGTCCACTCCGCGTTCGCTGCCTGCCAGGTTCACTATGATGCCGGTTTGCCCGGAATCAATTCGCTCTATGGCAAACATCATGATCAGCAACATGAAGATGCCTACGACGATGGCACCGCCCACTCCTATTTTCAATCCTGTTTTTGTTTTTGATGTGCTCATGTGTTTCTTTGTTTTAGTTTATGAATTAACGAGAACAAATAACGGAAATAAAATCGGTTTTACCAAACATCGGGCCGGAATATCTTTCTTCTTAGTTCGTCATCCGTCCGCTTTCCGACAGAACATCTTCCATCGGCAGAATAGATATGCTTCACCACAGACGTGGTTAAGCTTAACCACAAGGGTGACAAAAGTTAACCACAAGGGTGGAAAGGCTTAACCACGGACGTGGCGCAGCATATAGAGCAAGAAGAGACAGCATACACAACAGGAAGAAAAATGGTGAAGAACCGGTTGCGAATAGTTGCCTGAATCTTTCTAAATATAATTATGAAGTATTATTCTACTCATTATCGGGCATTTTGAATTTAGTAAGAACCAGCAGAGGATTGCTGTCCTAGCGCATTCAAGCTTGATATAAATCAGCCCAAAGCCATCACAACTGCTCCACCGTAGCCAGGTACTTGTCCACAGTAGCCGCTTTCTTGATTGCCTTCTTCGCTTTCCGGTCCGCATCGGGCAGCAGGTACTCCCAGTAAGGCTTCACCTTGGCCAGCAACTGGGCGTCGCCCTGCAGGCGGGCTTCATAATACCGGAAAAGACGAGCATGAAACAGCTTCACCTTATCATATAACTCGTGCGAGGAAAAAATGGTTCCGCCGGCATATTCGCAAGCCAGGGCAGGACGTGCCAACAGTCCGCGCCCCAGCATGACACCCTCCAGGCGGGGAAACTCCTCTTCCACCCTCCGTATGTCGTCCACCGTCAGCAAATCGCCATTATACACCAGCGGATGGACACATTCCGAATAGAACGCGGCAAAAGAGGCACGGTCCGTCTCGCCCTTGTATTGCTGCCGCCCTATACGCGGATGAAGCGTGATCCGTTGCAACGGAGCAGCGTTCAGCCAAGGCAACAACACGCGCCATTCGTCCGCACGCTCCCATCCCAGCCTCATCTTGACGGAAAAGCGCAACTCGGGATAATGAACCAGTTCCTTCAGCAAAGCCTCCACCTCGGCAGGGTAAGGCAAGATGCCCGAGCCTTTATGCCTGCCCGCAACCAGCGGAAAGGGACAACCCATATTGATGTCCGCCTCTTTATAACCCATCTTGACGAACAGGCCGGCCAGCCGCTCCAGCTCGGCCGGCGTAGAAGCAATCAACTGGGGGACCAACCGAGAAACGGTATTGCTTTCGGGAGCTATATCCCGCAAATCCCTGTTGCGGAACTCTCCTTTATCCACACGTACAAAAGGAGTGAAGTAAGCATCGACTCCACCAAATATCTCTTGATGAAAGTTCCTCCAAGGAGCCTCGGTAAATCCCTGCAAAGGGGCAGCATACAATTTCATTCGCGTTTTCTTATCAGTTTCGCTGCAAAGTAACACATTTTCTTATATCTTTCCCCAAAAAGCAAGACTGTTTCTTTCGCCTTCCAAGGTAAAACTCACTATTTTTACCTATATTTGCCCTATGGAAAAATATATCTACGAACTGAAAATGAAGGTGCGCGACTATGAGTGCGACCTGCAAGGCATTGTGAACAACGCCAACTACCAGCATTACCTGGAGCATACGCGCCACGAGTTCCTCACATCGACGGGCGTCAGCTTCGCACGGTTGCATCAGGAAGGAGTGGATCCGGTGGTGGCGCGGCTCACCATGGCATTCAAGACCCCGCTGCGCAGCGGCGACGAGTTTGTATCGAAGCTATATCTGAAAAAAGAAGGCATCAAATATGTATTCTATCAGGACATCTTCCGCCTGCCCGACATGAAAATGGTAATCAAGGCAAGCGTAGAAACCGTGTGTGTGATAAACGGCCGACTGGGAGACAGTGCCTTGTTCGACGAGACCTTCGCACCTTATCTGAACGAATGATGCAGGACGAACGACTTTGCAGTCTGGCCCTGACCCGGATACCGGGACTGGGGCTGGTGGGCGCCATGAAGCTGGTCAGCAAAATGGGAAGCGCCGCCTGTGTCTTCGAACAGCGCAAGGAATTGTCTCGGCTGGCTCCCGGAGTAAGCGAAAAAGTCATTGCCGCCCTAGACAATCCCGAAGCCTTCCGGCGGGCGGAACAAGAACTGCTGTTCTGCGAAAAAAACCACATCCGCTGTCTCACCCTGAACGACCAAGACTATCCCGGCCGTCTGCGCGAATGTGACGATGCCCCCTTGGTCCTCTTCTACCGGGGAAACGCCGACCTGAACGCACTGCATGTCATCAATATGGTGGGCACCCGCCACGCCACACCCTACGGACAAGATCTCTGTGCCCACTTCCTGACCGAACTGTCGGCCCTGTGTCCGGACGTCCTGATAGTGAGCGGACTGGCCTACGGCATCGACATCCACGCCCACCGAGCCGCCTTGCAAAACCACTTCCTGACCATCGGCGTACTGGCCCACGGGCTAGACCGCATTTATCCTGCCGAACACCGAAAGACAGCCGTCAGCATGCTGGAGCAGGGAGGATTGCTGACCGAGTTTATGAGCGGCACGAATCCCGACCGACAGAATTTTGTGAAGCGCAATCGCATTGTGGCAGGCATGAGCGACGCCACCATCGTGGTCGAATCGGCTGCCAAGGGAGGAGCACTTATCACAGCCGAACTGGCCGAAAGCTATCATCGCGACTGTTTCGCCTTTCCGGGACGATGGAACGACGACTATTCCATCGGCTGCAACAACCTGATAAAAAAGAACCAGGCGACACTTCTCACCTCGGCCGAAGACTTGGTGAAAGCCATGGGATGGGACAACAAGCCCCGGACCAAGAAAACGATACAACGAGAACTGTTTCCTGAACTGAACGAAGAAGAAGAACGGATAGTGAAGCAACTGGAAAAAGTTTCGGAAGGGCTGCAAATCAACACATTGGTGGTGGAAACCAATATCCCGGTAAACCGAATGACCGCCTTGCTCTTCGAACTGGAAATGAAAGGAATAATACGGGCACTGGCAGGAGGCGTGTATCGCATCGTCCCTTGACACGAGGAACACAGAACAACTATAACGATACGGTGGGATAAACGGAAGAGGATGTGCCGGTCACACACAGACACATCCTCTTCTTGCTTTTATCCAAACCTCAAAACAGGTTACCGAATGCCAATCTCAGCAAAACCCATCGGCTCACCGTCCGTCACCATCTTCACCGCCTTCAAACGGATATAACGAGCTGTCACCGGACTGAAATAAACGGATTGCATGATCGGATTATTCTTAATATTGGAAAACTCACCGCTACGTACCACCTGATTTATTGCATCGGATTCTGTGCCGACTGCCAGTTCATAGTGAGAAATCAAGCCTTTATTGTATTCACTCTGGTCGGGCAGATAATGGAAAGAGGAAACAGTACGCTCCTCACCCAGGTCTATCAGCAACGTATTTCCTTCTACCACACAGGTAGTGGCAGCATCTTTATCGGCACACTTACCGGCCTCTGCCTCGTCTATCCCGGCCAAAGTGAACGGATAAGTCTTCAACTCTTCCGCCTTGCTTGTAAATACATCGTTGGTCTCTCCCGCATAATAGGCCTCTATATTGTTGATGCAAAGACAGGCACGTGCTTCGGTAAAGCGAACACGGAGTTTGTCTGTATCCACAGTCTCAAAACGAAGCAAACGCTTGTAGCCCACCGTAGTGGTCTCTTCATTCAGTTTCACGGGCAGCCACTCTCCTTCCTTATTATATTCCACCACAAAGGACTGCACACGCTGTCCCAGCGGGATGTATTCCTGCAATAACATGCGGTTCACCTTTTGCGAAACAGGCCATTCAAACTCGATAGCAGCCGAAGTAACACCGTCCTCCGTAGCCCAATAGGTATCATAATCGCCGTCGGTCACAGCTTTTGCCGTATATTTTCCTCCCCGCTCATTGGATACTTTTGGAAGAAGTCCTGCCAACAGATTGTTTGCCAGTTGCTTCCGAACATTCTTATGGAAGTCGACAGCATTGGCCGAATCCACCGGATGAATCAATCCGTTGCGATCTACCGGGAAATTAAGCAGCAAGGTAGCATTATGTCCCACACTACGGTAATAAAGGTCGGTCAGCTGGTCCACGGTTTTCACCCTGTCGTCTTCCTCGGGATGATAGAACCATCCTGGACGAATGGACACATCACACTCGGCAGCCGTCCACTGATTTCCGTCTGCATGGCCGTATTGCAATTCTCTGTACTTGGGATAGCCCGGATATACCTCGCCGGCACGCAAAAAAGACCAGTTGGTAGCTCCGGCATAACCATTCTCGTTACCCACCCAACGGCATCCGGGACCTCCGTCCGAGAAAACAACCGCCTGAGGCTGATATTTGTCTATCATCTCGTAGGCACGTGGATAGTTATAATAGTTTTTCCGGTCTATGGTACGCGCTTCCTTCGCTCCGCCATACCATCCGTCGCCACCGTTGGCACCGTCAAACCAAATCTCGAACACCTGCCCGTAACTGGTCAGCAGTTCTTCCAATTGTTGATAGAAATAGTCCACATACTCCGGTGTTCCGTAGTTAGCCTGATGGCGATCCCACGGTGAAAGATAAACAGCAAACTTAATGCCATACTTCTTACAGGCAGCCGACAGTTCGCCCACTATATCTCCCTTTCCACCTTTATAGGGCGTGTTGCGGATGCAATATTCCGTCAGTTGCGTAGGCCATAAACAAAATCCGTCATGATGCTTTGCCGTAAGGATCACTCCTTTCATGCCTGCCTCTACAAATGTTTTTACCCATTGCTCACAGTCCAACTTAGCAGGATTGAAAGTGGCAGGATCAGAATCTCCATATCCCCACTCACGGTCATTGAACGTGTTCAGCCCGAAATGGACGAAAGCGTATGTCTCCATTTTCTGCCAATCCACTTGTTTTTGCTCGGGAATGGGAAGTATCGCTTCAGGAGCGTTCACAGCCGGGGTACACGCGCTCAGCCATGCTGTAGCGGCCCCTAAACATAAAAAATTGATGTATTTTTTCATCTTAATGAATGTTCATTAGTTACATTGAACAAAGATAACATAAAAACTCCAACTAACGAAAGTAATATATGACATATTTTATGGTGAAATAAAAAAGGAGTACCGCTGTACTCCAACCTTTGTTAACCTTAAATCTAATACTATGAAAAAAATCACATGGCAAAGATATAACTCCTTACCATCCCCTCCAAACATCCGAATTAAATTCGTTCTCCATTTAGTGTTATTTCACAGATAAGAGCATCTCCTTACATAAAATAAATAAGAAGAAGGATGCCCATCAAGGATATCCTTCTTCTTATTATTATAATATCCGGCCTGAGCAGACCGTGATCAATCTTTCAGCTTGGCAGCAATGAATTCGCGGTTCAAACGGGCAATATTACTGATAGAAACACATTTGGGGCATTCTGCCTCACAAGCACGCGTGTTGGTACAGTTACCAAAGCCCAATTCGTCCATCTTGCTCAACATGGCTTTTGCACGACGGGCGGCCTCCACCTTGCCCTGAGGCAGCAGAGCCAGCTGACTCACCTTAGCCGAAACGAACAACATGGCAGAACCATTCTTACAAGCAGCCACACAGGCACCGCAACCGATACATGCGGCAGCATCCATAGCTTCATCGGCGATAGGCTTGGCAATGGGAATTGCATTAGCGTCAGGAATACCACCGGTATTGACAGACACGTAGCCGCCGGCCTGCATAATCTTGTCGTATGCACCACGGTCTACCATCAAGTCGCGGATAACCGGGAAACCAGCCGAACGCCAAGGCTCAACGGTGATGGTATCGCCGTCCTTGAAACGACGCATATAAATCTGGCAAGTAGTAGCTCCTGTAGCAGGTCCGTGAGGATGGCCGTTGATGTACATAGAGCACATACCGCAGATACCTTCGCGGCAGTCGTGGTCGAACACTACCGGCTCTTTGCCTTCATTGATCAACTGCTCGTTCAAGATATCCATCATTTCCAGGAATGAGGTATCGCCCGGAATATCTTTCATTTGGAAGGTATCAAAATGTCCTTTGTCCTTAGGACCTTTCTGACGCCAGACTTTCAGTGTGAAACTTATATTTTTATCCATGATTTCTATACAATTAATAATTAAGACTTATAGTTACGAGTTTGAACCTTGACGAACTGATAGTTCAGATCTTCCTTGATCAGCTCGGGTTCTTTACCTTCGCCGGTGTATTTCCAGCAAGCCACGTATGAGTACTTGTCATCGTGACGGAGTGCTTCACCTTCCGGTGTCTGATGTTCTTCACGGAAATGTCCGCCACAAGACTCCTCACGGTTCAAGGCATCGTATGCCATCAATTCACCGATTTCGATGAAGTCGGCCAAACGGATTGCCTTTTCAAGTTCCACGTTCAGCTCATTAGCTTCTCCCGGGATACGAAGGTCGCTCCAGAAGGTCTTTCTTACTTCTTTCAACTTAGCCAGCGCAGTGGTCAAAGATTCCTTGGTACGTCCCATACCTACGAAGTCCCACATGATGTGACCCAGTTCCTTGTGGATAGAGTCTACCGAACGCTGACCCTTGATATTCATCAACTTCTGGATCTTGTCGTTCACAGCCTTTTCGGCAGCCACAAATTCGGGCAGGTCTGTCGAGAAGCGCGACACCTGAATCTGGTCGGACAGATAGTTTTGGATAGTATAAGGCAATACGAAATAACCGTCGGCCAATCCCTGCATCAATGCAGATGCACCCAAACGGTTTGCACCGTGATCGGAGAAGTTGGCCTCGCCGATAGCATACAGACCCTTGATGGAAGTCATCAGTTCGTAGTCTACCCAGATACCACCCATAGTGTAGTGGATAGCGGGGAAAATCATCATCGGAGTCTTATACGGATTCTCGTCGGTGATTTCCTCGTACATATCGAACAAGTTGCCGTAACGGGCACGAACCACATCTTCGCCCAGGCGTTCGATAGCGTATTTAAAGTCAAGGAATACGGCCAAACCTGTGTTGTTCACACCGAAACCTGCATCGCAACGTTCCTTGGCGGCACGTGAAGCAACGTCACGGGGAACCAAGTTACCGAATGCCGGATAACGGCGTTCCAAGTAGAAGTCGCGGTCTTCGTCAGGAATATCTGTCGGTTTCTTCTTACCAGCCTGCAATGCCTTGGCATCTTCCAGCTTTTTCGGAACCCAGATACGTCCGTCGTTACGCAATGACTCGGACATCAAAGTCAGTTTAGACTGTTTGTCGCCGTGTACGGGGATACAGGTGGGATGGATCTGCGCAAAACAAGGATTAGCAAAGTAAGCACCTTTGCGGTAAACCTGCATGGCAGCCGAACCGTTTGAAGCCATCGCGTTGGTCGACAAGAAGTAAGTGTTACCATAACCACCGGTACCGATTACTACGGCATGGGCAGCAAAACGTTCAATCTTACCAGTCACCAAGTTGCGGGCAATAATACCACGAGCACGTTCCACGCCTTCATTGTCCTTGATCAGCACCACGTCCAGCATTTCATAACGGGTGTACAACTTCACGTTACCCCGCTGCACTTCACGGCTCAATGCAGAATAAGCGCCCAGCAACAGCTGCTGTCCGGTTTGGCCGCGGGCATAGAACGTACGCGATACCTGCGCGCCACCGAATGAACGGTTGTCCAGCAAGCCTCCGTATTCGCGCGCAAAAGGAACGCCCTGTGCCACACACTGGTCGATGATGGCGTTAGACACTTCAGCCAAACGATAGACGTTGGCTTCGCGTGCACGGTAGTCACCACCCTTAATTGTATCGTAGAAAAGACGGTAAACAGAGTCACCATCGTTCTGATAATTCTTAGCAGCATTGATACCTCCCTGTGCGGCGATAGAGTGTGCACGACGGGGAGAATCCTGGATACAGAAGTTTAATACTTTGAATCCCAAAGCACCCAGTGAAGCAGCAGCCGAAGCACCTGCCAGACCGGTACCTACCACGATAATGTCCAAACGACGTTTGTTGGCAGGGTTTACCAATTTTTGATGAGCTTTATAATTGGTCCATTTCTCGGCTAAAGCGCCTTCAGGAATTTTAGAATCTATAGTAGCCATATTCATTTACAATTTTATCATTTTCAAATTACGATTAGCAAGCACCCAATGATTTCACGAAGAAGGCAACGACTACAACGGCAAAACCAAGCACTACCAACGTAGAGTAGATGTTACCGATAGTCTTCCAGCGTTCAAACCAGACTTTGTTGCTCCAGCCCAAAGTCTGCAAAGCACTCCAGAATCCATGAGTCAGGTGGAACCATAAAGCTGCCAACCAAACAAGGTAAAGCACTGTAAACACAGGACATCCGAATGTTTCACGGATGTAAGCGGCACCGTCCGTAGGACCGAACGCGCCCAAATCATGTGCACCGATAATTTCGGCAAACTGCATTTTGTACCAGAAGTTGGCAAAGTGAAGAGCCAATCCGGCAATGACAACAATACCCAGAACGAGCATGTTCTGAGATGCCCATTCCACATTTTTAGGTTTCGCATTGACCGCATAGCGTTCGCTTCCGCGAGCAGCACGGTTCTGCATGGTCAACCAAAAAGCATAGATGATGTGAATCACAAACAGAGCAGCCAGCCCCGCAGTGGCAACCAACGCGTACCAGTTAGCTCCCAGGAACTCACAAATCATGTTGTACCCTTCTTCCGAGAAGAGCGCAACAAGGTTCATCGCCATGTGAAACGTCAGAAACAGGACAAGGGCGATACCTGTGACACTCATCACCACTTTCCTTCCAATAGATGAATTACTTAACCACATAAATGATTGAATTTAAATTATTTAATTGTTAGAACTAAAAATTCAGTTAAAAAATGTGCATCCGCTATGCAAAAGTAAAGGAATTATAGAAATAATACAAGAAATTATAGAATTTATTCTTTAATCAGGAAAAAGACCCTACATCTCCCCGGACAGAAATAAATCATTTGGGCCATCTCCTTTATGGATAAAGTTCCCAATATGTTATCCGAATAATCATAATATCCGGCTATTTCGCCTAACATCCGAAAAAACAAAGATTATCAGGCCTATATCGGTCAGGATTGTGTATATTTGTCCTTGACAAATAAAAAACAATGAAAAAGAGCAACTGAATATTACTATGGGCCTATGCGGCTATATGTATCGTCACGACAGGAACCACCGGTCGGCTCCTGTTTCAGGACCGACAGAAATTTTGGCACAGGCAAGCACGGGAGGCTTTTTCTGTGGCCTTGACGGAAGAGCTACAGAAGTGGAAGGCTTTTGATGTATATGTCAATTCATCGGGAAATTGGAAATTGCAGGACAATTCCATTAACCTAAAACAAGAACCGATAAAAATATCGCTAAGAAACGAGTGGGGTGAAAAAGACTTTTGGATTCCCTATGAGAAATACACTCATAACATAGAGCCGTCTGACGATATAAAAGGAATGCATACTTATCTTCTGCATGTATCTCCTTTGAAAGCCGATTCTTTGAATCTGTTTTGGAAGAACCGCTTGAACAAAGCCGGATTTACCGGAACAACAACCGTGCGCATATCTGTGACAGACTGGTGAAATCATTTACCTATTTATCAATTGGAAGAAGGAGTGTATTTTCACACCGATTCGCGAAAGCTAGAAAGAGGGAATCCCCCATTCCATCGAAAAAAACAATCAGAGCAGCACTTCCACCATGAGCTGACATAGGCTGATTTTTGTCTGTTTTGCTCGATTATCAGTTTATGTCAGCCCGAAAATTTGGAGGTATTTTTTATTTCCCACTATCTTTACCCCATCATTTAAAAGATAAACTAAATATGAGAAACATGAAAAAAGAAATCTTACTTGTAGCATTGTTTTCGGTGGTAGCAGTTGCTTCCCTCCGATTGGACTCTAAACGTGAAAATTCGGACAGCCTGACACTGGAAAATATAGAAGCCTTGGCAACCGATGAGTTGAAGCAAAATACAAAATGTTTTGGAAGTGGTTCTGTAGATTGCCCCAAAGATCAAGTAAAAGTATATTTTGTCAGTATAGGGAAATATGCGAAATTTGATTAACATCTTATTTTTCTCCATTGTCCTGACGGCATGTACCTCAGCCCCTAACAATGACGGAACGTTTTATGCTGACTTTCCGCTGACCATTGAGCTGAAAGGAAAGATGGTTCCCTTGGACACGGTTCTATTTCGCTATCCGGACTTTCGCTACCTGTCTTCTTTGGGCAGGCGGGGCGAGGCACCCGAAGAGATGCTTTCGGTTGAGAATGTCCGATGGAACGGGGATTTTTTATGGATGCTCGATGCCGGAAAATCTGCCATTAACAGGTTTGGAAGCACGTGGTACGTGTAGGGCCACATGGCGAACCGGAATTCCAAGTGTCGCAGGGTTATGGCATACCTACGGGCATCATGGGATTCAGTGATGTGCAGGTGACGGACAGGGCCATCTATGCCGTGTTCCACGGGCGGTCGTTCAAAGAAATACAAGAAAGCTTGCAGAAAGGAATTACACTGCCGGACGGAGGCCAATACATCTATGTGTTCAGTTTATCGGGTGAACCGTTGCGGAAATATGTCTTAGACCATTTTGTATATGGCATTTCAGTGAACGAACAGGAAGGCGTTATCCCTGCTACGGATGTAAACCGGGACGACCCGATTATAGAATATAGCATGAAGTAAATAAAAAGATATATAAAAATAGGAATGGAGAGGAGCGGACGGCGAACGTTTTGGTGGTACTCTACGAGCCGCCCGTTCCGTAACCCATCCTCAGAAAGGATGGTCGTGGCAAAGATATGGATTTAACGTTGAATAAGCAAGGAACTTGCTTTTCCGTTGAAAGGATAGATACGGAAACCAAAGGAAATAAAAATGTACCCTCCCAAAAAAACAAAAGAAAAATGGGAAAAAAGATTTTTGCGGCTCTGATAGTCGCTGTAGTCGCTATTCTTGCAGGCTACAATATATATCAGTCACAGAGAATGGAAAATGATATGTCTGACTTGATGCTGGCGAATGTGGAAGCGTTGGCTCGCTATGAGTTACCAGAAGTTGAGGTGGTTTGTGGTAGTTCGCAAGGAAAATGCTGGATGCAAGGAGATTTGTGCATGAAAGGAGAATATACAGGATATAGATGTATACGTACTGACAATACAATATTCTATTGTACATCTCCTTGCATGTAACATTGAATTATTAATCGAACCAACTAAAAAGGAAATATTTTTATTACTTCGTTGAAGCAAAAAATAATTTGAATGTAGCATTGCGCTACAGCTCTTTTTAGTTGGTTTTGTAAAAAGACAGATGAAAAATATTTCTTTATTTATAGTTATGGCTTTGCTTTTTTCTTGTACACCTACAGAAAAAGAGACAAAAGCTATTGATGTGATTTCTTGGGAAAACGCATTGAAGAATGATACTTCTTTTTTAGAAAGTATAGATATTGTTCCTTTGGAGACGGATAATGATATCCTTGTGAAAACTCCTTATTTATTTCAATATATCAAAGCTATAGATGCTTTTTTATTAATGGATAGCAGGCAAATCGTTTATGTGTTTGATGGGAACGGAAAGCACCGTAGCAATTCATCGTCTTGCATCGGTGAGGGACCAAAAGAATATTCCATGGCAGTGGATGCTGAATATAATCCGTATACTAATTCCATAGAGTTGTATAATGTTGCTGGTAAAGGTTCTATTCATTGTTATGATTTGCATTTTCACTGGAAGCAAACAATAAAATTGAATCAAGAAGCGGGATTTACAGCCGGAGGCAAATGTGAAAGGACTCATGCCGGTAGCTGAAAGGGCCGTGAGGGGATGTCCTGTTATTTTTAACAGATTGATTAATAGACGGTTTCACCTAAAATAAAAGAATGAAGGGAGAAGGAAGAGAAGCGACCTGATGAGGAGAAGATGCCTTCTGCACGTACGTGTTTTTATGACAAGGAGGAATGTGTATCGGGTGGTGAGCAATAAAGTAAGCAGGGGAAATGCTACCAACAAATAATATACAAATCTGGACTATCCTATTTTATTGCCCGCCATGCGCTTGCAGATATCAAGGAATTTTGCGAATATTGCACCACAAACTTGTGCGCACAACTCTGCCGACCGATTCAGTTATAATAGAAAAAACAACAAAATGAAGATACGAAACCTGATTCTACTCTTGATGGCCGCCGCCCTTGCAAGCGGCCTACGGGCACAAAACGCAGACATCAATACCCTAAAGACCATCAACCGATGGCACGTGCATGGCTTGAGCCGCGGGCTGTCGGCCAGCGGAATTATCCTGCCAGTGGGAATACCCACAACCATGGGGCTCTATGCATTAATTAAAAAAGACCGACCGATGCTGAAAAACGCCGTCTACATAGGAACCACCGTCGTGGAAGCGGTAAGTATCACCTATGCCGCCAAACACCTTATCGGACGCGACCGGCCCTTTGTGAAATATCCGGACCAAATCCAAGCCTACGGAGCACCAGACGCAGACAGCCCATCGTTTCCTTCGGGGCACTCGGCGGCGGCTTTCTCGTTGGCCGCCTCGCTCTCCATCACATATCCCAAATGGTATGTCATCGCCCCCTCGGCCGCATGGGCCTGCGGAGTGGGGTTCGCACGGATGAACCAAGGAGTACACTATCCCAGCGATGTAGTGGCAGGAGCGGTGATCGGCGTGGGATGCGCTTTCGCAAATGTGTATGTGAACCGATGGCTGAACAATGTGCTGTTCGGAAAATAAAAATTCACCTTGGCCGGTTTTCCTCTTCACCGGCCTCCGGTTTCGGAACTGCCTCCAGCAGTTCTCGTACCTTCTGCCTCATCTGCCTGATGGCTGTGGACTGTACTTTCGGCTCTTTCTCGAGCACGGTACGCACCATCTGTTCCAGCTTGCCGCGCTGATAAAAAGCCGGATCGGCATACAGATGAGCCAACAGATAATAAGGATAAATGCGACCGGGCAATCGATGGACGGCACGCACAAAATAATGTTCGGCACGGTCATAGTGTCCCATCTCCTGCTCGTTCTTTCCCATAACGTTCAGTATCATAGGATCGCCGCTTACCTTCAGGGCTTCCTCCAATACCTTATTCGATGCTTCGGACTCGTGCAGTTTGTGTAAAGCATGGCCATACTCGAACAAGAAACGGGCATTCGTCCCCATCTCCTCTCGTATGTCGGTATAGCTCTCCGCCGCCTGCCTGTATGCCCCTGACTGATAGAGCATACGATTCCGATTCCATTGCCTGCATGCCGCCACTGCCCGGCTTTTCTGCCGGAAAGCATGATAACAACCGACACAGCCCACACACCACAGCACAGCAAAACCCAAACGGAACCCACTTTTCTCTAAAGGTAACCGCCGAATGACACAGGCCAATGCCAATGCCGACAGTGTAGACACAAAAGCCGGGAATTGCAACGGATAAGAAGAGAACGCAAACACTGCCAAAGCAAGCAAGGCGCCACACAGCCCGTAGAGCCGCTGCCTATGACCTGCCATCCAGCAACTACCCAATATCAGCAATCCGACACACAACGCGGGTATCCCCCAAGCCACCGCCACTTGCAGATACTCATTGAAGACATATTCGGGTGTACCCGCCACAAGTTCTTCGGCCGGTGTATAATCTCCCGCAGCAAAGTAGGCCTCCTGCTCCTGCCCATAAGCCGCCGCTACACTCCCCCATCCCACTCCGGTCCACGGATGTCCGGCTACGGTCCGAGCCGCGATTTTCCAGATAAACAGACGACCGTCCGCCGAATCTTTCTTCATCAGATAAATGCCTCCCGCAGCCATCGCCCCCAGCAATGAGAATGCTACGACCAACCCCAACGCCTTCCGGCGGTGCCGGCGGACATACTCCTTTATCTCCGCCCCGTAACACATGCTGCAAACATAGGCGGAAGACACACCCGCAGCCGCCCATGCCGACCGGCTCATGCCGGCGGGAAGCACACAAAGAACCAACAGCATGCCGGCCAAAGCCACATAATACAAAAGCGTTTTTCTTCCGTCCTTCCGCTTCAGCCATTCATACAGGCAGACAGGAAACGCCATAGCCAGATAGCCCGAATAAGGACCGGGATTATAAAACGAACCCGTCAGGGCATAAAGAGCATGATTGGAAAAGGTGAACCCATACACCTGCCGAATGCCCCAAACGGCCTCGATACCCCCATAAACAACAAGAATCCACGAAGTAACGAACGGTAAGCACTTTTTCAGTCGACCGGGAACAAAAAACACCAGCAAGGCCATCCCTGCCAACACGCACACACCGCAACCATACAACCACCGCCAATCGTCCTCAAGCACATCGGCAGGCAACGAATCCACACCGCGACACACCACACTGAGCCACAGCGCGACCAGTACACCTGTCAGCCCCGTCGTTCCATACTCTCGACACCAGCCCGCCATTGTCTTTATTTCATTCATACCCTATTCTATTTTCTTAAATACCCGATTCCAACGTATCTTGTCCGTCATCTTGTTTTTCGATTTCCAAATCCGTACGGCTTTTCCCACTATGTACTCATCGGGCAGAAGCCCCCAATAACGGGAATCCTGCGAATTATGACAGTTGTCGCCCCCCATGAAATAATAGCCATGCGTGAACACATACTCTCTGATCTCCTCTTCACCCAGATAAAAACGGCCGTCGCGGATAGTCAGCTTTTTCCTCTGCTCCCACTCTATCAGGTTCCGATAAAGAATGTAATGACGCTCGTCCATCGTGATACGACTGCCCCGGGCAGGCAGATAGAACGGTCCGAACTCTTTCACTGTCCATCCTACCACACTATCGCGGGGATAAGCGTAAAAACAACCGTTCTTCACCATTTCTTCTTCGTTTCTCTCGCTTTTGAGGTAAAAGGCCAACATGTTCTGCGCCTCAACATTCCCTAACTCACCGTCATATCCTCTGACGTGGTAATGCGCATTCCTGATTTCCAGCGTGTCGCCCGGCAACGCGATACACCGCTTCACATAATAGCGCAACACGTTGAAACCAATGCTGTCCCAACGTTCCGGATAAGGAAAATTGAACACCAGAACCTCGTTACGCCGAAAGTCCTCCAACCCTTTCAGGCGGGTGATTTTGAGCGGTTTGTGATCGAAAGAATCATTCAGGCTGAAAAGCCTGGCCCCTTTCAGCAATTTGTTCACCAACAAATAGTCGCCCGGCACGATGGTGGGCCTCATGGAATCGGTAGGAACAGAAAACGAAGCGAACACAAACACCTGAAACAGCAGCCTCACCGCTATCAGACACAACGCAGCGGCCGACAGCCAAGCCAGCCAATCGTACACCTTTTCAAAATATTTCTTTATAACATCAATCTTTTTCATTTTACCAACTAGCACTTTGTCTATACACACCTGCACTATCTATCACTCCCACGCGATCGTGTTCCGAAGGCATCTTCAACCGGTAGAACAACAAGGCATCGCAAGGAACATTTCCATAAACGGTCGTTGTATCCGTCACTTCATCGGGCGGCAGAGATACAAACCGTCGCTCCTCACAATCCCAATATTCCAGCACCCGCTCCTCATCGTCTTTTCCTTTCATAAACGTATGACGGACGGGCCGTGAAAACTGTGGAGAAAGCACCTTGAATCTGCCATCGCCATACGTACACACTGGAGGAGCTACCATACGCAATCTGTCCTTTCCTTCCGCTGCGGCCACCATGAAGAAGTTTCTTCCCGCCACATGAGTGAACACCGCTTTTCCACTGCCATCCGTATAACCCATTGCGACAGGTGTCCATCGCAAGCTGTTGAACGCACACAAATAGAGCAATTTTCCCTTCTTTTTTCCCACCGTGTCGTCCGTCGGGATACACAGTGTATAAGTCCTCACCTTCTGTCCGCTTGTCACGTCTTCCAACAAAGGGCTTTTCAGGAAAGTGACATAGCTGTCATCGCCTGTCGACACGACCTTGGGTAGTGCCTCATAGCTCTTCCGATACACCTTGGCCGGCTTCAGATAAGCTACTCTGTACAGCGTTTCGGGATAAGCCTCCGGATTCTGGTCGCCCGGACTGAAATCATGAAAGCACCCGCCCGACAGCACCGCAGGCCATACATGCCCCCTCGCCATGCGAGTCCACACCGTCTGATGAACGGCAACCGGAATGCCCAACGCACGCATGACATGCACGGTGTAGTCGCACAATGCCTCACACGCTCCTTTCCTCGCACGTTCCATGTCGTCCACCGAACCGGACAGTGGACTTCCCGTCTCGGCATATTTTATTTCCTTTTTCAGCCTATCGTTTATCAGGCAGCACGCCTCGAATGTGGTTTGCACGCCAGCCGAATCAAGCAAGGGCAAGTAGCGCATCCTAAATGTGTCCGCCAGTGTAACCAAAGGCTCGTTTTGCGAACGATAAGGAAGAATGTAACGACAAAAGTCGTCAAAAGACACCTCCTTGGCCCACGGCTTCTTCCACACCTCGAACGCCCCATCAATCTGGCGAATCAGATAATCGGCCCGTATATGACGGATGTCATAAAGGTTCTGGCACTCTATCCGGTATCCCGAAGCCATCAGCGAATCGCAATGCCTCTCCACGTCTTCTTTTCCGACAAATAAGGCAAGATCCGGCCTGTACCTGTAGCCTTTCGGACTGACAAACCAAGACTCTGCCGCATAATGATAAGGCATGTTACCAATCAGAAAACAGGCCGCTTCATATTTCAGCGAATCTCCCTCATAATGCGCCAGCACCTGTTCCAGTTCCGCACGATTGGAAACGGCCTGCTCCAAAGCCCACTCCAACTTCCTCTTCCCATCAGACGGACTACAAGCTGTCAGCCATGTCATGGCCAGTAGTCCGAGACTGAATCCAGCCACATACAATTTTAAATTATTCATCACAATTCGCTATTTTTTAAAATCCATAAGATAAAGTCATGAAAAACAACAAGAAAGAGAAAACCAAGAGTTTTACAAATCCCGTCTTCACAAAAAATAATTATTAAAGATTCATTATCTATCGTATCTTCTTGCGAAAGTAGAAAAAAATCATAACATGCACAACTTTTCTCCCTTTACCTACGCCTCAAAACTTCGTTAAGCCCCAACACATATGCTCCCCCAGCATACCAAACCGTTGGAACGTATAATGTCGTTTTCCATTTCGCTCTTCTTGCTATAAGCATATCTTTCGGCCGTTCCCTTATTATAAATGTGAACAGAACAAAGCAACCTGGAAGGATATACCATCAAAACTATCAGAAAAAGGCTACTGCTTGTCTATTCCTTACTCCGGATTGAGCGAAAAAAAAGAGTATTATATCATTGAAAAAGGAATATGGTATCGCAAATAATAAATATAAAAAAATATAAAAAACAGAACATTACTCTGCTTTTCGATGTCACTGCTGACAGCATGCGCCGGACAACATCAACGACAAGAACAATTATTGCCAAGCAAGGAAACCATAGAAAAAGCCGTAAAAAAAGGTGAAATTCTGACAGGAGAGATGGTGCCGGTAGATACGGCGCTGTTCCGATATGCCTATCGCATGCGCGTGAAAGACAGCCGGGCGGTCATCATGGACCTGCACAATGCCGACTATTATTACCATGTATTCACTTATCCTGACTTTCATTATGTGGCTTCGTTTGGCAAGCGCGGAGAAGGGCCGGGCGAATCCAACTATGCTGCCAATGTACGCTTCACCGCGCCAGACACGGTGTGGACGCTCGACGACGGCAAGAACAGGATGTATCAATACAGCGGCATCACAACAAACAAGGTACCCAAACTGGAAAAAGACATCCGACTGGACGAACGCCTGCTCCGCTCCCTCGACTTCGACCTGAAGGACGCATCGACGATAGCCATCCCCGACTATTCGGGCGAGAACCGCTTCGGATGGGTTTCGCTCCCCTCGGGCGAATTGCTACGTAAGTCCGAACAGATTCCTGTGGCCGACCCAAAGCTGTTGGAGAAAAACGCACCGGCCGTGGCTCAAGGATGGAACAGCTTCGTAGCCTTCAGCCCCGACAAGAGGATACTGGCGGCCGTCACCCAGTTTGGAGACCGGCTCGACATCTACGATATGCACTCAGAAAAACAAATAGAAAAACTGGGGGCGGACGGAGAACCCGAATTCAAAGTAACTCCCGAAGGATACGGCATCCCGGCAGGCAGAATCTGCTACTACGATGTGCAGGTGACTGACCGGTACATCTATGCAGTGTATGACGGACGCCTGTTCAAGGACATCATGAAACAACCCGACAACTACCAACAGGGAGGCAGGATAGTACGCGTATTCGACCACAAGGGGAACTTGGTGAAAAGCCATGTGCTGGACCGCCCCATAGCCGGCATTTATGCAGACGAGAAGGCCGGCCTGTTGTTTGGCCTGGATGTCAATGCCGACGAGCAGATCGTGAAATTTCGGCTCCGGTAAGGGCCGCTGGAAGGGGAAGACAGCCCAAGGGAGCGGCTCACTGTTGCCGTTTCAGCAACAGGCCCTCCCAGTCCGATTGTTCCAACAGCTCCAAGGCTTTCCGAATGCTTTCGTTGGCGTCGTTAATCACGTGATAATATTCATTCATATCCCACAGGTCGCGGGCAATCAGTGCCTTCATCTGCAATTTCAGCAACGGCAAGGCTTTCCGATATTCCTCCTCGTTGTAATCCACGCCCATCTGGCGGCCTGTGGCAACCAGGTATGACAACATGTCGGGACTCACCTCGAAATGCTTGTAGAAGTCGTCGAAATGCTTATAGCGGGCCAACCACTCCCCGCGGTGGGTATCCATAAAATGGAAATGGGTTTTCATCAACACCCCCTTGTCGCGCAGCTGGCGATGATATCGGGTATAGAGGGTTGTATCCACCGGCACGAAATAATCGGGCATGATTCCACCGCCTCCATAGACCGTACGCCCCAGCTTGTGGGTATTGAACTTCAGCGAATCGGGGAAGTGGATGCTGTCTACGCTCATCATTTCTCCTTTATTATAACGGTCTATCAGATCCTCGTTGTACTTTTCAATGCTCTCGTATGGTTTCTGGATGCAACGTCCGGCGGGAGTGTAATAACGCGCCACGGTCAGACGGATCATAGAGCCGTCGGGCAAATCGACAGGACGTTGCACCAAGCCTTTTCCAAAACTGCGGCGACCCACCACGATGCCCCGATCCCAGTCCTGCACCGCTCCGGTCACAATCTCGCTGGCAGAAGCCGAAAATTCATCGACCAACACAGCCAAACGCCCCTGGCGGAAAGCGCCCGTCCCCTTGGCAAAGAACTCGCTGCGCGGGTTGCGGCGTCCTTCGGTATATACTATCAGCTCTTTCTTTTCCAGAAACTCATTGGCTATGTCGATGGCAGCATTCAGATAACCGCCGCCGTTGCCTTGCAGATCCAGAATCAGGTTCTTCATCCCTTTCTTCTGCAATGCGGCCAGCGCGTCCTTGAACTCCTCGTGCGTAGTGGCACCAAAACGGCTAATGCGGATATAGCCGGTCTTACCCCCGAGCATATAGGACGCATCGAGGCTGTAAACAGGTATCTTATCTCTTTTCAGAGTGAAAGGAAGCAACTCCTTCACTCCGCGGCGAAGTATCTTGAGATTCACCTGAGAGTCTTTCGGTCCCCGGAGGCGACGCATAATGTCCTCAGTGCTCATCTTCACGCCGGCTATCAGTGTGTCCTCTACCAGGATGATGCGGTCGCCCGCCAGGATGCCCGCCTTCTCGGAGGGACCGCCCGACACGGGCTGTATCACCAGCAAAGTGTCCTCGGCCATGTTGAACTGTATGCCGATGCCCTCGAAGTTTCCCTGCAAAGGTTCGTTCATGCGTTTCACTTCCTCCGGATCGGAATAGGTAGAATGAGGGTCGAGCTGCTCAAGCATCTTCACGATAGCCTCTTCCACCAGTTTGTCCTCATCCACCTCGTCCACATAGAGGTTGGCAATGGCAAATTCGGCCAGTTGCAACTTGCGTGCCGGCGATTTAAGAAGCTTATTCTCCTGAGCCTGAACGGCTGCGATAGAAAAAAAGCAGGCTATAAGGCCTGCAAAATACCAGGTATGTTTCATAATCAATCTATTTTCATTCCTTCGGGCAAGAACGGGGTCACGTCCTTGCCGAACTGTAACAATTCTCTCACAACGGTAGAGCTGACCGAAGTAAGTTCGGGCTCTGTAAACAGCAGGATAGTCTCTATGCCGGCCAGCTTGCGATTGATGTCGGCTATAGTCTCCTCGTACTCGAAATCGTGTACGGTACGGATGCCGCGGACAATGAACTGCGCCTCACATTGCTTGGCGAAATCCACCGTCAGGCAGTCATAAGCCGCCACCTTCACCCGTGGTTCATCGACAAACAACCGGCCAATCATCTCCATACGTTTTTCCAACGGAAAGCAGGTCCGCTTGTTGCCGTTGACGCCGATGCCGACCACCACTTCATCCATAAATGCCAACGCTCTCTTCACAACCGAGTAATGGCCTATAGTAAAGGGATCGAATGTCCCTGGAAATACCGCTCTACGCATTCTTCTGTGATTTTATGCAATATCTTCTTCTACGACAAGGTTGTCTATAATAAAATTCTGGCGCTCCATGGTGTTCTTGCCCATGTAGAACTCCAACAGTTCCTTCACCAGATCGGTCTTGCGGAGCGACACTTGCTCCAGACGCATGTCTTTGCCTATAAAGTGCTTGAACTCATCGGGCGAGATCTCTCCCAACCCTTTGAAGCGGGTGATTTCGGGATTAGGACTCAGCCGCTCGATGGCAGCAATCCGTTCTTCCTCCGAGTAGCAATACACGGTTTCGTATACTCCTTTTTTGCGGTTACGCACGCGGAACAAGGGTGTCTGAAGGATATATACATGGCCTTTCTTTATCAGGTCGGGAAAGAATTGCAGGAAGAACGTAATGATCAGCAGGCGGATGTGCATGCCGTCCACATCGGCATCGGTAGCCACAATCACCTTGTTGTATCGCAGGCCTTCCATGCCGTCTTCTATGTTCAAAGCGGCCTGAAGGAGATTGAACTCTTCATTCTCGTACACAATCTTCTTGGTCAATCCATACGAATTCAGCGGCTTTCCGCGCAAGCTGAACACCGCCTGAGTGTTCACATCGCGGCTCTTGGTAATGGAACCGCTCGCCGAGTCTCCCTCGGTGATGAAGATGCAGCTTTCCTCTTTCTTGTCGCCTTTGGTATCGTTCAGGTGGAAACGGCAGTCGCGCAACTTCCGGTTGTGGAGGTTCGCCTTCTTGGCACGCTCGCGCGCCAGCTTTGTCACCCCGGCTATGGCCTTACGCTCTTTCTCCGACTCCTGAATTTTTTGCAACATCACATCGGCTATGTCCGTATGCTTGTGCAAGTAATTGTCGACTTCGGTCTTAATGAAATCGCCCACAAACTTATTGACGGTGGGTCCGCCGGGAGCCATGTTGGTAGAACCCAGTTTGATTTTGGTCTGGCTTTCGAACAAAGGTTCTTCCACATTGACGGCAATGGCCGCCACCAGTCCGTTACGGATGTCGGCATAGTCCATATTTTTATTGAAATATTCCTTGATGGTGCGGGCAATGTGTTCCTTGAAAGCACTCTGATGCGTTCCTCCTTGGGTAGTGTGTTGCCCGTTGACAAAAGAGTAGTATTCCTCGCCATATTGTCCGGTATGCGTAAAAGCTATCTCGATGTCCTCTCCCTTCAGATGAGCGATGGGATAGAGTCCCGTAGCCGTCATATTGTCGTTGAGCAAATCCACCAGTCCGTTGCGCGACAAGATGCGTTGTCCGTTATATACAATGGCCAGTCCCGTATTCAGGTAAGTATAATTGCGGAGCATGGTTTCTACAAATTCCGGGTGGAAACTATAATTATCAAACAGATGATTGTCCGGTTCAAAGAACACATAGGTGCCGTTTTCCTCGGTAGTGTCGTGAGTTGTGTCCGTCAGCAGATCGCCCTTTGCGAAAGTGGCAGTACGCACTTTCCCGTCGCGATAGCTACGCACTTCGAACCTTGAACTCAGCGCATTGACAGCCTTCACGCCAACCCCGTTCAGTCCGACACTCTTTTTGAATGCCTTACTGTCATATTTTCCACCCGTGTTCAACACACTCACCGCCTCTATCAGTTTTCCTTGCGGGATGCCGCGTCCGTAGTCGCGTATGCCGACACGGAGATTTTCTTCCATTACTATCTCTATTTTCTTTCCCGCCTGCATTTTGAACTCGTCGATGCTGTTATCGAGAACTTCTTTCAAGAGGACATAGATGCCGTCTTCCATATGTGATCCGTCACCCAACTTTCCAATATACATACCCGGGCGGGTACGCACATGCTCCATATCACTGAGGTGGCGGATATTATCGTCGGTATATGCTACGGCGGGAGTGTTTATCAGTTCGTTGTTTTCTTCCATATGGACTTATCACATTTTTTGTCTATTGGGTAATTACAGAATACTTTTTTTATAAGCACGACGGCGTTTATGCTGCTCGGTCTTGAAATATTCCCACTGGGCCTGCACTTTGCCGTTCAGTTCCAGTTCCGGATTGCTTTCGGCATACTTGAATCCCAATTGCTGATATACAGGAATCAGATCTGAGAACAGCAAGGCGTTGACTCCTTTGTTCTGATACTCCGGTTTCACCGCCACTAACAGCAAGTCCAGCATAGGAGGATATTTGTGTAGGAACAACACTTTCAGCAAGTGATACCAGCCCATGGGCAACAAACGGCCTTTTGCCTTTTTCAGCGCCTCGGACAAGGAAGGCATGGAAATGCCCACAGCCACTAGTTTGTCGTCGGCATCGGTCACCAGGGTCACCATGCGCAGATCCACAATAGGCAGATACATTTTTATATATTGGTTGATCTGTTCTTGCGACAGTGCCGAGAAACCATAAAGTGGAGCGTATGCCTCGTTCATGAGTTCGAAGATGGCCTGACCGTATTCGGCAGCGATCTTCTTGCTCGAAGTATATTTCTTCACCTTCAGGTTGAACTTGCGCTGAATCAGGTCGCTGATGCGCTTATGCTTGTCGGGTATTGTATCGGGCACATAAATCTTGTATTCCACCCAGTCGGCGTCCTTCTCGAATCCCAACTTCTCCATGTGTTGCGGATAATAAGGATAATTATAGATGGTGGCCATAGTGCTCAGTTGGTCAAAACCTTCTACCAGCATACCTTCCGCATCGAAATCGGTAAAGCCCAGCGGTCCCTGGATGGTATCCATGCCTTTCGATTTTCCCCATTGGGCAACCGCATCCAGCAATGCGCGTGAAATCTCGATGTCATCGAGAAAATCGATCCATCCGAAACGGACTTCCTTCTTCTTCCAGGTTTCGTTTGCACGATGATTGATAATCCCTGCCACACGTCCTACCACTTTGCCGTCGTGGTAAGCCAAAAAATATTCTGCTTCGCAAAATTCGAAAGCGGCGTTCTTCTTCGGGCTGAACGTATTCAACATATCATCATACAAATCGGGTACGGAATAAGGATTCTCTTTATATAACTCGTAATTAAACCGTATGAATGTCTTTAATTCTTTTCTGTTACTGACTTTCTTAATAGTAATAGCCATGCTGCATTTTTATAAAATTCAGGGTGTAAAGATAGACTTTTTTTTGCATAATGTATGCTCTTTTTATGGCTTTTTCACTGTTGGGCAATCGGATAGGCTGCACAGGCCGCATAATCAAGCCACCGGAAAAGGCAAGATTTCGTGACAAAGGTGTTTCATTCCTGCTACAAGGTGTCAGTGTAAGGCGGATGCAAAATACAGATAAAGTTTGCATATCCGCAGATTAAAATTTTTCTTGCAATGGTTTACTACGTCCTCCCACGACAGGACGTAGTAAACCACTGCAAGAAAAGAATTAAAGTAAATGCGCATAAAATTAGTTATTTGGGGTGCAGTTGTCTTAATTCTGCTATCTGTTCACTACAAAATTGCGAATCTGACATTCCGTACCTTTCGATTCAGGATTCTTTTCTTTCGAAATACGAAGTACCAACCGATGGTCCGTATTTTCCAGATCTGTTTCCAGCATATACACCCAGGGAATATACAAATATTGACTCCACTCTGTATAGGTATCCAATCGTTTGAAAGGAGCGCCGTCCACACTGTATTCGATTATTCCGGCTGTCGGACCAGGGGTACAGAAGATTCCTATCGCTCTACCGGTAAAGTGGAGCGACAGCTTATCGCCCGGATGCGTCGCCTCCAGCATGGGGACGTCTACAAAGCCATTTCGTTTTTCATAATTATTATCTGCACGCCAAGAAGGCACGTATTTCCAACCTTTATGCAACCGAGCCTCCTTCAAATCAATAAAATCGCCACCATAGTAACTGCACGAATCAAGTGGTTCTGGTATCTCATGGGCCACAACAGGCATGTCGGAGGTCACGTTTTTCCACATTGCATCAAACAAATGACGAATGGCAGCCGCATAATATTGATGCCCTAACGGCAAAGGATGTGTGCCGCCAAATTGTTCCCAAGTGAACTCACCTACCTGCATCCGCTCACTTATTTCCTGAACAAGATTGACAGAAGGAATCAGATAATGATTGGCCACCCGCTCATGATTCAGCACCACATCCGGCTGTTGGCTTCGGGCCATCATCGGAACAAACGGCTCGGTGGTGAAATGTAGCATCACGATATCCATCTCCGGATTTTCCATCAACGCATGGCGCACCTCTCCTTCCATGCCACGCACTTGCTCTTGGGGCGTAAAATAATTCGTATGATCATTCACAGCCGCTTCCACAAACAACAAATCAATCTTGCCTTTCGACAACACATCGTGCTGAAGGCGGAAAGCCCCCGGCGTGGTGCCGGTAGAACCGATACCTGCCTCGACAAACTCGAACTCGGTATGAGGGAAACGTTGACGCAACTGTTGCTCTATCCTATTTTTCCAGCCGTTCATCTCGGTGATAGAACCACCCAGGAACGCCACACGGGCCTTCTGTCCTTTTTCGAACTTCACCAGCGAATTCTGCAAACTGCCACGCACATTATAGTGTACATAGCGATCATATCCCGGCTGATGGCGAAGTATAAACTCAAGCACCGGTTCCGGATTCTCCAAGCTATGCGGATGGTGGTCGACACCCGGTTTGAGGATGACTTCCACCCGACCGCCCAACGCCCTGTAACGGGCTTGCAAGACGGCCATATTCTCTTCGTACGGCACGACTTTATCTGCATCGCCACATACGCTGATAATGGGGACATCGGCTTTGGCCAACGGTTCCATACAGTCTATCGGATTGCCTTTGAAGGAATTCATCTCCTCATCTGTCAGGTTCCATTCCTTCAGCAAATCATTCCACAAATCGGCCCTTTTTCTTCCCGGCCAACTGAACACATTGCAGACAGGAGCATCCACATAGATACAGGCCACCTTGTCGGGATTGACGGCAGCCCAGTTCAAGGCGTAAAGCCCGCCGCGGCTGAATCCCTCTAAAGTGACTTTGGAAGAAAGCCCGTAGAAGTTCCTCATATAATGATAGAATTCCGTCCCCAACGCTACTGCACGCGGATTTCCATAACTATGTGTCACATCATAATAAACCACATGAAATCCTTTTTCCAATAAAGCTTTATCCACCGCAGGAAACGCATCGAAAAAAGCCGGCCGCCAAATCCAAGGTTTTCCTTCGGCCGCCTTCTGGGGAACAACCACAATAACATCGCGGCCTTTAAAACGGAAATCATAACGGTCACATCCGTTCCACTCACCTTTAAAACCTGGGAAAGCCTGCATGCAATGCACGCTCTCTTTACCTGTAAGAACTTTATATACGGTTGCTGCAATCTTGTGCGCGCCAAGCGGACTGGGATGGATCTTATCGGGAAAATTTGATTCCATTCCGTTTGTCGCCGTGTGCAGGTCGACCACCGGCAGTTTGTTTGCCTTGGCCACTTTGTCAATCATTGGAATAACACCATGCGTAATGATGCTGTCGTTAATGCCATACTGCAACTGATAGGCCTTGGCCGGATAACACAAATAAATCTGAGGTTTGGAAGGTATCGACCGGAAAGCGTTGACCATTGCCTGCATATCTCTCAGGAAATCGGCCTTGTGCTTCCAATTGAACGATTTCGAGTCATTGGTTCCTAATTTAATTATCACAATATCCGGATTATATTGCAACGCTTCCTGATACATCTGCTCTTTCATGTAAGGCCGGTCTCCTTTCATCAACATAGTACGTCCACTGAATCCAAAATTCCGCACTTCATATTCACTGCCTAACATCTGTCCGAGTACAGACGGATAGCTGTCGCGGTCGCGATTATTGATACCTGCTCCATACGTAATGCTGTTTCCTACACAAGCCACTTTGATAACATCAGCCGTTTCCTGCGATTGGACATTCAGAGCAAGAGCCAGCAAAAGAACGATTAAGCTTAACTGTTTTTTCATGGTAATATATTTACGTTTATATTGTTTTTTCTACAATCCTTCTTCAAGTATAAGAATTGATATTCACGACAAATATACGCATTTAACCGATAAGTGATGTAGCAATAACCACATTAAATTAACAGTGGTCCGCACAATATTCAACCGAATACCCACATTGTTCATAAAAAACGAAACAACTGAGAATCATCGCATGGCAAGGCCGCCTGTCTCGCCTCGTAACTTCAGACAAGGAGCTAAAAAACTGCCACAAATTTTCCGGAGAACCCGTCAGGACTTTGTTCGCTCTGTCTGAAGTTGTTCTACGAAATTACAACATCACATTCCCAGCGTCATTACAGAAAGTCCTTCAATACAGCCAGGTTTGCTTTATCAATCACAGTCGTATCCAATGCTGCCAGATAAATCAATGTCGTTTTTTCCGAATCATGTCCCATTCCCTCGCTAATGACCGAAAGAGGAATATGCTTGCCCCGGGCTGCACTGGCCCATGAATGCCGGGCCACATACATGGTCAAAGGATGAGCAAGCCCCAGATTCTTACCAATCTCTTTCAGTTGTCTGTTCACCTGGCAGCTGGCTGTTTTGTATTGCAACCTTTCGTCCTTTCGGATATGAGTAATAATAGGAAGAAGATAGGGCGAGCAGTTTCTAGGATAACGGTCAATGATGTCTTGCATGCATTTTTCCCAACGGACGGAAATCAGCTGACCGGTCTTCTTCCGCCTGTAGGTCAGCATCCCATTGTTCAGATCCGTCTTTTTCAAGAAAGCCATATCTACAAATGACATACCCCGGGTGTAGAAACTGAACATGAATAAGTCGCGCGCCAGCTCCATCCGCTGTGATCCGCTCAGGTCCAGTTCTTTCAGTTGCCTGATTATTTTAAAAGGGACAGCTCGTTTCACTGTCTTCTCCACTCCCGTATAGACATGCTTGAAAGGAGAACACTGTTTGACCATTCCCTTGTCTACCGCACGATTATACGTAGCACGCAATATGCGCATATAAAAAGAAATAGTGTTCAGACTTGCCCCCTGTGCCTTCAGATACGCCTCGTAACCCATCATCAGCTCTGAATCCAGTCTACTCAATAAAACGTCTTTGCCGCCCCTGAACTTCATAAAACTGTTCAAAGTGGCTTTGTAAGTCTCACTGGTACGAATCTTACCAGATTGCTCCAAACTTGCAATATTCGCCTGCATAAAGGAGGAAAATGTTTTCTTACCCGAGAAGGATAATCTTTTACTTCTCGCTCGTTTTAACTCTATCATAAAAACACGTTTTAAGATTAATATTTTCTGCATAAAATCACGCCAAGCCAAGATAATCTATTCTTCCCAGCAGTCCTTCACGACAAACGGAATGAGGCACATTGTTCAAAGAAACAGGAAAACCATCTTGCCCGCAAGAATAAAAAAGGATGTTTATTCATTGCTTGCCCATCTACCGACAAGAGGCCGCCGGCTGCATGGTTGCACAGTAAAAAAGACAAGATTCAATTACATATTGGCAGCTTTTTATACAACCTGTCAGTACACATTAAAAGAAAACGGAAAAATAAAAGAAAACGGACATCGGGACAATACCCAAAGGACATAAGGAACGGAACAGATGTAACGATCGGGAAACAGACTATACACCTTAATTATATATAGTGCCGAAAAACAAGATCGGTATAAGAGAATCTGCATTTTAGCATCCGAAAACAAATAATTTAGCTACATTTGCTTCATTAATCACTCATAAAATACTAGAGATATGGTTCTAAACTACATTTGGATATCCTTTTTTCTGATTGCTTTTGCTGTAGCGTTAATCCGGCTCGTCTTTCTGGGCGACGCCCAAGTGTTTCCCGAAATAATCAACTCTACTTTCAGTTCTTCAAAAACCGCTTTCGAGATTTCACTAGGACTGACCGGAGTACTCTCCCTCTGGCTAGGAATCATGAAAATAGGCGAACAAGGCGGAGTCATCGCCTCATTTGCCCGATTGCTGAGCCCTCTGTTCTGCAAACTTTTTCCTGATATACCCAAAGGACATCCGGTGACAGGAAGCATCTTCATGAATCTGGCAGCCAACATGCTGGGACTGGACAACGCCGCCACCCCCTTGGGACTGAAAGCCATGGAAAGTCTGCAAGAACTGAATTCCCAAAAAGATACGGCCAGCAATTCCATGATTATGTTTCTGGTGCTGAACACATCGGGGCTGACATTGATTCCTATCAGCATTATGGTATATCGCACACAATTAGGGGCCGCCCAACCTACAGATGTATTCGTCCCGCTTTTGCTGGCAACTTTCTGCTCCACCCTGACCGGCATTGTAGCAGTAAGCGTTTACCAACGCATCAATTTACTCAATCGTACCATCCTGCTGTTTTTAGGAGGCATCAGCCTGCTGGTGGCCGGAATTATTTATCTCTTCCACACCTTGCCGCAAGAACAAATAGACATTTGTTCCACCACCTTTGCCAACGTTTTCTTATTCCTTATCATCATCGGCTTTATCATGGCCGGAATCAGGAAGAAGATCAATGTCTATGACACTTTTATCGAAGGAGCCAAAGAAGGATTCGGAACTGCCGTACGCATCATTCCCTATCTGATGGCCATTCTGGTAGGAATCGGCGTATTCCGCGCATCGGGAGCGATGGAATACATAATAGAGGGCATTGGCGAAATAATAAGGCAATGTGGCATGGACAGCGATTTTGTAGGAGCGATTCCCACGGCACTGATGAAGCCTTTGAGCGGAAGCGGAGCACGCGGACTGATGATAGACACCATGAACACATACGGTCCCGACTCGTTTGCCGGCAGACTAGCTTGCATCTTTCAAGGATCCACCGATACCACCTTTTATATTCTGGCAGTATATTTCGGCAGTGTGGGGGTAGCGAAAACCCGCCATGCAGTTCCATGCGGTCTGCTGGCCGACGGAGCAGGAATCATTGCAGCCATCCTGATCTGCTATCTTTTCTTCGGATAAAATACAAGGGGTATCTTTATCACCTAAGCGGGAGACAAACAGCATCGTAATATAAAAAAATGAATAAGTTCATTTTATTCTGCTCCGGGTTTATATTATCTTTGCCATCGAATCAAAACCAATCGACCTATGATCAGTTATCAAACCGACGGGGTAAAGATGCCCGACATCAAGAAAAAAGAAACAACCGCATGGATCAAAGAAGTGGCGGCCGGCTACGGAAAAAGAACGGGAGAGATCGCTTATATCTTCTGTTCGGACGACAAGATTCTGGAAGTGAACCAACAATATCTGAAACATGATTATTATACAGACATCATCACTTTCGACTATTGCGAAGGCGACCGTATCTCCGGCGATTTATTCATCAGCCTGGACACGGTACGCACCAATGCCGAGCAGTTTAGGCAACCTTACAATCGGGAACTTCACCGGGTGATTATCCATGGCATCCTTCACCTGTGTGGCATCAATGACAAAGGTCCCGGCGAACGGGAAATAATGGAAGCAGCCGAAAACAAGGCCCTGGCCCTCCTTGCTCTGTAATGCAGGCCGAGCGCCTTTTCCAAGGCAGAAGCCCGATGGCTTCCAAACGCTTTGCAACCACCATCCGCCCTGCGCACGGCCAACTCTACTCCATGCCGTGCGCACCAAGAAACCAACACAGAAAATTACCTTTCCCTTACAGACAACCGGGATACCTGCCAATAAGGCTTTCCCACCCGGAATACGCCCCATCCGGAATGCTTCTTCACCCCTCTGCGGAGCAAATAAAAGGCGAAAATTCATGGCTACAGACGCGTACGTACGTGTTTTCCAACGTGGCCGCGCAGGTGTTTTTTCACGGTCTTTAATGGAGAAGACATGCCTCCGCCCATTCTTTTTTCGCCGCATTATCACTTCTTTACAGAGTAAAATTCGTATTTTTGCAAACGGTAAAAAGAAATAAATCAATGGATTTTAAATACGACGTAATTGTAATAGGCGCCGGACATGCAGGATGCGAAGCAGCTGCAGCCGCTGCCAATCTGGGCTCAAAGACCTGCCTGATCACCATGGACATGAACAAGATCGGGCAAATGAGTTGTAACCCTGCCGTTGGTGGCATCGCCAAGGGGCAAATCGTAAGAGAGATAGACGCGTTAGGCGGCTACATGGGACTGGTGACAGACCGCACCGCCATACAGTTTCGCATGCTCAACCGCTCTAAAGGACCGGCCATGTGGAGCCCGCGCGCGCAATGCGACCGGGGCAAGTTCATCTGGGCCTGGCGCGAGATTTTGGAGAACACTCCCAACCTGCATATCTGGCAAGACACAGTGGAAGAACTGACGGTGGAGAATGGAGAAGTGACCGGACTTACCACTTGCTGGGGAGTGACATTCCATGCCAAATGCATCGTGCTGACCGCCGGAACATTCCTGAACGGACTGATGCACATCGGCCATAAAAAACTGGCAGGAGGACGCATGGCCGAACCGGCATCTTATCGCCTAACCGAATCCATCACCCGCCACGGAATCACAGTCGGACGAATGAAAACCGGCACCCCGGTCCGGATAGACGGACGTAGCGTAGACTACAGCCTGATGGAGACACAGGACGGCGAAAACGATTTCCACCGCTTCTCGTTCATGAGCGAGCCGCGCAAACTGAAACAACTGCAATGCTGGACCTGCTTCACCAACGAAGAGGCACACGAAGTGCTGAGAAAAGGATTGCCCGATTCTCCCCTTTTCAACGGACAAATACAAAGCATTGGGCCACGTTACTGTCCCAGCATAGAAACCAAAATCGTCACCTTCCCCGACAAGCCGCAGCATCAGTTGTTTCTGGAACCCGAAGGAGAAACCACGCAAGAACTCTACTTGAACGGCTTCTCTTCCTCGCTGCCCATGGACATCCAGCTGGCCGCACTGAAGAAAATCCCCGCATTCAAGAACCTAGTGGTTTACCGACCGGGATACGCCATCGAATACGATTACTTCGATCCCACCCAATTGAAACACACATTGGAATCGAAACAAATCAAGAACCTGTTCTTTGCCGGACAAGTGAACGGAACCACGGGATATGAAGAAGCCGGTGGGCAAGGAATCATTGCGGGCATCAACGCACATATCAACTGCCACGGCGGAGAGCCGTTCACACTGGGCCGCGACGAAGCCTACATCGGTGTATTGATTGACGATCTGGTGACCAAAGGTGTGGACGAGCCCTATCGTATGTTCACCTCACGTGCCGAATATCGCATCCTACTTCGGCAAGACGATGCCGACATGCGCCTCACCGAACGTGCATACAGTCTGGGACTGGCCAAGCAAGACCGCTACAAGCACCTTTGCAGCAAACGGGAGGCAGTAGGCCAAATCATCGAGTTCGCCAAAAACTTCTCCATCAAGGCCGCATTAATCAACGATGTTTTGGAAAGCCTAGGCACAGCCCGCCTGACCCACGGCTGCAAGCTCATCGACCTGCTGAACCGTCCGCAGATCACCATCGGAAACATAGCCGCCCACATACCGGTCTTCCAAAGCATGCTCGATAAAATCACCGACCGAAAAGAAGAAGTGACCGAAGCCGCCGAAATACTGATCAAGTACCAAGGATACATTGACCGCGAACGCCTGATCGCCGACAAGATCCATCGGCTGGAAGCCATCCGCATCAAAGGTAAGTTTGATTATAATTCGCTGAACTCGCTATCAACCGAAGCCCGGCAAAAACTGATCAAGATAGATCCTGAAACCCTGGCACAAGCCAGCCGTATACCGGGCATCTCGCCTAGCGACATCAACGTACTACTAGTCCTGCTGGGACGCTAGCCGACGGAATGTTTCACGTGAAACAAGTAATTTAACGGATAAACAATAAAACACTGGTTATGAATAAAGAAACACTTAAAGCGAACTTAAGAGAAATCCCAGATTTTCCTATCCCGGGAATTCTGTTCTACGACGTGACTACCCTGTTCAAGAACGCCGAGTGCATACAAGGGATGCTGGACTCCCTATACGAAATGTATAAAGACAAAGGCATTACCAAAGTGGTAGGTATCGAATCGCGCGGCTTCATTTTGGGCGGTGCATTGGCAGCACGCCTGGGAGCAGGCTTTGTCATGGCACGCAAGCCTGGCAAACTCCCCGCCGAAGTAGTAGAAGAAACATATGCCAAAGAGTATGGCACCGACAGTATCCAAATACATAAAGATGCCATCGGAGAGAACGATGTGGTTTTGCTGCACGATGATTTATTGGCCACCGGAGGTACAATGGCAGCCGCCCACCGGTTGGCAAAAAAGTGTGGAGCCAAAAAGACACTCATCAATTTCATCATCGAATTAGGAGAACTAAACGGAAGAAAAGCTTTCCCCGAAGATGTAGAAATAGAGACGCTACTGACTCTGTAAGGCCAGCCGTCCGATAGTCCCGCCCCTGCCCGGTGTATCCGGCATGGGCAAAATGCAATTCTTATGAAAGGGAAACAAGACACGGAAAGCACAGCGCATAATGTCCGGACACAGGTATCTCATCGCTCATTGAGACGAAAGAATCTACACGATAAAAGAGAATCCGCGTCCGGGCGCATTCATTCTACAGGGTGGTTTCGTTAGCAAAACGAACGCCCGGCATAACATTACAGCCCCGACCGGCACAATACACGCGTATGGAAAAAGAAGGATTAACAACCAATGATTATCTGAAAGGGATCGTGCTAAACCTGCCCGATAGCCCCGGCATTTACCAATATCTGAATGCAGAAGGAACTATCATCTATGTAGGGAAAGCTAAAAATTTAAAGCGCAGGGTCTCTTCTTATTTCAACAGAGAACATCCCAACGAGAAAACACGGATGCTGGTCAGCAAGATTGCCGACATCCGCTACATCGTGGTAAAAACAGAAGAGGATGCCCTTTTGCTGGAAAACAACCTGATAAAAAAATACAAGCCACGCTACAATGTATTGCTGAAAGATGACAAGACCTATCCTTCCATCTGTGTGAGCAACGACTACTTTCCACGCATCTTCAAAACCCGGCAAATCATCCGCAACGGTTCGTCCTATTATGGCCCGTACAGCCATGCACCATCCATGCTCGCCGTAATGGAACTGATAAAAAAGCTCTATCCCATCCGTACATGCAAGCTCAACCTTATCCCCGAAAACATCCGTGCCGGTAAGTTCAACGTATGCCTGGAATATCACATAAAGAACTGCAAGGGTCCCTGCATCGCACAGCAATCGCACGACGAATACATGAAAAACATCAGTGAGATAAAAAACATTCTAAAGGGAGACACACAGGTGGTGAGCAACCTACTGATGGAAGAGATGAAGGCATTGGCTGTCGAAATGAAGTTTGAAGAGGCACAAAAGATAAAAGAGAAATACGACCTGATAGAAAACTATCGCTCTAAAAGCGAAGTGGTAAACTCCTTCATTCATAATGTGGATGTATTCTCCATCGAAATGGAGGAATATTCTGCCTACATCAATTACTTGCATATCACAAACGGATGCATTAACCAAGCTTTTACGTTTGAATACAAGAAAAGGCTGAACGAATCGAAAGAAGAACTTCTGCAATTGGGCATCATCGAAATGCGCGAACGATACAAAAGCACTTCACGCGAGATCATCGTACCCTTTGAACTGGGCATGGAGATGAACAATGTATGTTTCACCATTCCCCAACGAGGCGAGAAGAAACACCTGCTCGATCTCTCTGTCATGAACGTAAAGCAATATAAAGTAGACCGATTGAAACAAGCGGAGAAACTGAATCCCGAACAACGGAGCGTACGCCTGATGAAAGAGATTCAGGAGCAGCTTCACATGACCCAAATGCCCAACCACATCGAATGCTTCGATAACTCCAATATTCAAGGAACGGATGCCGTAGCTGCTTGCGTGGTCTTTAAAAAAGCAAGACCCAGCAAGAAAGACTATCGGAAATATATCATCAAGACAGTGACCGGTCCCGATGACTACGCTTCGATGAAAGAAGTGGTTCGCCGTCGATACAGCCGGGCCATTGAGGAAGGTATTCCCCTGCCCGACCTGATCATTACCGACGGTGGAAAAGGACAAATGGAAGTGGTCAGAGAGGTAATAGAAGACGAGCTTCATCTGAATATTCCCATCGCCGGACTGGCCAAGAACCACAAACACCGCACCTCGGAACTGCTATACGGATTTCCTCCGCTGACTATCGGTGTAAAACAAAACACTCCCCTGTTCCATCTGCTGGAAAGCATGCAGGATGAAGTACACCGCTTCGCCATCACCTTCCACCGGGACAAACGAAGCAAAAGCCAAGTGGTATCTGCACTAGACAGCATCAAGGGAGTGGGCGAAAAAAGAAAAACCGCCCTACTGAAGACTTTCAAAAGCGTAGCTCGCATCAAACAGGCTTCTTTAGAAGAAATTGCAGCCGTAGTAGGCGAAGCAACCGCTAAAAATATCAAAGAAAGGCTCACAGAATAAAAGGGATTTCCTACCTTTGCATACTCCGTATTGCAGGGAAATGCTGCCTTTACGGCTGTCAGAAAGATCGGGCATATTTTCATCCCGCTATACAAACGGACACTGCACCTGTAGGCAACAAACATGGAGTACTAAAAAAAACAAAGAACATAAAAGCATGAGAGTAGTTATTCAACGGGTAAGCCATGCCTCCGTCACCATAGATGGCATGTGCAAATCGGCAATAAAAGAAGGATTCATGATACTGGTAGGTATTGAAGAAGCCGACACACAGGAAGACGCCGACTGGCTATGCAAGAAAATAATCGGGATGAGGGTTTTCGATGATGAAAACGGAGTAATGAACAAATCCATCTTAGACGTAAACGGCGACATGCTAGTCGTCAGCCAATTCACCTTGCATGCTTCTACCAAGAAAGGCAACCGGCCCTCTTACATCCGTGCCGCCAAACACGATGTAGCCATCCCCCTCTACCACTATTTCTGCCAGGCACTAAGTGCCGGACTGGGCAAAGAAGTAGGAACCGGAGAGTTTGGAGCAGACATGAAAGTGGAACTGCTGAACAACGGCCCTGTCACTATATGTATAGACACTAAAAACAAAGAATAATGACCCTGGAAGAAGCACAAAAAGAAGTGGATCGCTGGATCAAAACGCACGGTGTACGCTACTTCAGCGAACTGACCAATATGGCCGTTCTGACCGAGGAAGTGGGCGAACTGGCACGCATAATGGCACGCAAATACGGAGACCAGTCGTTTAAACAAGGAGAAAAAGAAAACCTGGCAGACGAAATGGCAGACGTGCTGTGGGTACTTATCTGCCTGGCAAACCAAACCGGAGTAGACCTTACCGAAGCTTTCCGCCAAAATCTGGAAAAGAAAACCAACAGAGACAAGGACAGACATAAAAACAACCCCAAATTATAACGAATTATGGAGCAAAACCACAACAAATACGAAGAAGCACTTGCCAAGTATAACACCCATCTGCACGATGAGGACGTGAAGGCAAAAACAGCACGGATCATCGAAAGACACGTAGCAGAAAACAATACGACCGATGTAAAGAAACTCCTGTTCCATTGCATCGACCTGACCACACTGAAGTGCACCGACTCGGATAAAAGCGTCATGCAATTCACCGGAAAAGTAAATGAATTCATCGAGAAATTCCCCGATCTGGAAAACGTAGCTGCCATCTGTGTCTACCCCAACATGGCAGAGGTGGTGAACAACACACTGGAGGCCGACCACGTAAACATAGCCTGCGTAGCGGGCGGATTCCCCTCATCGCAAACCTTTACCGAAGTAAAAGTGGCCGAAACAGCCATGGCACTTCACAGCGGAGCCGACGAAATAGACATAGTCATCCCTGTCGGCAAGTTCCTGAGTGGAGACTACGAAGGCATGTGCGATGAAATCGAAGAATTGAAAGCCGTATGTGGCGAGCACCATCTGAAAGTAATTCTGGAAACCGGCATATTGGGCAGTGCGGCCAACATCAAGAAAGCCTCCATCCTGGCTATGTACTCGGGAGCCGACTTCATCAAGACTTCTACCGGCAAGGAAAGCCCTGCCGCCACCCCCGAAGCAGCCTTAGTGATGTGCGAGGCCATCAAGGAATACTACATGGTGACAGGACGCAAGATCGGTTTCAAGCCTGCCGGAGGTATCAACACCGTACACGATGCCTTGGTCTATTACACCATTGTCAAAGAAGTATTGGGCGAAGAATGGCTGACCAATGAACTGTTCCGCCTAGGCACCAGCCGGCTGGCCAACCTCCTGCTTTCGGACATTGTGGGCGAAGAGACCAAGTTCTTCTGATTTAATGGCCTGCAAACACGAATAATTGAGATATTTTTTTACTTTTGCCGAATAATACAAAAAAGAGGATAAGAGAAAAAAGATATAAAAAGAAGATAATATAAGTATTTACAGCTTTTCCGGCCACAGTAAAAACGACCAATTTTGACACGCGGGACAAAGCATGGTAAATACACCCGGACGGGTGTGTTCCTGTGGCTTTTTCAGTCGTGTCGTGGTGATTTGGTCGTTACCTTCTGTGGGCTGGATAAAGAATGCAGGTTCACACCTCTTTTATTTCCCCACAGTATTCACCCTCAAAACAGAAAAGCCTGGGTCAGCGGATATTTCCGGTTGGTATCCATTTCCTTTATGCACACAATTATATAGTCAATCCGAATAGGAAAAACTTCACAACAGCCCCCCTGCTTATTTAATTGTCACCACCCGATACACATTCTGTCAAGAGGGGGAAATCGGAAACGGGGAAAATCGCAGACAAACGGATCGAATATCTGGCACAAGACGTTATGGCATTG
>CAMWGU010000015.1 GCA_947173895.1 uncultured Bacteroides sp. | reverse complement strand
ATATATGGTTTTAAAATAATCCAGCATTTTCTTAAATTAAGCTATATAATTAAACACTTTAAACTTTAGTATTATGTTAAAACGACTGAAATCAGTTAGCATGTTGTTGTTTTTAGGAGGTTTGTCAGTGGGCAATACTGCGACTGCTACGGCTCCCGAAATCAATACTCCTGCCATTGTACAACAGAATGGGGCATGCAAAGGTATTGTGAAAGACGCTACAGGAGAGGCTGTCATCGGTGCTTCGGTAGTAGTGAAGGGAACTACGAATGGTACCATAACCGACTTTGATGGTAACTTCAGCCTTGATAATGTGAAAAAAGGAGATGTATTGGTCATTTCGTATGTGGGCTATCAGACTCAGGAAATAAAATGGAATGGCACTCCGCTGAAAGTAGTCTTGAAAGAAGATTCCAAAACATTGAGTGAAGTAGTAGTAGTGGGTTACGGCACGCAGAAGAAAGCCAACCTGTCCGGTGCGGTGGCACAGGTGAATAGCGAGGAACTGACTAACCGTCCTATCTCCAACGTATCGTCCGGTTTGCAGGGTTTAATGCCGGGTGTGACGGTTACTGCCGGTCAAGGCCGTCCGGGCGAGGACGGAAGCAACATTCGCATTCGTGGTGTAGGAACCTTGAACAACGCTTCGCCTTATATCTTGATTGATGGTGTGGAAAGCGGATCGATGAACGACCTCGACCCGAATGACATCGAGTCGATTTCTGTATTGAAGGATGCTTCGTCGGCTGCCATTTACGGTTCGAAGGCTTCCAATGGTGTTATTTTGATTACTACTAAACGGGGTAAGACGGGTGCGCCCCGCATTTCGTACAATGGATACGTCGGTTTCCAGAATGCTACGGCTACCATCGACCGTGTCAGCTCGGCCGATTATGCCAGACTGTACAACCGCATTGACGATGCCAACGGGCAGCCCCATCGCTATAGCGACGAGGACATCCGCCTGTTCGAAAACGGAACAGATCCTTACGGCCATCCCAATACGGACTGGAATGATGCCGCCTATCAGACCGGTGTGATACACAAGCACAATGTGAACATCAATGGAGGTACCGACCAAGCCAAGTATATGGCCTCCATCGGTTATCTAGGGCAGACCGGTATCCTGCCCAATTCGGAAAGAAGCCAGTTTAACGGTCGTATGAATCTGGATGTGAATATCACTAAAAAGTTGCATGCACGCATGAACTTGGCTTATATCAAGAACGATTACAAAGACCCGAACTCCAACTATGGCGGTGGATGGTCCGACCAGATTATCCGTCAGCTGAACATCTTGAGCCCGATGATTCCTATCAAGAAAGAAGACGGGACATACGGGCAAACCAATGACGGTAACCCGATAGCTTGGCTGGATTCGGGACAGACGGTAGATAAATACAACCAGAACTTTACCGGCATGCTGTCATTGGATTATGAAATCATTGACGGACTGAAAGCTACGGTCACCGGTGCATACGTGAACGACGACCAGCACTACAAGGCTTTCGTGAAGAAGATTGAAAACGACCCTGCACAGGCAGCACGTCCCAATAGTTTGACCGAATCGTTCAGAAACTGGAACCGGTATAACTTTGATGCGTTGCTGAACTACGACAAACAGTTTGGCGACCATGGACTGAAGGTGATGCTGGGATACCATGCCGAAGCTTTTGATGTTCGTTACAACTCCATGTATCGTGAAAATTTCCCCAACAACGAGTTGGACGATATGAATGCTGGTGCTACCGCGACGCAGACCAACAGCGGATATACCCGCGAGCTGAACATGCTTTCTTACTTCGGTCGTGTGAACTATGATTATCGTGGCAAATATCTGTTCGAGGCCAATGTGCGTGCCGATGCTTCCTCTCGTTTCGCTCCGGGCAACCGTTGGGGATACTTCCCTTCATTCTCGGGTGCATGGCGCATCAGCGAAGAATCCTTCATGGAAGGTTTGCGCGAGAATTGGTTGTCCAATCTGAAAATCCGTGCTTCTTGGGGACAATTAGGTAATCAGGATGCGTTGGGCAATGGTTCTCCTACAGGAGGTGACTTCTATCCTTGGCTGAACACTTACAGCCTGGGGGCCAACTATCCTTTCGGAGGCGCGTTGACCACCGGTTATTACCAAGGTTCTTATAAGATTGCTACTCTTTCATGGGAAAAAGCCACTACTTGGGGCATTGGTGTGGACTTTACGTTGTTCAACAAGGTAACAGGTTCTGTGGATTACTATAACAGAAAGACCTCAGACATCATCATGAATGTTTCTGTTCCTCAGGAATTTGCTTTGAGCGCATACAAGGACAATGTAGGTTCAATGAAGAATACCGGTGTGGAACTCCAGCTGGCATACAATGATCGCTACAATGATTGGTCATGGGGCGTATCAGGAAACTTTGCTTACAACAAGAATACCATTGAAGACCTGGGCGGTGTGGAGCGCATGGAAGACGGAAGCTACATGCGTGAGGTCGGTTCTCCTATTCATTCTTGGTTTGTTTATCGTACGGACGGATTCTTCCAGTCGGATGAAGAAGCTGCCGCATGGGAAGCCAAATATGGAAATCCGTTTGGAAAGAAGTTCAGAGCCGGTGACTTGCGCTATGTGGATACGGATGGCGACGGAAAACTGACGGGTAGCGACCGTGAGCTTTATAAGACGAGCGACCCCAAGTTTACATTTGGATTCAATCTGAATGCAGGTTATAAGAATGTGGATGTATCGATGAATTTCACTGGTGCTGCAGGTGTAGGTTATGCCTTTACCAAGGAAGCTTTCGGTGAATTCTCCGGTAGTGCTGGTCATCCTTCTACGGCATGGCTGGACAGTTGGACTCCCGAGAACAAGAATGCCAGCATGCCCCGTATTGCCGAATCGCGTCAGTCTCCGAGCGAAGCTTCTGTCGTAATGTCCGATTTCTGGATTATCAATACCAGCTATCTTCGCATGAAAACTTTCCAGCTGGGATATACTTTCCCGAAGAACTGGATTGAAAAGTGCGGCATTCAGAATCTTCGTATTTATTATTCGGCAGAAAATCTGTTGACTTTCGACAGTATGCCGATCAATGTGGATCCGGAAACCGTCAGTGAGCGTCTGTCAAGTTATCCGTTGAACAAGACACATTCATTTGGTGTGAACATTACATTTTAATAGATAGTCAACATATAATCTTAATCAATATATAGAATATTATGAAACGTTTATCAACATATTTATTGGCAGGTGTCGCTTTGTTGTCGGCTTCGTGTTCCGACTTTCTGGATACGGCACCCAAGGACGCTTTGTCTCCTTCTACTACGTGGAAAACAGAGGTAGATGCGGAAAGCTTTGTAGTGGGCTGTTATAACGGATTACTCGATCCGGGATCTTTGTTATACTTGGATTGTGGTTCGGACATCGGTTACAACAATTTCCCATGGGAAGGATGGCGTGTGTGGGGAGATGGTTCGCTGGCCAGCAGCAATACGGGCGCTTCTTTCTATAACTTTGCCATCATCCGCCGTTGTAACACAGTGCTCGAGAACATTGACAATGTGGAATTTTCTTCTCCTGCAAAGAAAGCTGACTTGATAGCACAAGTCAAGGCCATTCGTGCGTATCGCTACTTCATCATGAACTGGTGGTATGGTGGTGTGCCCATCATCGAATCGTATTCTACGGCCGAAGAAGCTCAGGTGCCGCGTAATACGGAGACCGAAGTACGCCAGCAGATAGCTCAGGATTTGGACGAGGCGATTGCTTCTATCAATGTGGCTCCGTCTGTACGCGGACGCATTGCCAAGGGAGCGGCTTTGGCCATCAAGATGCGTGAGGCGCTTTATTACGAAGATTGGGCCAAGGCGAAGAACGCAGCTCAGGATATCATTAACTTAGGCCAGTATGAATTGGATAATGATTATGAGAATTTGTTCCGTCTTTCGGGAGTGGATTCAAAGGAAGTCATTCTGGCCGACCAGCGAATTGAGAATATTTTCGGCTTGGGTACCATTGGGCAGATGTATAATAATGCCGATGCGGGATGGTCTTCCATCGTGCCTACACAGAATCTGGTGGACATGTACGAAATGGACAACGGCTTGTTGAAAGAAGAAGCTGGCTCGGGTTATGACGAAACTCATCCGTTTGCCAATCGTGACCCGCGTATGGATATGACTGTCCTTTTTCCCGGACAGGAATGGAGAGGCTCAATTCTGAATACATTGGATGAAATGGTAGATAATAAGAAGAATATAAATTATCCTCTTTATACCGACAATGCTTCGAAGACATCGCTCAGTTGGGCCAAGTATCTGGATCCGATAGACCAATACTCCAATATATGGAATACGGCAGCTTGTGTCATTGTGTTCCGTTATGCTGAAGTTTTGTTGAGCTGGGCCGAAGCCGAGAATGAATTGAACGGCCCGTCTGCACAGGTTTATGATTACGTGGATGCCATCCGTCAGCGTGTGGGCATGCCGAAGGTAGATCGTGCCAAGTATGCCACCAAGGAGACTTTGCGTGAACTGATCCGTCGCGAACGTTGTGTGGAATTTGCCGGTGAAGGCTTGCGTCGTGCCGATATCCTGCGCTGGAAAGATGCAAGTGGCAAGATGGTAGCCGAAACAGTGATGAACGGTGAGTTGAAGCGTATCACAGGTACGGTGAACTATAGCGAGACTGATCCTTACAAACGTGCAACAGTGACCGGTTCAGCATTGATTGAAACGCGTAAGTTTGAGCCTAAAAACCGTTATTTGCCGTTCTCTCAGACCGGTGTACTCGATAAGAATCCGAATATCGAACAGAATCCGGGCTACTAACTGACAAATCTTGATAAAATAGTGATTTCATAAAATGCCCCCTTCCGGATGATGGAAAAATCTGGAAGGGGGCAATTATTATGGAGCAGCGGATATTTCCGATTGGCAATATTACGTTAGCCTGATATAATCATAGGGACATCGCAACCGGTGGCATCTGTATTGTACGTTTTTTACGGCAAGGCTATGCGTGGCATGACCGCCTACAGCCTGAGCCGCGTCCTGCCCCAGCCAGGCGAGTGGGTGCATACGGTCAAGAGGAATGTGTATTGGGTAGTAGCGAACAGAAGAGCAGGCAGTGTTGTGAAATTCTTCCTATTTGTGCGCAGTGATATTATTGGTAACGATAAAGAAAACAGCGTGTTCGGCATTCGGACACGCTGTTTTTATAGATAAGGTTTTGAAATGCGGATGGCGCAGACAAAACCGAAATGCAGGCGGAGTGTTTACTTGCGGTAAGCCTCCAGTTCGTCTGCTTGGAACTTGCGGATAAAGTTGAAGTGTTTTTCCACTTCGGCTTCTGCATAGTTCACATAAACCTGGGCCGACTTGGCAAACAGTTCGGGTGCCTTGGTCGCATCTTGTATGATCAGGTGCGACATGACACATACGGCAGCCATTTCGTACAGGCGGCGTGCCACGAAGTCCAGCAGTTCTTGGTTCTGAGCTTCCTTGACGGCGTTGGTGCAGGCGTCAAACTTGTTGGCCATTTCTTTCACGCGGTTCATCAGCGGCTGCATCTCTTCGCTGCAAGGAACAGCCTCGTAGTTGCGCAGAGTGGCTATATATGAACCGTTGGTCACGTAGCGGATGGCGGCTACGGTTTGCAGCTGGGTAGTACCTTCGTAAATACTGGTGATGCGTGCGTCGCGGTAGATCCGCTGGCAGGCATATTCCATCATGAAGCCCGATCCGCCGTGAATCTGGATGCAGTCGTAGGCGTTTTGGTTGGCATATTCCGAGTTCATGCCTTTGGCTAGCGGTGTGAAGGCATCAGCCAGTTTGGCATATTTCTTTTGTTCCTGACGTTCTTCGGGAGTTAGTTTGCGTTCGCGGGCAATATCATCCAAAGCCTTATAGATGTCTACATAGCGTGAAGTCTGGTAGAGCAATGCGCGGCCTGCGTCCAGTTTGGCTTTCATTATGGCCAACATGTCATATACTGCCGGAAAGTCGATGATGGCTTTTCCAAACTGCTTGCGTTCTTTGGCGTATGCCAGTCCTTCGTTGTAGGCGGCTTGTGATAAGCCTACGGACTGGGCTGCGATACCCAAACGCGCACCATTCATCAATGCCATGACGTATTTGATCAAGCCCAGCTTACGGTCGCCGCAAAGTTCGGCTTTCGCGTTCTTGTACACCAGTTCGCAAGTAGGCGAACCGTGGATGCCCAGTTTGTTCTCGATGCGGCGCACGTCCACACCACCTTCGTTCTTATCATAAATGAACATGGACAAGCCACGTCCGTCTTTGGTACCTTCTTCGCTACGTGCCAGCACCAGATGGAGGTTGGCATCGCCGTTGGTGATGAAGCGTTTCACACCGTTCAGGCGCCAGCAATTGTTGGCTTCATCAAAAGTGGCTTTCAGCATCACTGATTGAAGGTCGGAGCCTGCATCGGGTTCGGTCAAGTCCATAGACATTGTTTCTCCGGCACAGATGCGGGGAATGAAACGGCTATGCTGGTCTTCGTTTCCAAATTCATACAGTGTTTCGATACAGTCCTGCAAGGACCAGATATTTCCGAAGCCTGCATCGGCTGCGGCAACGATTTCCGCACACATGGTGTAGGGGGTAATGGGGAAGTTCAGGCCTCCAAAACGTCGAGGCATGGTCATGCCGTTCAGTCCGGCTTTTACCATTGCATCCAGGTTTTGTTTGGTTCCTGAAGCATATTCCACACGTCCGTTTTCGCAGCGAGGACCTTCTTCGTCCACTCCTTCGGCATTGGGAGCGATGATTTCTCCCGTTATTTCACCTGTGATTTCCAGTATCTTATCATACGAATCCATGGCATCGGCATAATCTTGCGGTGCATAGTCGAACTCGTTTTTGTCTCTATAGTTGCGCTCTTTCAGTTGACAGATGCGCTCCATCATCGGATTGTTCAAGTGATATTTGAGTTCCGGTATATCGGTATAAAAGTTTGCCATTACTTACTGTTCTTTTTATAATATTTAATCAATTTCGGAACGACTTCTTCCACTGTGCCGTTGATTACATAGTCGGCAATAGCATTGATAGGAGCGTTCGGATCGTTGTTCACTGAGATGATGATGCCTGCATCCTGCATACCGGCGATGTGCTGGATTTGTCCGGAAATACCGCAGGCAATATACAACTTAGGACGGACGGTGACTCCGGTTTGTCCGATTTGGCGGTCATGGTCGGCATAGCCTGCATCAACGGCTGCACGGCTGGCACCCACTTCGGCGTGAAGTTCTTTGGCCAGTTCGAACAGTTTGTCGAAACCTTCTTTAGATCCCATACCATAGCCTCCGGCAATCACGATAGGTGCGCCTTTCAGGTTATGTTTGGCCTTTTCCACGTGTCGGTCGATGACTTTCACCACATAGTCGGTTTCAGGAACAAATTTGGCTACATCGTGGCTTACTACTTCGCCCTTGTAGTTTTCGTCTAGTATTTCTTTTTTCATCACTCCTTCGCGTACGGTTGCCATCTGCGGACGGTGTTCGGGATTTACGATGGTTGCCACGATGTTACCGCCGAAAGCAGGACGGATCTGATACAGCAGGTTCTCGTAGGTGATACTGTTTTTCTTGTCTTCGTGCGATCCTATTTCCAGCTGGGTGCAGTCGGCTGTCAGTCCGCTGGTCAGGGCGGAGGAAACGCGCGGACCCAGGTCGCGGCCAATTACAGTGGCCCCCATCAGGCAGATTTGTGGCTTTTCTTCTTTGAACAGGTTCACCAGAATGGAGGTGTGGGGGAGTGAGGTATAAGGAAACAGCCCCGGAGCATCGAACACATGAAGTTTGTCCACTCCGTAGGGCAATACTTGCTTTTCAATTCCTGTAAGGCCGGTTCCGGCGGTGATTGCCTCAAGCTGGCAACCCAACTGGTTAGCTAATTTGCGGCCTTTTGTCAAAAGTTCGAGACTCACATCGGCCACAGTGGTGCCTTCAATCTCGCAATATACAAATACATTATTCATAATCGTTATCCTATTGTATGGTTAGCTAACAGTTCTACAATCAAATCTTCTATATCGTGGTCGCTTCCTGTCAGAGTCTTGCTTTCTTTGGCCTGGAAGACTATGTTCTCTATCTTCTTCACCTTGGTGGGCGATCCGGACAGACCGCATTGCTTGGTGTCTCCTTCTACATCGGCCACATTCCATTCAGTGATATTCAGGTAAGGGAATTTTTCATATAATTCAGCGTAGGGAAGTTCAGCGCCTTCTTTGGTGATGGCTGCTTTTTCCTGTGCGCCCAAAGCGCGTTTGTATTTCTGTAATAATTTGGCGTTACGCGGACGGCAGGGAGCTGCACTTCCGTTTACTGTCAGTACAATGGGCAAAGGGCCTTCTACTGTTTCCACTCCGCCGTCAATGTGGCGTTTTACGGTGATGCGGCGAGCAGTTTCGTCTACATTCAGAATATCTTCGGTGTAAGTAATCTGGCTCAATCCCAGTTTTTCGGCCACTTGTGGTCCCACTTGGGCTGTGTCGCCATCGATGGCCTGGCGTCCGCCGATGATCAGGTCATATTCGCCGATCTTGCGGATGGCGGTAGCGATGGCGTATGAAGTGGCCAGGGTATCGGCACCCGCAAAAGCGCGGTCGGTCAATAAATATCCATTGTCTGCTCCTCTGTATAAGCCTTCGCGAATGATTTCGGCTGCACGGCCGGGGCCCATTGTCAGAATGGTTACAGTAGATCCGGGATGTGTGTCTTTCAGTCTGAGCGCCTGTTCCAGTGCGTTCAGGTCTTCCGGATTGAAGATAGCCGGAAGTGCTGCACGGTTGATTGTACCGTCAGCATTCATGGCGTCTTTCCCGACATTGCGTGTGTCAGGAACTTGTTTTGCCAGTACTACAATTTTTAAACTCATATACTTTAATATATTTGGTATTAGTAATATTCCGGCGACAAATTTACTGAAACAATTTGAGCGGCAAAAGGATATAAGAAGAAAATATGCACAAAAATGCGGTGTTTGCGCAATGGATCGGTGTTTTTTTTGTAACTTTCGCCCCGATTGATAGATATATAATGGTATTTGATTTGTTATATATTAAATTATAGTAAATAAGAAAAGCGTATGAAAAAAGTATTGTTTTTGTTTGTCTTGCTGCTTTTTAGCGTGGGCATGATGGCGCAGAGAGTGATGTATGATGAGACCAATCGGTCTGGAGTACGTACAATAGTGTGCGAGGGAATGAATTTGGGAGTTTCGGGAGATATGGATGTGTATGTGGCGCTTGCCGGATTTCAGTATAAGAGTACTGTGCGTTATTCGCTTGCTGTCACTATCGGATCAGGACATGAGGTGCAGATACCCGATGGGAGCCAATGCATCCTGACACTGGATAATGGAAAGGCAATAGAGCTTTCCACAGTGGCTGGAGGTGCTTCCGTTCTGCAGCATGTAGATGTGGAGATGGAGGATGTGTTTCAAAGTTTTCGCCGTTTTGCCTATTACAATATAAAGGCGAAAGAACTGAAGAAATTGGGTAAGAATGGACTTGTGAGACTGGATATGCAGTTGTCTCCCCAAAATTATTCGGTGACGTTCGCCCAAGATGCGTTGGGTTCTGTCTTGATGGAGTCAATGTCATTGATTAATAATCTGTTTGGCAAATAACGCTTTTTTGAAATAAGGAAACGATGGATACGGTCAATAGTAGTCTCACCGACTTGTTGCAGCAGATAGGAGTGCGTCAAGATACATTGAATCTTACTCAGCGTGCAGTGATCATTGTTGGTATTCTGATTGTTGCTTTTCTGGCAGATTTCTTTTGCCGGAAGGTAGTAGTGCCGGCTATTAACAAACTTACGGCAAGAACCCAGGTCACATGGGATGATTATTTGTTTAATGATGCAGTGCTGAATGCTATGTGTCACCTGATTCCGCCTATTGTGTTATACGCACTGTTGCCTTTTGCTTTTCCACACGAGCCTGTGACTTTGGGATTCCTGCTAAAGCTATGTATAGTGTATATCACTATTGTTTCTATGAAGTTGCTATGTGCTTTTCTGACCTCTTTGTATACCATATCCAGCGAACATGAGAAACTGAAGAATCATCCTTTGAAAGGGGTTTACCAAATGATAAAGCTGGTGGTGATTTGCATTGGCGTGATTATCATTATCAGCACCCTGATAGACAAGGACCCGATGAATATCCTGACGGGCTTGGGTGCTTCTGCTGCCATTTTGATGCTAGTGTTCAAAGACACGATTATGGGACTGGTGGCCGGAGTGCAGCTTTCTGCCAATGATATGCTTCGTCCGGAAGACTGGATTATGATGCCGAAGTATGGGGCTGATGGAACAGTAGTGGAAGTAACCCTTACCACTGTGAAGGTGAGGAATTGGGATAATACTATTATTACGATTCCTCCTTATGCTTTGGTCAGCGATTCGTTTCAGAACTGGCGTGGCATGCGTGAAAGCGGCGGGCGTCGGGTGAAACGCTCTATTCATATTGATATGAATACCGTTCGCTTCTGTACAGCGGAGCAAATGGGGGAATTCGAGAGTCAGGATTGGATGGCCGGCTTTGAGAAAACAGGGCAAGAAGAGGTGAATCTGTATGTGTTTCGCCATTATCTGGAATATTATTTAAGCCACCATCCTCGGGTGAATACAGAGATGACTTTGATGGTGCGCCAGTTACAGTCCACGCCGCAAGGATTGCCGATAGAACTTTATTTTTTCTCTGCCAATAAGGACTGGGTTCCATACGAACGCTTGCAGGCTGAGGTTTTCGATCATTTGCTGGCGGTGCTTCCCCGATTCGGGTTGAGGGTGTTCCAAAGCCCGACAGGATTGGATGTAGTGTCTCTTTCCTCGTGCTTGTCGGAATAAAAATTGCGCCAGGGCGGGGAGATTCATTTCCGGTTATTTACACGTACGTATGTGATGGTTCACACATACGTACGTGTTTTATTGGCTGTTATGATGAGATAGAAAAGTGTGTTAATCTCCTAAATAATAGAGTTGTATAGCCAAACGGTTACACATGAAGTTCTAGGACAAACCGGGTTCCTTTCTTATAATCGGTGTCTAAAGTCAGAGTTCCGTTCAGTTTGTAGGCGATAAGGCTACATGTAGGCAAACCCAAGCCGTTTCCTTGAGTCAGGTCATGTATCTCGGCAAAAGGTTTGAACAAGTTCTTGCGCTTCTCGCTCGCAATTCCTGTTCCCGTATCCGTCACGATGAACTGGTGAGTGTGGGCACTCCGTTTCTTGAAGTCAAGTGAGATTTTGCCGCTTTCCGTATATTCGGCCGCATTATTCAACAGATGGTTCAAGATACGTTCCAGCTCTTTTGCGTTAGTTTTGATATTGATGCGTGGGACATTGACTACAGCTTCTACTCCAGGTCCGAAGTTTTTTTGGGCATTTTCCATGATGCTTTCACATAAGGCGCTTATGTTCAGTTCGCTCAATGGATAGTACTCTTCACGTGTTTCTTCCAGTGCGATGTAAGTCTGAATAGCTGTCATCAGTTCTTTCAACGCTTTGATGTTTTCATGTAGTATTGGATTGGACATAGTGTCTGTTGTCGCTTTGTCCATGATATTCAGGCTTGGTTCAATCTGAGAACTGATATTGCTTATGAATTGGGATTTTTGTTCATTGTTCTCGTTGGCTATTTGCAGGCTATGTTTCAATTTTTTTACCTGACGTGTATGTTTGAATTGCAAAGCGGTCAGAAATAATAATGCAGCGGCTAGTGCAGCCGAAAGTACACATAAAGCAATGATAATAAACAGGTCTGTGGTAATTTTGTTTTCTTTTTCCTGTAGGTCCTTTTGACTGGCTTGGTATTTCTCTTGCAATGTGTTCAGCTCACGAACGGCTTTCACTGCTTTAATAGAGTCTTGCCATGATGTGTATAGTTTTCGCATAGCAATGGCCAGCGGTGCGTTGTTGTTTTGTTCGGCATACTTCAGCATATCCTGATAGCACAGGTCTATTCCTTGTTCGTCTTTGCCAGCCGATCGTTTTTGAAATATGGCATTGTAACATTCCAGACTTTTGTCTGTCATGCCGAAAGTCTGGTAATAGCCTGCTTCTGTCATTAGAAGTGCTTCTGTCAATGAGTCTGATTTCAACTGGTCGGCATAGGTGTGTAGCTGTTTAAGCAAGATTTTGCATTGCTCGGTGTTCTTCAGGTTGGTATACATACGCAGTCGTTCTTTGGCCAACATGAAGCGTAATTTGTATTCGGGTGACTTTTTTTGCTGTTCGCCATAATAAATTAAGGCATCCATTTGTCGGCAAGTGGCGAAAGCTTCTTTGTATTGTTTGTTTTGAGTAAAAAGTACACTCACATTTATTCCCTCTTCTACCGCTTTTTCTACATTCTTTTGCTCGGCATATTGGGAAAATCTTGCCCACTTCGCATTTAGCTCTTTGATATTGACACCTGTTGGTGTAGTTGTAATTTGTCCTTGTCCTGTAAAGAAATAAAGAACAAGTGCTAATGTTAGAACAATCTTTTTCATTTTAGAAACAGTTTTTTTGCAAATATACTCCTTTTCTTAATAAAAGTATTTTTGTTAGTGCAACTTTTTTCATTTGTCTTGCGTCTAAATGGTAAAACAAGAATATAGAGACGGGATTGGCTGTTGTTTAGCAGAATGAACATAGAAGAGCGGTATGAGGAAAATAGTAATAATATTTGCAGAGTGATAAATATTAATGAAGTGAATCTGAAATTTTAATATATAAATTAAACGAATAGACTGATGAAAACAGAAAAGAATGGGCTGGATTATGCCTTCCTTTTGGAAAAAATTACAGATTATGCGAAGAAGGCCGGACGGACAGCTACTCGTCCGCTGCTTCTTTTGTATTATGTGTTGCGGAGTCCTGAAACTCCGTATTCAGATAAGATGCTGATTGTAGCAGCGCTCTCGTATTTAGTGTTGCCTGTAGATTTGCTTTCAGCCAAAAGATTGCCGTTGGTTGGGTGGATTGATGAGGCTGTTTCTTTGACTTATGCTTATAAGAAGGTATGTCGCTATGTGACTCCCGAGATAGAATCGGAAGTGGATAATATATTGGAACGCTGGTTTTCGGAATTGAAATATGAATTGGTGGAAGGATAATGAATATATAATAATGTAGAAAGAATGAAAATAGGATTAACTTATACTTCAACGACCGTTGTGTCGGAAATGAATGTGGCTGCCACGATGGGCAGCGGAGATTTGAATGTGTTTGCCACTCCTGCTATGGTGGCATTGATGGAAAATGCCGCCATGAATGCGGTGGCCGGTGAATTGCCCGAGGGAGCTACAACGGTAGGTGCCTTGATGAACACCACTCATGTTAAACCATCGGCTGTGGGAGAAACAGTCTCGGCTACAGCTTTGCTGAAAGAGGTGGAAGGAAGAAAACTGACCTTTGAGGTGCAGGCACAAGACAGTAAAGGGTTGATAGGTGAAGGTGTACATGTGCGTTACATTGTGGATAGCAAGAAGTTTATGGGTAAGCTTTTATCGTGACACAGCTGGTAGATGAATGTACTTGTTGGCAAATTTCATGCGGAACCGGATGATGTGGAACCGGTTCCGCCATGGCAATGGATGCTGTAACTTATTCATGTAACGACTGAATGTGTTCGTAGAGTTTCTTATAAAACGGATGTTTGGTCAAAGTGGCGGCATCTCCCAGTATGATCAGTTTCATGCGTGCACGAGTAATTGCCACGTTCATCCGTCGCAAATCGTTCAGAAATCCGATCTGTCCGTTTTCGTTGGCGCGTACTAGACTGATCAGTACGATGTCTCGTTCCTGTCCCTGAAAGCCATCTACCGTATTGATCGTGATGAGATGTTGGTAGGGTTTGAAAAAGCCGTCTCGTTTTATCAGTTGTCGAAGGTATTGTACTTGTGCTTTATAAGGGGAGATTAATCCCACGTCAATCTGTTCTTCTAGAAAACGCTTTTTTCCTATCTTTTGAATGTACTGTGCCAGTTGTAAGACAGACAGTGCCGCTTCGGCTTTGTTAATTCGACCGAAGTTCTCGCCTACAAATTCTTCATTGTAGTCCATTCCTTCTGTGTTCACCCATTCGATGGGAGTGTCATAATCTAGAATGCCGCGATATTTCACTTCGGGTGCGGATTTCACTTCTCCGTGATAGAACCATTCCGAAGAGAAACGCATAATTTCATCATTCATTCTGTATTGGACTTTCAGCAGAGAAACTGTTTCCGGTTTGTTTTTCACAATTTCTTGCATTAGGGTACGGTCTAGTCCGCCTCGTGCTGCTTCCATACATTTGATGGTAGGAGGAAGTTGGCAATGGTCTCCTGCCAGAATAACTCGGTTTGCCTTGCGTATGGCGATCCAGCAGGCAGGTTCCAAGGCTTGCGCCGCCTCGTCAATGAACAATGTTCCGAATCGATGTCCTGCCAGCACCCGGTTGGCGGAGCCGACCAATGTACAGGCAATGACACGTGCTTCGCCAAATAGGGTTTCATTGATCCGTATCTCCAATTCGATGGCACGGTCTTTCAGTGAATTGATTTTGAGCCGTATGCTTTCTCGTTCCGCACCTTTGCGCGAACAGCTGTATAGTTTGCGTATAGCTCTGCGGATGTTCCAAAGCTGCGGATAGTCCGGGTGGCTTTCGAAACGTCGCTCGTAGGTGAACGACAGCATTTTGTCATTCACTCGGGTGGGATTGCCGATACGGAGAACCGGAACACCCCGATCTGTCAGTTTTTCGCTGATCCAGTCTACTGCCATGTTGCTTTGCGCACATACCATAACTTGGTTTTCTCGGTGCAATGTTTCATAAATGGCCTCTACCAAGGTGGTAGTTTTTCCGGTACCGGGAGGTCCGTGGACAATAGCCACATCTTTGGCATGCATCACTTTGTTGACAGCTTCTTCCTGAGTACTATTCAGCCAGGGGAAACGGCTGGGACTGAAACTGAAAGTCTGTGCCTGAAGAGTACCGTGAAAGATATCCCGTAATTCGGCTAGACGGTTGTCTTTGGCTTTGATTACTTGGTTCATGGTCTCAAACATCAGCCGATAACTGGTTTCGTCAAAATAGAGTTGAACTCCTAATTGTCGATCGGCGCCCAATATGGCAGTCAGTGCATCGGTCGATGGCAGTACAATAACCATACGATCTTCATCCACATAATTCACCGTAGCCGTAAAGTTGAAATAGTAGATGCTTCCATAGGCATCCTGAATGAAGAAACAGACAGGACGTCCGAACTCGAATACATGTTCTATTTCTTTGTCTTCTTGCCTTCCTACCTCTACTACCAGTTGGTTTAAAGAGTTGTAATAGCTTTTGCCGGTACTGACCGGATACCAGCATAAGCCTCGTTTCACTTTGCGCCCTATACCCATTGCTTCGCTCTGCTGCTTGAATGCTTCTTTTTCATATTCATATTCCAAGCGAAGCAACAACTCTTTTTGTTGCAACTTGCTGATGCTTGCAGATAGTGGGTTATGTGGTTTCATGATCGTTTTGGTAATGCTTGGTTATGCGTGTGTTCTACTTGAAGTGTATAAATGTTTATCGTTCAATGTCTGTGTCATAGACGGATTTTATCATGCTTTGGTATCCCGGCCGGAATATGTGTGGCGTTTCTATGGCATAGCTCTTGAATCCTTTGCTTGCTGCGCTACGTGTTCGGGGAGATGCTTGTCCGGTTATTTCTTGAATAGCTCTGCTTAACAGCGGTTCGTCCGGATGACCGAATTCGATGTATTTATCAAAATATCCATCATTATTTATATCATTTTCATTCATCAGAATGTTGGGAATGAATCCGTTTTCGTAATCTCCGTTATCTTTGGCATTGTAAGTCTGGAACGTAATGGGGTATACTTCGTAGGTGGTTTCGTCTACAGAAATCTCTTCTGGTTCCATACCTACATTTTTTCCGGTGGTATTTTCTCCTATCAATATGACGTCTATGTCTATACCGAGCAGAGTGTTGATGAGCAATTCGCTGGCCGATGCGGTGGCTCTGCCTACTAAGCAATATATTCGTCTCAAACTTAAATCGCAGGCCGATAAGGAGGTGTTCAGGTTTTGATAAAATGAATATACGGACTTCTCTTCTGATTTTTTATTGTTTTGCTTTTGCATTCTTTCTTTATTGTATCGGTATTTTATGAAAACAGCATCTTGATAGGCACTTCCGGCGATGCAGGATGCTATGAAGTTGCTGGAAATCACATGTCCGCCTCCATTGTAGCGTAGGTCGAGAATCAGGTCGGTGATATTCCGGCTTTTGAAGTTCTTGAACACTTCAAATAGCGTATCGTCATATCCGGCATCAAATTCTGTATAGACCAAATATCCAATTCTTTTTGCCCCTTCTTTTTCTATAATATCTTGATAAATGACAGGATTCTTGTATATGGCTTCTGCTGTCATGGTATATTCTTTCATTCCGTCTGTCAGATTTTCCGTGAAGGTAAGTTCTTTTATGTTTAAAGCAATTGGGCTTTCTGGATATAGTAAATCCCAATACAGGTCTATGTAGTTGTCTTTGGTAATTTTATTGCCATTGATCTCGCTTATGAGAGTCCCACGTTTTATTTCGGCATGTGATGCCGGCGAATCGGGGTAGACACCTTGTATGCAGAAAGCGTAATGTCCGTAGCTGTCGATAATGACAACTGTCATTCCAATAATGCCGAAACTATATTCTTTTTCTTTTTCCTGTAGTGGATAACTTAGTGCTGATCGGGCGGGATTTTTTTTAGTGATGTAGGAGAAAAGGGAGTGGTAAGTCTTGCCATCATTCCCAGTATATGGTTTGTTGTCTAGTGTGTTGGTGGTCATGCTGCCTAAAGCGTCATAAAAGAAAGCGTCATAGTCCTTGTTGTAATCAAGTTTCAATGTTTTGTATTCATCGTTCCAAAGGTACATGCTGCTCAGGTATTTGTCTACCTTTTCATTCACCTCTCTGTCTCCTTCCGGTTTCTGGGTCACTTCGAGGCTGGTAGATTGATATCCGTCTATGCGGATGATGATTTTTGCGGTTCGTTGGGTAGTAGCTTCGGTATTGGCAGTTATAGTGAAGGAACTTTGTCCTTTGCTTCCGGAAGTGGGGGATAAAATGCACCAATCTGTTCCCGAAGCGACAGAAGCCGTCCATGGAGCAGCGGCATTGAAGTGGATGGTCAGGGTGTTGCTTTTATCCATTTCAAGGGGGGCCCCTTCTGTCCAGTTTGTATAGGTCACGCCGGGAAGAAGCTCATTGTTGTTGTCATGATCGCTACACGAAGTGAAGAGTAGTATGACAACTGATAAGAATAGAAAAAGACGGAGGTCATAGATTTGTTTCATAATGATTGATTTTATTGAGTTCAAAAGTACGCTTTTAATTGTTAATTAGAAATGAATTTAATTTTTTTTTTTGTAGGAGAACAGTCTTTACTTAGTGTCCTGTTGGTCATTATATCGGGAGAATTTGCATACTTTGCGGCAAAAAGAAACTGAATCGTTGTCTCTTTTGAAATTATTCTTTAATTTTGGGAATGAATTGTTAGAAAACAGAATCTGATAGAAGGAGGAACGAATATGGGACAACAGACTTTTGATCTTTTGTTATTGACCATGTCTATATTGGCAGTGGTTGTGTTTGTAGCACTTTACTATGTGCGTGCCGGATATGGAATGTTTCGCACAGCGAAATGGGGCATGTCTGTAGGCAACAAAGCGGGCTGGATTCTGATGGAAGCTCCGGTGTTTTTTGTGATGCTGTATCTGTGGTGGAACAGTCCGGTGCGTTTCAACACGGTTCCCTTCCTTTTTTTTCTTTTCTTTGAGTTGCACTATTTTCAGCGCTCTTTCATTTTCCCTTTTTTGCTGAAAGGAAAAAGTCGGATGCCTCTTTCTATTATGTTGATGGGGGTGGCCTTTAACGTGCTGAACGGTTTGATGCAGGGTGAGTGGTTGTTCTATCTGGCTCCGGATACGCTTTATGCGGATGGCTGGCTCGATACTCCTTTGTTTTGGCTTGGTACGGGATTGTTCTTTGCCGGAATGGGGATTAATCTACATTCCGACAGTGTGATTCGTCATTTACGCAAACCGGGTGATACACGCCATTATTTGCCTCAGAAAGGAATGTACCGTTATGTCACTTCAGGCAATTATTTGGGCGAATGGCTGGAATGGATTGGATTTGCTGTGCTGACTTGTTCGCCTGCAGCATGGGTGTTTGTATTGTGGACGTTTGCCAATCTGGCTCCGCGTGCCCATTCTATCCGGAACCGCTATCGCGAGGAATTCGGCAGAGAGGCTGTGGGAAACAGGAAGAGGATGATTCCTTTTATTTATTGAATCTATAAAAATTAGGAAAGACTGTCTCCTTGGGATGGGAGGCATGAACACTAAACATAATGCAGAAATGAAGAATTCTAAATTATTTACTTCCGCTTCTATCGGACCGCTGACTCTGCGCAACCGCACCATTCGTTCGGCGGCTTTTGAAAGCATGTGTCCGGGCAATGCGCCTTCCAGTCAGTTGAAGGAGTATCATTGCTCAGTGGCAGCAGGCGGGGTGGGGATGACCACTGTGGCCTATGCGGCCGTGGATCGGAGTGGTTTGTCTTTTGACAGACAATTGTGGATGCGCCCTGAGATCGTGTCGGGCTTGAAAGAAATAACCGATGCGGTTCATAAGGAAGGAGCTGCCGTAAGCATTCAGTTGGGGCATTGTGGAAATATGTCTCATAAGAGTATTTGCGGAGTGACACCTGTCGGAGCGTCTTCCGGTTTCAACCTTTATTCGCCCACTTGGGTGCGCGGATTGCGTAAGGAGGAGTTGTCACAACTAGCGAAGGCATACGGACAGTCGGTACATCTGGCGCGCGAGGCAGGATTCGATGCGGTGGAAGTTCATGCGGGGCACGGCTACCTTATCAGCCAGTTCTTGTCTCCTTACACAAACCGTCGCAAAGATGAATTTGGCGGGTCGCTCGAGAATCGGATGCGTTTTATGGATATGGTGATGGAAGAGGTGATGCGAGCTGCGGGCAATGATATGGCTGTCTTGGTAAAGACCAATATGTGCGACGGATTTAAGGGAGGAATGGAAATAGATGAAGCGTTACAGGTGGCCAAACGTCTGGTGCATGACGGAGCGCATGCGCTGGTGCTGAGCGGAGGGTTTGTGAGCAAGGCTCCCATGTATGTCATGCGGGGAGCGATGCCTGTAAGAAGCATGACACATTACATGAATTGCTGGTGGCTGAAATATGGTGTGCGCATGGTAGGCCGGTGGATGATCCCCACCGTACCTTTCAAAGAAGCCTATTTTCTGGAAGATGCCTTAAGGTTTCGGAAGGAAATTAAAGAGATTCCCTTGGTTTATGTAGGAGGACTGGTGTCTCGTGAGAAGATAGACGAGGTGTTGGAGGATGGATTCGAGTTTGTGCAGATGGGACGGGCGTTGCTGAACGAACCGGCGTTTGTCAATCGGATGAAGGCTGAAGAGAAGGCGCGTTGCAGTTGCGGTCACAGCAACTATTGCATTGCCAGGATGTATACCATTGACATGGCATGTCACCAACACCTGAAAGAGCCGTTGCCTCCTTGTTTGGAACGTGAAATAAAAAAAATGGAGAACCGATGAGTAAACTAGCAATTATAACAGGTGCCGATGGAGGGATGGGAACCGAGATAACCCGTGCTGTGGCACAAGCAGGCTATCATGTGATTATGCTGTGTTATACGCTTTTCAAGGGAGAGGAGCGCAGAAACCAGTTGATTTTAGAGACTGGAAACCAAGAAATAGAGGTACGACAGATCGATTTGGCTTCGATGGCGTCTGTGACTAATGTGGCCGATGAATTGTTGGGACGGGGAAAACACATTGATCTGCTGATGAATAATGCAGGTACAATGAGCACCACCGGACTGAAAATTACTGAAGACGGACTGGAACATACCGTGGCGGTGAATTATGTTGCTCCCTTCTTGCTAACAACGAAGTTGCTTCCTCTGATGGGTCGGGGAACCCGGATCGTAAATATGGTTTCATGCACTTATGCCATTGGGAAAATAACTCCCGAATTTTTCGCTCGGGGAAAGAAAGGGACTTTTTTGCGTATTCCCGTTTACAGCAATACGAAACTGGCCTTATGGTTGTTTACCCGTGAGCTTTCTGAAAAGCTGAAGGCATACGGAATCACTGTCAATGCGGCCGATCCGGGTGTGGTCTCTACCAACATCATACGTATGGACATGTGGTTCGATCCGTTGACCGATCTGCTGTTCCGTCCTTGCATCCGTACTCCGAAACAGGGAGCAGCAACGGCAGTTGGTCTGCTTTTGGACGAACGTTGGGAAGGAGTGACAGGACAGATGTTCGCTTCGGGCAAACCAAGGAGGGTAAGAGAAAAGTATATGAATCACCCACAGGCCCGACAGCTTTGGAAAGATACGGAGGCTTGGCTGGACGAGTTGGAGCGAAAATAGCGATCAGTTCTTATAAAATATGCCGGCAGAAACGGGTAGACGCCATAGTTTATCATGCCGACCGCAGAGACAGCACTTGCGGGCAGAAAAACTTTAATTATACGGCAGGAGGGACTTGTAGATCCGGATGCGGTCATTGGCCTTAAAAATAACGGTGTAAATGTAGGATGTTTTTCATATATTTTATATCTTTGCTTAGGAGTAAATCAATCGAAAGATGAAAAGACAAGCTGATTATATAAAGCGTATCGAGATAAAACGGCTTTGGGGCCGCAAGGACATCTCGTGGGAGCTTCGTCCGGATGTCAATATTCTGAGCGGAGTGAATGGTATCGGCAAAAGTACAATTTTGAACAGGTCGGTAAACAGCCTGACCGCACTGGAAGGCGGGGCATTGAGCAACGGATCGGCTCCAGGCGTGCATTTTGTCTTCTCTCCCGAAGACGCCACGCTGATACATTTTGATGTGATCCGCAGTTTTGACCGGCCTTTGATTCATTCGGACCTTTTGGAAAAAATGGCAGACAAGAACGTAAAGACGGAGTTGGACTGGCAACTTTATCAATTACAGCGGCGTTATCTGGATTATCAGGTGAATGTGGGTAATCGGATTATAGAATGTCTTACTTCAGGAGAGTCTGACGGACAGCAACGGGCGGCTCGCATGTCTTATCCCAAAACGAAATTCCAGGATCTGATGGATAGCCTGTTTGGTGAAACGGGTAAGAAGATTATCCGGACAAACAACGAAATATTGTTCGAGCAGGATGGGGACACGCTTTATCCTTATCAGTTGTCATCGGGCGAGAAGCAAATTCTGGTCATTCTGCTGACTGTGCTGGTGCAAGACAATCGTCCGGGGGTGCTCTTTATGGACGAACCCGAGATTTCCCTGCATGTAGAATGGCAGCAGAGGCTGATAGCCTTGATACGCGAATTGAATCCAAATGTGCAAATCATTTTAACGACTCATTCGCCGGCTGTGATTATGGACGGTTGGCTGGATGCGGTGACCGAGGTGAGCGACATTACACGATAAATCCATTTGAACAACCATGGTATGGGAAAGAGATTGTCTGAAAATCTGTCCTCTTTATATATTGGTGCAGCCAATAGGCTGAAACCTAGAAAGTCGCGTCGTAAGATCATAGCCTATGTGGAGAGTTATGATGATGTTTCATTTTGGCGCACTGTGTTGGGGGAATATGAGGACGAAACCCGTTATTTCGAGGTGATGCTTCCTTCTAAAACAAGCTTGGCCAAAGGGAAGAAAACGGTGCTGATGAATGAGTTGGGAGCTCGGTTGGGGCAGAACATGATTGCTTGTGTGGACAGCGATTATGACTATTTGTTGCAGGGAGCTACACAGACATCGCACTACATTATTAATAATAGGTATGTTTTTCATACGTATGCTTATGCTATAGAGAATTACCAGTGTTATGCTGAAGCCTTGCATGAAGTATGCGTCATGGCGACACTGAATGATCATCCGCTGATAGATTTTGCAGCTTTTATGCGTATGTATTCTCGGATTGCTTATCCGTTGTTTGTATGGTCTGTTTGGTTTTATAGGAAACATAATCTGTCTGAATTTTCATTGTTGCATTTTTGCTCATACGTGCAACTGGAAAAAGTGGATGTCTTTTATCCCGAGCGAAGCCTGGAGCATATGGAGCGTAAGGTAAAGCGCAAATTGCGGGAACTGGAGCATAGGCACCCGAAAGAGCTGGAAGAGATAGAAGCGCTGAAAGTGGAGTTTACCCGGTTAGGAGTGAACGAAGAGAATGTTTATATGTTCATTCAGGGTCATCATATAATGGATAGGGTAGTCATGAAATTGCTGGTCCCGGTTTGTAATGTATTGCGCCATGAACGCGAGGAGGAGATCAAAGCTTTGGCCGAACATGATGTGCAGTTTCATAACGAATTGACCAGTTATCGGCACCGGCAGTTGGGAGTAGAGATTGTACTCCGCAAGCATACCGGCTATAAATTATCTCCTCTTTATAAGAAACTGGAAGCCGATATAGAGCGCTTTCTTAATCAAATCTGATTTAACGGATGAAAGCGGATGGGGATGTCGCTTGAATGAGTGGGATCAGTTCGCTGGCTTCTTCTATGATGTGTGCAGGATGCAGGGCTTCAAGTTCTGTGCGCGGGCGGAATCCCCAGGTTACACCTACTGCCGTGACTCCCGCATTGTGTGCTGTCCGGATGTCCACATCAGAATCACCTACATAGAGTATATCTTCTTTTTCTACTCCTGCTGTTTCCATTATTTCATAGATAATGTATGGATCGGGTTTGACGGGGATTCCTTCTCGTTGCCCTAGTATTTTTACAAAGTGCGTTGTGGGGAAATATCTGGCTACCAGTTTGCTGGTGGCCATTTGGTATTTGTTTGAGGCGATCGCTATCATGATGCCTTGTTGTTGTAGTGTTTTTAATAATTCAGGAATACCGGGGTAGGGACGGCTCATGTCGGCATTGTGCCGGTCATAGTAAGGGATGAATTGTGAGCGTATTTTCAGTATGTTCTCTTCTGTCCGTTCCTTTTCGGGCAATGCGCGTTCAAATAATTTGTTGATTCCGTTTCCTACGAAGAAATGGTATGCTTCTGTTTGATGTGTAGGATAGCCATAATGCTGTAAAGCCTGATTGGTGGCGGCTGCTAGGTCGGCAATGGTGTTTAGCAATGTGCCGTCCAAGTCAAATATTACAAGTCTTCTCATATTCGTTTTTCTTTTACTGAAATGAATGAACTGCAAACTTACGGAAAATCTCCGTGAAAGGTGAATTTGGGCACAGAATATTGCGGAACATGCAGGCTTGTTCGCAGTACAAGCTTGGCCTGTTCGCCACACAGGCCAAGCTTGTGCGTACGTACGTGTAGCCTGATACATACGTATGTGTAGCTCGATACGTACGTATGTGTAACCTGATACATACGTATGTGTAACCCGATGCTTGTGTAAGGGCAGATAGCATCACCCTCTTACCAAGTTGGTTTTTCCCTTTTTCCTTTCATCCTTTCATTTTGGGTAAAACCGTCTATCAATCAATAGGTTAAGAATGACAGGGCATCCCTTCATCCTCCTTTCAGCCACGCTGTCCAAGTCCTTTCACATCTGCCTTCAGGGGAGGCAGGTATTTTGCTTTTGTCCGCGGATGAAAGGACGCTGAAAGTAGAATGAAAGGACCCTACGGAGTGTCCTTTCACAGTCGAATCCCCCATCAACAGGGCGTTTTGGCAGTAAATGAAAGGACGAAGGGAAAAATGGAATCACGTCAATACTGTTGCCTGTTTGAAAGGGCAACCAGACAGAAACTATTGTTTTCAGACAATGCCTTGCGCCATCATCGCTTTGGCTACTTTCATAAATCCTGCTATATTGGCACCTTTTACGTAGTTCACATAGCCATCGGCTTCTGTTCCATATTGTACGCAGGCTTCGTGAATGTTTTTCATGATGCTTTTCAACTTTTCGTCCACTTCTTCTTGGCTCCATCCCAGTTTGATAGAGTTTTGGGTCATTTCCAATCCGGACACAGACACACCGCCGGCGTTGGCCGCTTTGCCTGGAGCATATAGGATTTGTGCTTCCTGGAATACACGGATGGCTTCCGGAGTGGAAGGCATGTTGGCTCCTTCGCTGACCGCAATGACTCCATTGGCAATCAATTGTCTGGCTTCGTCTCCATTTATCTCGTTCTGAGTGGCGGAAGGCAATGCTATGTCAGCTTTCTCGCCCCAAGGACGCGCACCTGCCACATATTTGCATCCGTATTTCTCGGCATATTCGCGGATACGACCCCGGTACAGATTTTTCAGTTCCATGATGAAATCCAGTTTTTCGCGATCTATTCCGTCCGGATCATAGATGTAGCCATCAGAGTCGGACATGGTTACTACCTTACCGCCTAGTTCGATTACTTTTTCTACAGTGTATTGGGCTACATTGCCGGAGCCTGACACTAGACAAGTTTTTCCTTTCAAATCTGTTCCTTTGGTTTTCAGCATTTCCATCAGGAAGTAGATATTTCCATAACCGGTTGCTTCGGGACGGATCAGTGAACCTCCGAATTCACGGCCTTTACCGGTCAGCACGCCCGAAAACTCATGAGAGAGTTTTTTGTACATGCCAAACATGAAACCCACTTCCCGGCCGCCTACACCGATGTCGCCTGCCGGGACGTCAGTCTCAGGACCGATGTGACGCCATAATTCCAACATGAAGGCTTGGCAGAAACGCATCACTTCGGCGTTTGATTTGCCACGCGGAGAGAAATCGGAACCACCTTTTCCACCACCCATCGGAAGCGTGGTCAGCGAGTTCTTGAATGTTTGTTCGAAAGCAAGGAATTTCAAAATTCCCAGATTTACAGAAGAGTGGAAACGAATACCACCTTTGTATGGGCCAATAGCGTTGTTATGTTGTACGCGGTAGCCCATGTTGGTCCGGATGTTGCCTTTGTCGTCCATCCAAGTTACACGGAACTGGTACACGCGGTCGGGGATACACAAACGTTCAATCAAGTTTGCTTTATCAAATTCAGGATGTTTGTTGTATTCTTCTTCGATTGTTCCTAACACTTCTTCTACCGCCTGATGGTATTCAGGTTCATTGGGAAATCTTCTTTTCAGATCGTCTAATACCTTTGCTGCATTCATAATCTATTGCTTTATTTATAGTTGTTAATTGGTTCTCTTTATCTTTTTTTCTAGGTTTGTGATGCAAAAATATAGATATCTTTTTGATTATGCAACAATTTATAAAGAAAATGCGAGAAAAAATATCAATATGTGCAAAATGTAAACCAAAATGTGGATAAAAGATTATTTTCATCTTTCTTTGATGTACTTTAGTAGTGGAATAAAGACTAATACTCCCGAAATGATAATGGATAGTATCAGAGGACCGTCAATATGTTCGCTTCCTGTTAAAATAATGTAGCAAATAGAAATCCATAACAGAGACAGGGCGATGATTTGTGGAAGAGAAAGTGGCTTTTTATGCATGGCGTTTTTGGGGTAGAGATGATATGGAATATTAAATTGATTATTATCTTGTTGCTTTCGGAATATGGGGTAATGCCGGCTTTGGTAGAAAGTCTGCATTACCCCCGTGTCCGAAAACCGGTTGGTTTATTTTCTTTTTTTCTTGTCAACGATAGCGTCGATGACTGCAACCGCGGTGATATTGACTATGTCGCGTACGGAAGCTTCACAGTCTGTAAAATGGATGGGCTTATTCAGTCCCATTTGTATCGGGCCTATCACTTCTGTCTCGCTCATGGATTGGATCAGTTGGTGGGTGGCATTGGCCGAACTTAAGTTGGGGAATACCAATGTGTTCACTTCCTTGCCTTTCAGGCGGGTGAAGGGATATTTTTCGTCGCGCAATTGGGAGTTCAATGCGAATTTGACTTGCATTTCTCCATCTATGGCCAATTCTGGATACGCTTCTTGCATATAGTTCACTGCCTCATGCACTTTAGCCGGACTGCCTTCTGTGTCCGATCCGAAATTGGAATATGACAACATGGCTATGTGTGGGACGTGATTGAAGAATTCTACGGTTTTTTTGGATAATTTGGCAATGTCAATTAGCGTATCGGTGTTTGGATGGCGGTTGATCAGCGTATCGGCCACAAAGTAAGTTCCTTTCTTTGAATTCAGAATATGCATGGTTCCGAAATGTTTGTATTCCGGTTGGATGCCTATGACTTCTTTGGCCACTTTGATGGTGTTGGAATATTTGGTGTAAAGTCCGGTGATGAATGCGTCGGCTTCTCCCGTTTCGACCATCATCATGCCAAAATAATTGCGTTCGAACATTTTGTCGTTGGCCTCCTGAAAGTTGGCTCCTTGGCGTGCGCGTTTTTCCGACAAAATGCGTGCGTATCGTTCGCGGCGTTCTGCTTCGCGGTCATGTCGCAGATTTATGATTTCGATACCTTCCAGGCTGAGATCAAGTTCCTTGGCCAGTTTTTCAATTCGTTCGTCGTTTCCTAATAGGATAGGGTGGCAGATGCCTTCGGCTTTGGCTTCTACGGCAGCTTTCAGCATATTGGGGTGAATTCCTTCGGCAAAGACCACGCGTTGCGGATCACGGCGGGCAGTTTCGTATAATTGGCGTGTCAGTTTGCTTTCTTGTCCCATCAATTCGCGTAAGCGGATTTTATAAGCTTCCCAGTCGGTGATATGCTTGCGTGCCACGCCCGATTCCATAGCTGCTTTGGCTACCGCCATGGAAACTTCGGTTATCAGACGGGGATCAACGGGTTTTGGGATGAAATAGTTGGGGCCGAAAGTGAAGTTGTTGACATGGTATGCTTCGTTTACTACATCAGGAACAGGTTGCTTGGCCAGATCGGCTATGGCATGTACGGCCGCCAGTTTCATTTCTTCATTGATAGCTTTGGCCTGGGTATCCAGTGCTCCGCGGAATATGTAAGGGAAGCCAATTACATTGTTTATTTGGTTAGGGTAGTCGGAACGTCCGGTAGATATTAACACATCATGACGGGATGCCATGGCATCTTCGTATGAAATTTCCGGCGTAGGGTTGGCCAGTGCAAAAACGATGGGATGGTCGGCCATGCTTCGAACCATGTCTTGTGTCAACACATTGCCTTTAGATAATCCTAGAAATACGTCGGCTCCTTTGATGGCTTCTTCCAAGGTATGAACGTCGCGGCGGTCGGTAGCAAAGATTTTTTTGTTTTCTGTCAGATTAGGACGGTCGCTGGTAATCACGCCTTTACTGTCTAGCATGAGGATATTTTCCTTGCGAGCTCCTAGAGCCATGTACAGTTTGGTGCAAGATGTGGCGGAGGCACCGGCACCGTTTACTACGATTTTCACTTTCTCAATATTCTTTCCAGCCACTTCTAGTGCATTCAGCAATCCGGCGGCGGAGATGATGGCTGTGCCATGTTGGTCGTCATGCATTACTGGGATGTCCAGCTCTTCTTTCAGTCGGGTTTCTATTTCGAAACATTCAGGTGCTTTGATATCTTCCAGATTGATACCTCCGAATGTGGGGGCGATGGCTTTTACTGCCTGAATAAATTTATCAGGGTCTTTTTCGTCTATTTCAATATCGAACACGTCAATACCGGCGTAGATTTTGAAAAGTAATCCTTTGCCTTCCATTACTGGTTTTCCACTTAAAGCACCTATGTCACCCAATCCTAATACGGCAGTGCCGTTTGAGATGACGGCCACCAAGTTGCCTTTGGCAGTATAGTTGTATGCGGTTTGTGGATCTTTCTCGATTTCCAGACATGGTTCAGCTACTCCGGGTGAGTAGGCTAGCGATAAGTCTGTTTGTGTACTATATGGTTTGGTAGGTATAACCTCAATCTTTCCAGGTTTGCCTTGCGAATGGTAAAGCAAGGCGGCTTCTTTTGTAATCTTGACCATAATCTTTTTCCTTTCTAATTTTCTATATTATTGTTTTAAATTGGCGGCAAAAATACAAATAAAATTATAAATCGAAGTTTATGTGGTGCAAAATGATTCTTGATTGATGGTCTTTTTAATATGAATCTTGTTGCCTGCGATGTCAAGGTGACATTATGCCGACCGCCTGAACTTTATGCGGATAAGGCAATGTAGGGATGTGCTGGAAGAAGTGGATCCGGATAAAGAAATGAAAATGGTGGAATATACTTTACATGATTCGCACTGTCTCTTGCATGCACGTTATTAATAGTTAAAGCTATGAAGCTATACGATCAAATGCCGAAAAAATGACTATTTTTGTGCCGATAAAAACTAATTTGGTTTGAAAAGTTTTCTATAGTCTCTGTTAAATTGATAAAATAAATAAAGTCCAATAATGTTAGTTATGAAGATGACAGTAAATGGTATGAAATGTTTTTTATGGAGCCGTATGGCAATGTTTACGGTGGCAATAACTGTTTTAAGCAGTTGTGGCGGCAATCAGGGCGGTATGAAATTGGGTGATGATGAGTTCACCGTATTGACAGTGCACTCTACGGCCAGTCAGCAATCTACTTCCTATCCCGCTACGATTAAAGGTTTTCAGGATATCGAGGTGCGTCCTCAAGTTTCTGGATTTATTGTGAAATTATGTGTGGATGAGGGTGCCACAGTGAAAAAGGGACAGCCATTGTTTCAGATTGATCCTACACAATATGCGGCTGCTGAGCGTCAGGCAAAAGCTGCCGTAGGAATGGCAAAATCAAATGTCAATACATTGACATTGAATGAGCAACAGAAAAAAAATCTGTATGAAAAGAAAATTATTAGTGATTTTGAATATCAAAGTGCAGTTGACCAATTGCTTTCTGCTAAAGCCGGATTGGCACAGGCTGAGGCTCAACTGACCAGTGCTCGCCAGAATTTGAGTTTTTGTACGGTGACAAGTCCTTCCAATGGGGTGGTTGGTACTTTCCCTTATCGTGTTGGTAGTTTGGTGAGTCCTTCGGTGGCGCAACCTTTGACTACAGTGAGTGAAATAGGCGAAATGTATGTGTACTTCTCTATGACAGAAAAACAATTATTAGGATTGACCAAAGCGGGCGGTACGCTGAAGGAACAGCTGGAGAAGATGCCGGCTGTGAAATTGGAACTGGCCGATGGTACGATATATGATGAAGGAGGACGAATTGATGCAGTAAGCGGCGTTATTGACCAGGCCACTGGCTCTGTCAGCATGCGTGCCATATTTCCAAACACGCAGATGATATTGCGTAGCGGAGGAATGGCTAATGTGATTTTCCCTTATACAATGGAAGACATTATTCTGATACCTCAGTCTGCTACTCAGGAAATTCAGGACAAGAAATTTGTCTATGTACTTCAGTCGGACAATACATTAAAACATACTGAAATCCGGATTTCGAATTTGAATGACGGTAAGAATTATATTGTAACCGATGGGTTGAAGTCAGGTGACAAGATCGTAGTGGAAGGCGTGCAGACATTGAAAGACGGACAAACTATTACTCCAATTACTCCGGAACAGAAAGAAGCTAAATATCAGCAGCACTTGAAAGATCAGAAAGAGGGTAATATTGCTACGGCTTTTAAATAATTACACCTAAATAGATTATTTCGTTTATATAAAAATAAGATATATAGAGAATGAAACTAGATAGATTTATTAATCGTCCAGTGCTGTCAACGGTAATTTCTGTTTTGATAGTAATTCTGGGTATCATCGGACTCGCTACGTTACCGATTACACAGTATCCGGATATTGCTCCTCCTACGGTGCAGGTACGTGCCACCTATACTGGCGCAAACTCCACAGCTGTATTGAATTCGGTTATTGCTCCGTTGGAAGACCAGATAAACGGTGTGGAGAACATGATGTATATCCAGTCATCAGCATCCAATAACGGTGCTGCCGATATTAATGTTTACTTTAATCAGGGAACAGATCCGGATATGGCGGCCGTTAACGTGCAGAACCGTGTCTCTATGGCACAAGGATTGTTGCCTGCTGAAGTAACCAAGGTGGGTGTGACTACCCAGAAACGCCAGAACTCCATGTTGATGGTCTTTTCATTGTATGATGAAACAGACTCGTATAATACTGAGTTCATTGAAAACTATGCTAATATTAACTTGATTCCTGAAATCAAGCGTGTAAAGGGGGTCGGTGACGCTAATGTGTTGGGACAGGATTATTCTATGCGTATCTGGTTGAAACCGGATGTGATGGCACAGTACAAACTGATCCCTACTGATGTTTCGGCAGCATTGGCCGAACAGAATATTGAGGCAGCTCCAGGACAGTTCGGTGAACGTGGCAATCAGACTTTCCAATATACGATCCGTTATAAAGGACGTTTGCAGCAAACAAATGAATTTGAAGATATTGTTATCAAGGCCTTGCCGGATGGTAATGTACTTCGTTTGGGAGATGTAGCCGATATAGAATTAGGGCGTCTGGCTTATACATTCAATAATACAGTAAATGGACACAAGGCTGTATCTTGTATCGTTTATCAGATGGCAGGTACTAATGCTACCGAAACTATTTCTAATTTGGAAGAAGTACTTGCAAAAGCACAGGAATCACTTCCGACTGGTTTGAATATCAATATTGCCCAAAATGCCAATGACTTCTTGTTCGCTTCTATTCATGAGGTGATTAAGACATTGATTGAAGCATTTATCTTGGTGTTTATTGTAGTATATATCTTCTTGCAGGATATGCGTTCAACACTGATTCCGGCTATTGCTATTCCGGTAGCGCTGGTGGCTACTTTCTTTGTGCTGAAACTGATTGGCTTCAGTGTGAATCTGCTGACTCTTTCGGCGATGGTGCTTGCCATTGCGATTGTGGTCGATGATGCCATTGTCGTCGTCGAGGGAGTTCATGCCAAATTGGATCAAGGTTACAAATCTTCTCGTGAAGCTTCCATTGATGCTATGAGCGAACTGGGTGGTGCTATCGTTTCTATTACATTAGTAATGATGTCTGTGTTCATTCCGGTAAGCTTCATGGGCGGTACAGCTGGTACGTTCTATCGTCAGTTTGGTGTCACTATGGCTATCGCTATAGGTTTCTCTGCTTTAAATGCATTGACTTTGTCACCGGCATTGTGCGCTATTTTCTTGAAACCGCATGATGAAGGACATGGAGCAAAGAAGATGACCCGTATAGAACGTTTTCATACAGCCTTTAATGCGGCTTATGATTCTATATTGAAGAAGTATAAGAAGCATGTAGTGTTCTTTATCCATAAGAAATGGTTGTCATTCGGGTTGGTTGCCGCTTCTATCATTCTGTTGGTATTCTTTATGAAGATTACTCCGACGGGCATGGTGCCTAATGAAGATACCGGTACTATTATGGGGGCGGTGACACTGCCTCCTGGAACTTCGCAGGAACGTGCCATGGAGATATTGAACCGGGTAGACAGTCTCGTGGCTTCCGAACCCGCAGTAGGATCGCGTACAGTCATTTCTGGTTTCGGTTTTATTGGTGGTCAAGGTCCTTCTTACGGCTCTTTGATTATCAAATTGAAAGATTGGGAAGAACGTTCTATGATGCAGAACTCAGATGTGGTGGTAGGTACATTGTTTATGCGTGCGCAGAAAATTATTAAAGATGCACAGGTCTTGTTCTTTGCTCCTCCGATGATTCCGGGTTACTCTGCATCCAGTGATATAGAGTTGAATATGCAGGATAAGACCGGTGGAGACTTGAATCATTTTTATGATGTAGTTTTGAACTATATGGATGCGTTGAAGGCACGTCCCGAAATAAATTCGGCCCAGACTACTTTCAATCCGAATTTCCCCCAATATATGTTGGATATTGATGCTGCTGCTTGTAAGAAGGCGGGCATCAGTCCCAGTGATATTCTGACTACTATGCAGGGATATTTCGGTGGTTTGTATGCTTCTAACTTCAACCGTTTCGGTAAGATGTATCGTGTTATGATTCAGGCGGAACCCGAAGCAACCAAGAATTTGGAATCCTTGAATAGTATCAAGATACGTAATGGAAATGAGATGGCTCCTATTTCCCAGTTCATTTCTGTCAAGAAAGTATATGGACCAGATGTTATCAGCCGTTTTAATCTTTATACGTCTATCAAAGTGATGGTGGCTCCTGCCAGTGGCTATACTTCTGGACAGGCTTTGCAGGCTATTGCAGAAGTAGCTAAAGAGAATTTGCCTACTGGTTACGGTTATGAGTTAGGAGGTATGGCTCGTGAAGAAGCATCTACCAGTGGCAGTTCTACAGGTATCATTTTTATTCTGTGTTTTGTATTCGTTTACTTGTTGCTGAGTGCACAGTATGAAAGTTACATTTTGCCATTGTCCGTATTGCTTTCAGTGCCGTTTGGTCTGTTGGGTAGCTTCCTGTTTGTAAACGGATTTGCAGCATTGGGAAATATTCCGGCTTTGAAGATGATTTTAGGAACCATGTCAAATGATATTTATATGCAGATTGCATTGATCATGTTGATGGGATTGTTGGCGAAGAATGCCATTCTGATTGTAGAGTTTGCTTTGGATCGCCGTAAGCAGGGAATGAGTATTTCCTGGGCTGCGGTCTTGGGTGCAGCGGCTCGTTTGCGACCGATCTTAATGACCTCGTTGGCCATGATTGTTGGTTTGATTCCGTTGATGTTGGCTATGGGAGTTGGTGCTCATGGTAACCGTACTTTGGGAGCCTCGGCTATTGGTGGTATGTTGATTGGTATGATCTTTCAGATTTTTATCGTACCCGTATTGTTTGTGGTATTCCAATGGTTACAGGAAAAATTTAAACCGATTGAATGGGAAAGTGTGGACAATACAGAGATTGAACCCGAAATTGAACAATACACCCGTAAATGAACAGAAGAACAATGAAAAAGATAATAGGATTATGTTGCGCGACGTTTTTATTAAGCGGTTGCCACATCTATAAATCATACGATCGTCCCGAGTCGATAGATGCCACAGGCATCTATCGTGACCCGGTTGCCGCCAACGATACCTTGGTTGCTAACAATACAACCAATATGGGTAACTTGTCATGGAAGGAAATTTTCCGTGATCCGAAATTGCAGATGCTGATTGAAGAGGGATTGGCAAACAATGTAGATATGCAGGCTGCTATCTTGCGTGTGAAGGAGGCGAAGGCGTTATTGACGTCGGCTCGTTTGTCTTATCTCCCTTCTTTGGCCCTTGCTCCACAAGGTTCGTTAACTAGTGTGGACAAAAGTACTCCTGTAAAGAACTATACTTTACCTGCTTCTGCAAGCTGGGAAGTTGATTTGTTCGGCAAATTGCTGAATGCCCATCGTGGCCAGAAAACTTCTTATTTGCAGAGCAAGGCCTATCAGCAAGCAGTGCGTTCACAGTTGATTGGTGGTATAGCCAATGCTTATTATTCTTTATTGATGCTTGACCGTCAAGTAAGTGTGACTGAGCAGAATGTGGTGTTAATGAAAGAAACAGTGCGCACAATGGAAGCAATGAAGGAAGCTGGTATGACTACAGAAGCTGCTGTGGCACAGAGTAAAGGGGCTTATCATCAGACGGAGGCTTCATTGGCAGACTTGAAACGTCAGGTGCGCGAAACTGAGAATTCTATCTCCGTATTGTTGGCAAAGGCTCCCCAGAATATAGATCGTGGAACATTAGAGGAACAAGTGATGCCTACAGATTTGGCTGTGGGAGTTCCTTTACAGTTGCTTGAGAACCGGCCCGATGTAAAAGCGGCAGAATTGGCATTGGCCAGTGCTTATTATACTACCAATCAGGCGCGTTCTGCTTTTTATCCCAGTGTCAATATTACAGGTACTTTGGGATGGACTAATGGTTCCAATGGTACAGTGATTTCTAATCCTGCCGTTATGCTTTGGAATGCTATCGGCTCATTGACGCAGCCCATTTTTCAACGTGGAAAATTGATTGCTAATTTAAAAGTATCGAAAGCGGAAGAACAGATTGCCAAGATGAATTATCAGCAAACTATTTTGGAAGCTGGCAAGGAAGTAAGTGATGCTTTGTTCTTGTATGATACAGCAGACAAAAAGTTGAGCGAACACCAGGCACAGGTTTTTGAAATGCAAAAAGCGGTGGAGATGAACAATGATTTGTTTCAGGCAGGAAAGGCCACTTATCTGGAAATCATTACTGCACAACAGTCATTGCTGAGTGCCAAGTTGAACGAAGTATCCGATACTTTCCAGCGTATGCAGGCTGTTATCAATCTGTACAGCGCATTGGGCGGTGGACGTGAATAATTAACCTTAAAAAATAGAATGAATATGATTAGTCCGTTAGCTTATGTAGACCCATCAGCAAAAATTGGGAAAAACGTAACTATTCACCCTTTTGTCTATATTGATAAGAATGTAGAGATAGGTGATGATAATGTCATCATGCCCAACGCCAGTATTATGAGCGGCGCACGCATCGGTAACGGAAATACTATTTATAATGGAGCTGTGATTGCTGCGGCTCCACAAGATTTTAACTATAAAGGCGATGATACGATTGCCCGTATAGGAAATAATAATACAATTCGTGAGAATGCAGTAATTATCCGTGCTACTTTTGCTGGGGATGAAACTGTGGTGGGGAATGGGAATTTCATCATGCAGGGCGTACGTGTCTCGCATGATGTAATTATGGGTAACAATTGTATTATAGGAAATGGCTCACAGGTATCTGGATGTTGCGTTATTGAGGATTATGCTATCCTTACTTCCAATGTTCTCATGCAAGGCAAGACCCGTTTGGGTATGTATGCAGTAGTACAAGGTGGTTGTCGTTTTACCAAAGATATTCCACCTTATTGTGTGGCAGCCCATGAACCGACTTCTTTCTATTGTGTCAATACGACAGTATTGCAACATGAAGGTTTCTCGGAAACGGTTATAAAGCATATAGCGCATGCTTTTCGTATTTTATATAAAGCGAATACATCTATTGAGGATGCGTTGCGTCGTATTGAAGAGCAGGTTCCTTCTAGTCTTGAGATTGTACATTTGATAGATTTTGTCAGAAGTTCCAAATTGGGTATCATAAAATAAACGTATCTTTTATTTCTCTTTATGTTTAGTAATGAATAGCGTTAAGAAAAAAAGAATAGATAAAATGGTTGTGAAGGAGCATGTTGTTCTAGCGGCTGCAAAAGCGTTTACGCAGAAAGGAATCAAAACTGTGAGAATGGATGATATTGCTGCTGGATTGTCTATATCTAAAAGAACGCTTTATGAATTGTTTCACGACAAAGAGGATTTATTACTTGATGTTATGAAGTTACATAGGGAGGAGATGCAGGAATATATGACTCAAGTGGCTTCCAAGGCTGAGAATGTTTTGGAAGTTCTCTTGAAGTTTTTCCAAAGAAACGTTTTGGATTTCCAGCATACAAATAGAAGATTTTTTGAGGATATTGAGAAATATCCTAAAGTTGTACGCTACATTGATGAGAGCCGGAAGGAAAATCTGGACTCAGCGATGGAATTTTATAAGAAGGGAGTAGAGCAAGGTATTTTCAGACGTGATGTGAACTACAATATTGTACGTGTCATGGTGTGTGAGCAAATGGATTTACTGTTGCGCTCTGAAATATGTAAATCTTATTCGCCTGGAGAAATTTATGAAACAGTAGTGTTCATGCACATGCGTGGCATTTCCACTGAAAAGGGATTGAAAATAGTGGATGATTTTTTATTGAATTTCAAAGGTGACGAACGTAATAAATGCGGTTAAATACTAATAAGTTATAAATCAAAGAATAATAGTTGATGAATTTTTTTTATAAACCTACATTGATTTTGCTTTTGTTGTTTTATATAACAACGCAAAGTGCACAGGCACAAGATACATTGAGGATTAATTTGCAGGATGCGGTACGAATCGCATTGAGTGATAATCCTACTATTAAGGTTGCCGGTCAGGAAATCCAGTTGAAGAAAGAAGCTCGTCGGGAGGCCTATACAGGACTTTTTCCTGAGGCCAGTCTGGTGGGAAGTTATTCACGGGCTATAAAGAAACAGTCCTTTGCTATGGAGGGAAAGGTGATAGAGGTAGGTACGGACAATACCTATAGTGGTGGTTTGTCTATCAGTTTGCCTGTATTTGCTCCAACTCTTTACAAAAGTATTAGTCTGACTCGGACAGATGTGGATTTGGCGATAGAAAAGTCACGTGCATCACGGTTGGATATGGTGAATCAGGTTACAAAAGCTTTCTTTCAGTTGTTATTGGCACAGGATAGTTATGAGGTATTACTGAAAAGTTATAAGCAGAGTGAAGACAATTATCATGTGGTGAAAGCCAAGTACGAACAGGGTACTGTCAGTGAGTATGATAAAATCAGTGCAGAAGTACAGATGCGCAGCTTGAAACCCACAGTAGTGTCTGCACGTAATGGAGTGAATTTAGCGAATTTGCAGTTGAAAGTCTTGATGGGGATGGAATCGGAAATTAAGGTGAAGGTTGAAGGAAATCTGAAAGATTATGAAATTTCCATGTTTACTCGGCAGGCTATGCCTCGCCCGAATTATTTGACGAATAATAGTGCATTGAAGCAATTGGATTTGAATGCCTTGCAATTGAAGCAAACTTTGAAGATGCAATATACTCATTTTATGCCGACTCTTTCTGCTAGTTTTCAGTATATGTATACTTCAATGAACAATAATTTCAAATTCAAGGAATATAGTTGGAGGCCTTATTCTACAATTGGTTTGAATTTGAGCATTCCCTTATTCAAAGGAAGTAATTTCACTCAACTGAAGCAGATTCGTATTCAGATGAAGCAATTAGAAGAGAATCGTATCAATACGGAACGCCAACTTACAATGCAAGCTACTAGTTATTTAGATAACATGGCTGCCAGTACGGAACAAGTGGTAAGCAACAAGGAGGCTGTGCTTCAAGCGGAGAAAGGACGTGTCATTGCTGAAAAAAGATATGAAGTGGGAAAAGGTACGATTCTTGAATTGAATAGTTCGGAAGTTGCATTGACAGAGGCGAGACTCACTTATAACCAGTCCATTTATGATTATTTGGTTGCAAAGGCTGATTTAGATCTAGTATTAGGCATTGATGAGGTAACAGAATAATAAAATAACACATTAACATAAAAAACAGTATGAGAAAATATTTTCAATTTGTAACTTTGCTGGTAGTAACCATGTTAGGCGCATGCTCAGGTGGAACGGACAACAAGACTGCGACTGATGATACCATTGTGGAAGATAAACCGGTGGTAAAACTTGCTTCTGTAACTTCACGTGATGTGGATCAGATTGAGGAGTATACAGCTATAGTGGAAGCGGAAGCGAAAAACAATATAGCTCCGACTTCTCCAGGACGTATAGACCGTATTTTGGTAGAAGTGGGTGACCGGGTAACTAAAGGCCAGAAACTGGTGCAGATGGATGCGGCAAATTTGAAGCAGATGAAATTACAATTAGAGAATGAAGAAACGGAATTCAAACGTATAGATGAACTGTATAAAGTGGGTGGAGCTTCTAAATCGGAGTGGGATGCAGCAAAAACCACATTGGATGTACGTCGCACTTCTTATAACAATCTATTGGAAAATACTCAATTGTTGAGTCCTATCAGTGGAGTAGTTACAGCACGTAATTTTGATAATGGTGATTTATATTCTTCTTCTGCTACTCCTGTACTTGTGGTTGAACAAATTACACCTGTAAAGCTATTGATCAATGTTTCTGAACCTTACTTCCCGAAAGTAGTTAAAGGAATGAATGTCAAGGTTAAATTTGATGTTTATGGTGATGAGGAATTTGAAGGAAAAGTCAGTCTGGTTTATCCAACTATTGATGCTACTACCCATACTTTTCCAGTAGAGGTGAAATTGGCTAATATCAACCAACATGTACGTCCGGGAATGTTCGGTCGGGTTACTGTGAGTTTTGGTACATTACGACATGTAGTGGTTCCGGATCAGGCTGTCGTGAAGCGGGCAGGTTCGGGCGATCGTTATGTATATGTATACAAAAATGGTAAGGTTTCTTACAATAAAGTGGAATTGGGGCGTCGTATGGATACCGAATATGAATTGATTTCCGGAGTGGATGATAATTCACAGGTAGTTATTGCCGGCCAGACCCGTTTGGCGGATGATATAGAAGTGGCGGTAAATTGAAAAGATGATTTTTTAGTTTTCAATCTTTAATTTGATAAATATGAGTTTATACGAAGGAGCGGTTAAAAAACCGATTATGACCTCGCTATGCTTTCTAGCTGTAGCGATCTTTGGTCTGTTCTCACTGTCGAAACTTCCGGTAGACTTGTATCCGGATATTGACACTAATACCATTATGGTTATGACGTCTTATCAGGGTGCTAGTGCTTCCGATATAGAAAACAACGTGACACGTCCGTTGGAAAACACGCTTAACTCGGTTAGTAATTTGAAACACATTACATCCAAGTCTTCAGAAAATATATCTGTAATTACTTTGGAATTTGAGTATGGATATGATATTGATGTGTTGACCAATGATGTGCGTGACAAATTGGATATGGTAAGCTCGCAGCTTCCTGATGAAGTCAATACTCCGATTATCTTTAAATTTAGTACGGATATGATTCCTATCCTGTTGCTGTCTGTTCAGGCTGAGGAAAGTCAGCCTGCCCTTTATAAGATATTGGATGATAATGTGGTGAATCCTTTGGCGCGTGTGCCTGGTGTAGGTACGGTGTCTATTGCTGGTGCGCCAAAGCGCGAAGTGAATATTTATTGTGACCCAAACAAGTTGGATGCGTATGATTTGACGATCGAAACGATCAGTTCTATTGTTGGAGCTGAAAATAGAAATACGCCAGGTGGAACATTTGATGTGGGAAGCAATACCTATTCGTTGCGTGTGGAAGGTGAATTCAAGGAGCCGAAAGATATGGAGAACATTGTAGTGGGGGTACATAATGGTGCTTCTGTGTATTTACGTGATGTGGCAACGGTGGTCGATTCGGTGGAAGAACGTGCACAGAAAACCTATAATAATGGTGTACAGGGAGCAATGATTGTTGTACAGAAGCAATCGGGAGCTAACTCTGTGAATATTTCAAAGAAAGTGATGGAACAACTTCCTAAGTTGCAGAAGTCGTTGCCTAGTGATGTGAAGCTGGGAGTTATTGTGAATACCTCGGATAATATTTTGAATACCATTGATAGTTTGACAGAAACTATTATGTATGCTATTTTGTTTGTGGTATTGGTGGTTTTTATCTTTTTAGGGCGTTGGCGTGCCACGGTGATTATCTGTATCACGATTCCGATGTCTTTGATTGCTTCTTTCATTTATTTGGCCATTACGGATGGAGGTTCTTTGAATATCATTTCCTTGTCTTGTCTTTCTATTGCAATTGGTAATGTGGTGGATGATGCTATTGTTGTGTTGGAGAATGTGACAACTCATATCGAACGCGGATCTGAACCGAAACAGGCGGCTATTCATGCTACGAATGAGGTGGCTATCTCTGTTATCGCCTCTACATTGACTATGATTGCAGTGTTCTTCCCTTTGACAATGGTCAGCGGAATGTCTGGTGTCTTGTTCCGTCAGTTAGGTTGGATGATGTGTGTCATCATGACTATTTCTACCATTTCGGCTTTGTCGTTTACTCCGATGATGTGTGCACAACTGCTTCGTTTACAGAAAAAGCAAAGCAAGTGGTTTCTTGCTTTTTATAAACCGATCGAGCATACATTGGACGGATTGGACAATTGGTATCAAAAAAGGTTGAACTGGGCGGTCCGCCATCGTAAGACGATTGTTGCCGGATGTCTTGGAATCTTTATTCTCAGTTTGATTTGTGCGAAAGGTATTGGTACGGAATTCTTCCCATCACAGGATAACAGCCGTATTTCTGTGAAGTTGCAATTGCCTATTGGAGCTCGTGTGGAACGTGCTCAGGCATTGGCTCAGGAACTAACTGAAAAGTGGCTGAAAAAATATGAAGGTGTGATGCGTATTTGTAACTATACTGTGGGACAAGCTGATTCTGATAATACTTGGGCGTCTATTCAAGACAATGGTAGCCACATTATTTCGTTTAATGTCAATCTTTATAATCCTGATCAACGTTCTGTTACATTGGCAGAAGTCTGTGACGGTATGCGTGAGGACCTGAAAGCTTATCCCGAACTGGACAAAGCTCAAGTAATTTTGGGCGGTAGTAGTGGTGGTATGGGAGGACAAGCCAGTGCAGATTTTGAAATATATGGATATGATTTTACCGGGACAGACAAGGCGGCTGCTGATTTGAAGGAGGCTTTGTTGAAGGTGAACGGAGTATCTGAGGTAAATATCAGCCGGCAGGATTATCAGCCTGAATATCAGGTGGACTTTGATCGTGAAAAATTAGCTTTGCATGGGCTGAATCTTTCGACAGCAGCTCTGTATCTGCGTAATCGTATCAATGGTGCATTGTCTTCTTATTACCGTGAGGACGGTGACGAATATGATATTAAGGTGCGTTATGCTCCGCAGTTCCGTACCAGCATTGAAGATTTGGAGAACATTTTGATTTACTCCAATGAAGGTAAGGCGATTCGCGTAAAGGATGTAGGCACGGTGGTAGAGCGATCGGCTCCTCCTACCATTGAACGTAAAGACCGCGAACGTATAGTGACGGTGTCTGCTGTGATTTCGGGTGCTCCTTTGGGTAGTGTGGTATCTGCTGGTGAAGCTATAATCGATAAGATGGATTTGCCTAGCGGTATCAGTATTCAGGTAGCTGGTTCGTATGAGGATCAGCAAGATTCGTTCAGCGATTTGGGAACATTGGCTGTGTTGATTATTGTGTTGGTTTTTATTGTAATGGCTGCACAATTTGAGTCATTAACCTATCCGTTCATTATTATGTTTTCCATTCCGTTTGCATTTAGTGGGGTTTTGATGGCCTTGTTCAGTACAGGAACTACTTTGAATGTCATGAGTTTGCTGGGAGGAATTATGCTGATTGGTATTGTGGTGAAAAATGGTATTGTGCTTATCGACTATATTACGCTATGTCGTGAGCGAGGCATGTCGGTCATCCATTCGGTTGTGGTTGCGGGACGTAGCCGTTTGCGTCCGGTGCTGATGACTACATTGACCACTATTTTGGGTATGGTTCCAATGGCAATAGGTGGAGGTGAAGGATCGGAAATGTGGCGTCCTTTGGGGGTATCCGTAATTGGAGGTCTGACCGTATCTACTATACTTACTTTGATTCTTGTTCCGGTACTTTATTGCTCATTTGCAGGAACGGGAATTAAACGTAGTCGTAAGAAAATGAAGGCGGCCCGTGAACTGAATGACTATTATCAAATCCATAAAACGGAAATGATTAAAAATAAAAAGGAATAATGAGAACATAAATTAAACAATAAAGAGTGAAACAATGAAATCAGTTTTCATAACTTTCGATCAGGCTTTCTATGAACGGATACTGGCTTTACTGGATCGACATAATTGTCGTGGATTCAGCTATTGGCAACAATTACAGGGGCGTGGCTCTGTGAAAGGAGATCCTCATTATGGTAGCCATGCTTGGCCCAGCATGTGTTCGGCCATTATGACTGTGGTGGATGATGCCAAAGTAGATCTATTGTTGGAGGCTTTGCACAAAATGGATAAAGAAACCGAGCAGTTAGGGCTTCGTGCTTTTGTATGGAATATCGAGAAAACGATTTAAAAAAAGCCGGGAAATAATGAGAAAAGCGAGTGTGTAGGATTAAAATGGAATGATCCTTTTGTCTGACATACTCTCTTTTTCTTTTTTTAGCCTATACCATGAAGCATTCCGTCTAAAAAATCATTACTTTTGCGGCTGGTTTACAAATATTGCAAAATATGAAGAATTATATATCAGCCACTTTCTTTCTCACTCTGATGGTAGTAGGAGTGTTAATAGGACTGTGTTTTTTTCCATCTGTGTCATTGAGTGATAAGCCTTTGCGTCGGGTTGATTTGTTGGCTGACATTCGTCCGGATGTTCCAGAGGAAGTCTGTGATTCCGATACTCTTGTTCTTTCTTCTCCAGTTAAACCTGTTTTTGTGGATACATGTAAGATGGGAATGACTTGTATTGAAGATTATTCAGATTCTACAATGCGAGGAATGAAACATTTTTATGAAACGCTTTTGCAGATACAAACAATGGATCGTCCTGTGCGTATCGCCTATTTTGGGGATTCTTTTATTGAAGCGGATATTTTTACTGCCGACCTACGGGAGATGTTTCAACACCAATTTGGTGGTTGTGGAGTAGGATATATTCCAGTTACTTCCACCATCACCGGCTATCGGCCTACAGTCCGTCATAATTTTGGAGGATGGAAAAGCCATTCGTCTAATGATTCTGTTGGCTTTGACAAATTGCAACAAGGCATTTCCGGACATTATTTTTTGCCTTATGAAGGAGCTTATGTACATCTGAAAGGTCAGAATAAATATGCTTCGAGGCTGGACACTTGTGAGATTTCTACCTTTTACTTTTTTAATAAAGGAGATGTAACAGTCCGTTCAAGGGTGAATGGCGCTGCCCAAGGGGAGTTGTATGAGAAAACAGGAACTGGAGTTATACAGGCTGTATCAGTGGAGGGTAGGATAGGGCAAGTACGATGGAATGTTGAGCGAGCTGATTCGGCTGTCTTTTACGGAGTGGCCATGGATGGCAAGCGGGGAATCTCTTTAGATAATTTCAGCGTACGTGGTAGTAGTGGTTTGCATTTGCGCAACATTCCTTTACATACATTGTGTGGTTTCCATCATCTTCGTCCTTATGATTTAATTGTGATACAGTATGGTCTGAATGTAGCCACACAACGAGGAACAAATTATGATGGGTATAAAAAAGGAATGCTTACAGTAATAGAGCATTTGAAAAAAGCATTTCCAGAGAGTAGTATCTTGCTTGTCAGTGTGGGTGATCGTGAATATAAGAATGAATATGGAGAATTACGTACTATGCCCGGGGTGAAAAATCTGATCCGTTATCAACAATCCATAGCGGCGGATAGTCACATTGCTTTTTGGAATATGTATGAGGCGATGGGAGGTCAAGGAAGCATTGTCGGAATGGTTAATCAGAAGATGGCTAATCTTGATTATACTCATATCAATTTTAAAGGTGGTAAACATTTGGCTGGCATTTTGTTTGAGACATTGATGTATGGTAAAGAACAATACGAAAAACGCAAAGCTTATGAAGAATAGCATGTCCTTTTATTTGTTTTTTAGTATCGTTACAGTTTTTCTGTCGTTCCCGTGTATGTATGCTCAGGATGCGATTCCGGTATTACCCTCTCCGTTGAATCCGCTCCAGATGTCCGAGCAAACAAGAGAAATGCATTATAGTGTGCGGTTGATCACAGTGAGAGATTCGCTTCCAGGCAGTTTTGTACATGTTTTAGATAATGTGATAGAAGACAAGAATCATTCCCTCTCTGTCTTTTTTCAAAAGTTGAGTGATATGGCTGGTCCGGTACGTGTGGTCCATATAGGCGATTCGCATGTGCGGGGGCATTTGTATCCGTTGGTTACCCGTCGTTGTTTGGAGAATGATTTTGGCTCAGAGTCGGTTTTTCCGGATACCATTTCATATCGTACTAGCGGCTTGGCTCGCGAAACAGGCGAACCAGGCATTGTTTATCATATTTATGGCATTAATGGGGCTACTTCTTTGACTTTTTCCGATGAGGAGAAAGTCAAAGAGATAGCTTCTTTACATCCCGACCTGATAATTGTGTCATTCGGGACTAATGAGGCACACAGCCGCCGTTATCAAGTTCAGACTCATAAATCGCAGGTGGATAAATTGCTGTTTATGCTAAGAGAGGCTTGTCCGGAAGTGACCTTTTTGCTGACAACACCTCCGGGAGCATACGTTGGACGACGCAAGGTGCGTACCATAAATCCACGGACTGTGTGGGCTGCCCATGTCATAAAAGAGTATGCACAAGAGCATCAGATAGCGGTGTGGGATATGTATAATATAATAGGTGGAAAAACGGATGCTTGTCGTAACTGGACTAAACATAACATGCTTCGTCCGGACGGGATTCATTTTACTCCCGAAGGATATCGTTTGCAAGGTAATTTATTGCATCAAGCATTGATTAAAGCGTATAATAATTATGTGGCAACTAGATTGGAGTAAATTGACAGAGGTATTGACTTATGATGCCGGACAACCGATGATTTTTAGTAGCGGCTTGTTCTTGTTTTTGTTTTTAGGTTTTAGCCTGATTTATATGTTGTTGAAGAAACAAGATACGGCGCGCATTTTGTTTGTAACCTTATTTTCTTATTATTTTTATTATAAAAGCAGTGGATTTTATTTCTTTCTGTTAGGAGTAGTGACGTTGACAGACTATTGGCTGGCATTGTGTATGGTGCATACTGAAACTAAGTGGAAGCGGAAAACGTTGCTGTTGCTCAGTTTGTGTGTCAATCTGGGGCTGCTTTGTTATTTCAAGTATACCAATTTCTTTTATCAGATGTTGGCTCCTTTATGGGATGGCAAGTTCCAACCGTTGGATATATTTTTGCCTGTAGGAATTTCGTTTTTTACTTTCCAGTCTTTAAGCTATACCATTGATGTGTATCGTCGTGAATTGATGCCTTTGCGCCGGTTGCTCGATTATGTTTTTTATGTTTCTTTTTTCCCGCAGCTGGTGGCTGGTCCTATTGTGCGTGCTCGCGATTTCATTCCTCAAATCAGGCAACCGTTGTTTGTTTCTTCCGAGATGTTTGGTACAGGTGTTTTCTTTATCATTTGTGGATTGTTTAAAAAAGCCATCATCTCTGATTATATCAGTGTGAACTTTGTAGAACGTATTTTCGAGAATCCGGCTCTTTATTCTGGACTCGAAAATCTGTTTGGTATATATGGCTATGCTTTGCAGATCTATTGTGATTTCTCCGGCTATAGTGATATGGCTATCGGGCTTGCTTTGTTGTTGGGCTTTCGTTTTCCCATGAACTTTAATTCTCCTTATAAGGCCGACAGCATAACCGATTTTTGGCACCGCTGGCATATCTCGCTTTCCACTTGGCTGCGCGATTATCTTTATATTTCATTGGGCGGGAACCGTAAGGGGAAGGTCCGTACGTATGTCAATTTGTTCCTGACTATGTTATTAGGTGGCCTGTGGCATGGAGCTTCCTGGAATTTTATAGTATGGGGAGGCTTTCATGGTCTTGCTCTTGCAGCACAAAAATGTTGGCGCAATTTGTTGCATAAACCTAAAACAGCCACTAGCAGGGGGATTCGCAAATTTTTTGCGATTCTTTTTACCTTCCATTTCGTTTGTTTCTGTTGGATATTCTTTCGGAATGACACATTCGAATCTTCCATGGTCATGTTGAGGCAGATTGCTACAGCTTTTCATCCGGAAGTGTTTGTGCAGTTGGTGAAAGGCTATTGGAAAGTGTTTGCTTTGATGGGAATTGGCTATGTGTTCCATTTTGTGCCCGACAGTTGGCAATGTGTTTGTTGTCGCGGAGTCATCCGGTTACCTTTGTTGGGAAAAGCATTACTATTAGTGTTACTGATCTATCTGGTCATTCAGTTGAAGAGCAGTGATATTCAGCCGTTCATTTATTTTCAATTCTAAGAGTAGAATGTTGTGCGCAAAAAAACATGGTGGCATGAGGTGTTTTTGTGCCTGTCTGTGTCGTTGGAATGATTTATATTGATTGATGTTCTGTCCATTGTCATGTTTTGTTATTGGTTTTGGTCCTAAGAAGTTACGAAAAGTGTGTAATTTATTGGAAATGAGCTTAGGTTAATTGCTCATAATAGTAATAGGTTACGATTTAGTTAGTTATCTGCTGCATTATTTTTCTGCGCATTGCGTAACCCTCAAAGAACTCTTCGTATGCAAAAGTAACAATGAAACGGGAAATTTTGAAATGAATCTCCCTGATTTTTTCTTTATCATATACGTTTTTCCGTAAAAGCGATTTTATGTCAGTACACCATCGTCCAAAAGAATTTTGAACGAACGTGTGCCGACTACTGCATAAGCTGATAAAAGGGCTTTGCCTCACACCTAAACAACTGTTTAGACTAATGAGGCAAGGCCCATTTCTTTTGTGCTTATGCCAAAGAGGTGCTTTTACAGTATTCCAGATGCCTTTTCTTTTTTGTTGTCTCTTCGTGCCGGAAGCGGAAAGTCGTGTGTGACCGCTGGATTCATAAATAAACAAGCCGTCACACACGTAGGCAAACTCGGGAAGAATGATTCTATACGCCAGATCGGACACGTCCGTCATGACATATAAAATCATACTTCCTTGCAGATGGTTTGCCCGGTTTCACACTTCCGGCTATGTTTTTTTTTGTTAGAAAGGATTTCTTTTTACAGGATGATACAGATCTTTTCTAGATGCCGTATCATTCTGTTTTATTTCGTTGGTAATATTCGTCAGCTACCTATAATCATAGGGACATCGCAACCGGTGGTATCTGTATTCCCAAGTCTTTTTGCTTCCCGGCCAAGAACCTTCGCTTGCCGGCTCTAACGCATTACCATTGTCTGTCGGCCCTACATTGTCCGAAAATAACATTTTTTGCATGGTTGCCCCTTCAAATAATCCACAGTATTGATGTGATTCTACTTTTCCTTTTCATCCTTTCATTAGTTGCCGAAACGCCCTTCTGATGGGGGGACAAGTGTGAAAGGACACTCCGTCGGCTCCCTTCATTGGCGAACAAAAGTTGAATGGCTGAAACCACTGAAGGTAGATGTGAAGGGACTTGTGCAGATGGCTGAAAGGAGGATGAGGGGATGTTCTGTCATTTTTAACCTATTGATTGATAGATGGTTTACTGAAAAATGAAAGGATGAAGGGAGAAGGGGGAGAAGCAACCTGATGAGGGGATGGTGTGCTCTGCACGTACGTACGTGTGAGGCTATACATACGTATGTGTAAGCCTATACGTACGTATGTACAAGCCCACACATACGTACGTGTTTTTACGATAAGGCGAAATGTATTGCGGTGAACAGGCTAGGTTTGTGCAACGAACAAGCCTGTCGTGTTCCGATGCACAGGCCTGCATGTACATCATATTTCTTCGGAAGTAAAATCTTGTCACCTCCGGTTCCCGCCGAGATGCCACGCCGCGATCTCGCTATCGCCCTCAACGGATTGCTGCCGCTTTGCCGTGCCATCCCCGGCATGACTGCTTATGCTTACAGCCTGAGCTGCATCCTGCTTCAGCCGGGCGAGTGGGTGCATACGTCCAAGGGGAATGTGTATTGGGTGGTAACAATTAAGTAGGGGATTGTTGTGAAATTCTTCCTATTCGGATTGACTATATATTGTGCGCATAAAGGAAATGGATACTAATACGAAATTTCTGCTGATTTGGAAAACGATGAGGTTGCGTTATGATAAACTTCTATATAAAAAAAGGAGCAACGCCTTGCTCCAACCTTTGTTAACCTTAAATCTAATACTATGAAAAACACAATGCAAAGGTACGAATATTAGTGGAATCTGCAAATAAAACAAATAAAAAAGTATTATTTATAACATAAATTAAAACTTTTATTCTATTTGTTAAAGGCGTTACTCCTTTTTTTATTTATTAAAATAGTCGCAAAATAGGGAAATGGGTTTTCAATTATTACATTCTATTTGTTTGATAATGATTTCCATATCATCTTCTTTTTTGATTTGGTATCCGCTGCCCCGTATCACAGCAATATTTAGCGGCACGTTTTCCAATTCTTTCCGTAAGCGGATTACGAGTTGTTTCAAATGCTTCTTGTCTGCATTCCTTTTGTCCTACTAGAGATTTTGAAACAAGGAATCATGCAGCTGGAAATAATTTTGTCCTTGCGCCAACAGATAAAACAAACTGAATATTTTCTCGGAGCAAGCAATATTTCCTTATCCTCATAAATCAAAGTATGTTTCTTTTCGTCTAGAATAACAATCGAGGATGTTGGATGAAAATCCAACTTCAGTTGAACTTGTACTTCTATAAGTTCTGTAACCGGTTCCACATTTTGCTGAACGGGTTCTACAGCTGAAAACAAAGGAATTTCCCGGATAATCGGCCTCTTTTTTCTAACACTAACAAAATCAGCATCCCCAAAAGAATCAAGGATAATACGATATAATAGCCTTTTCCCCACAATAACCTTTCCAACCAACTGCCCTTGACATAGGCCTCCAAGAGTATGACATCCTGAATATCTACTTTGTATGCCAATTTCAGATAGCCATGCAGGTCTGTCACATCTTCTACACCACAAAGGTTTTTTCTGGTACTACCTTTGCTGTAAATAGACACGGCCGTCCCACAATTAACCCCTTTTTTTTCTTCAGTCTTGATTGGAAAAGGCGCTCTAGCTTTTCGATATTCACCGGATTATAGACTGATAAATAATATTAGTCAGCCAAAAAATCTTTTTCGATTTCCATGTAAGATTGTGTGCTATCCTTTTTTATATGCAATATTTGGCTTTCAGTCTCGATTTTGATGTCGGATGAAGTTGCATCGGACAGTGTATGTATCTTACTTACTTTGATTTCACTCATTTTGTTTGCATAGTCTTCATATAAAGTTTGTTCCCAAATTTCAGCGATTGGGTTGCGAGAACTACAGGAATACCAATACCCTGCCGATATAGCAATGATTGCCAGGCAAGAGACTTGAGGAAACTTGACTTTGCTTTCAATGCTTCATTGGCCTCGGTAAACATCGCAAAGATCATCAGGAGACGATACTATCCGCCGCTTTTCATCGGATTGTTAAAATAAATAAAAGGGGAAACGGGCCTGACTCTATGAAATCAGTAGAGTAGGCCATAGTCTTCAGATTTTGGGAAACAGGGCGCAGAAGCCTTGTTTGTTGAATTGATAATACATTTCGATGTGTTCCGGTGTGTCGTTCTCAAGCAGCAACAAGAGCTCTTTGGCAAACTCCATGGTGGCGGAACCGTTGGCAGTTACGATGTGTTGGTCGCTGACGGCTTGGGCATGGACATAGCCATCGGGATGGGTATAGTTGTCACCACCCCACAGCTTCAGTTGCTCCAGTCCGTTGCCGGTATGCTTCACAGCATTCAGGAAGCCGTGCTTTGCCATGAAGGAAGCGGCATTGCAGATGGCGCCGATAATCTTGCCCCTCTCTATGGCTTGCCGGACAATGGGCACCACCTTTTCGGCAACGGGCGTGCTCCAGCCGAAGCCGCCAATCAGCACTAAGGCGGCATAGTCGTCAGGCATGGTGTCGAACGAATAGTCCGGCAGGGTGCGGAGGCCTCCGATGGATTGCACCGGTTCCAATGTCGGGGCAACCACCTTGTTGACATACTTCGGGTTGGCTTTCAAAGCCGTTTCATCGGAGGCGATGGCTTCCGAAAGATAGACTGTTTCGTGGTTGGCGTAGTCGTTCAGCAGCAGATATAATACTTCATTCTTCATGTTTATTTCTTTTTTATGGTTTGACATTTTCTTCGGGTCATCTCTTCGGCAAAGGCTTGTTCGCCATGCTCCTTGATGTAGCGGATGCAGGCAGGGCGGTCGGACTTGAACAGGAAGGCGAAAAACTTCCCTATCCAGTTGGAGAACACTTTGCACGTTTGCACATTGCGCGGACACTCGGCACAGGTATTGAACTTGTTTGCCAGGCAGCACGAGCGTATCTTGCACCAGCTCGCCTTGTTGTTTTGCTTGCATCCGGGACATTTTCCGGTTAGGAACTTGCGGCAAGCTCCGCAGTAAAGGCCGCAAGCGGCAATGTTTCGCGTATCGGATACGATTGGTTTCATAGGCATCAGATGCTAGAGTGAACAAATTCGCCGTTTATCCAGAAGGTGGCTTCCGTGCCGGTAAAGTGGAGCAAGACATAGTCCGGGTCGCTTGGCCCACCGGGGAAATGATGAATGAACCACTCTTGCCACATCGCTTGGCGCGTGGAATTGTCGGTGGTGACTTCTACCGTGCCGCGCAGTGCCACACCGTTGCCGTAATGGTCGTAGCAGAGTCCGGCTTTGGGGTTCTGCTTGAAGTCTGTCACTTTCATGGCGTTGGCGCTGGTGGCCATCCAGACCTCGTTGAAACTCTTTGTCTCTATTTTGGCCATCTGTACGGGGCGAGGATAGCCGTTGGCATCAATCGAGGCAATTGTAATATGCTCGCATTGGGCAAGCAGGGCGGTGGCCTTTTCGGTCAGCGTCCGTTCGTCTGCCTCTTTCCATCGCTTCAGGTGCGGAAAGTATTGCAGCATCTGTTCTTTAGCTTGCAGGGGAGTCAGCTTCTGACCTGTATGAGCATTTATCTGGTCTAAGAATTGCAGGCAGAATTCCACCATCTGGTTCATGGTGAAGTCTTGTGTGAACTTACCGCCTTGGTAGCAATAGACGCAATAGTCCTCACTGCGGCTTCCGTCCGCATTTGTCCCTCTGTTCTCATCGGTCAGGGGCATACCGCAGCTTTGGCAGAAATGTTGTTCCATATTTAATAGGATATTGAATGCCTGTCAGTTCCAGATACAGGCGGTTGTAAAAATGCAAAGCGTGGAACTGCAATACTACAACATCTTTGAGTGAAGGTCCTGAGAAAACCTTTGATGACAGATATGGTAATAGCAGCCCACGCTTATAGCGTGAGAACCACTATGCCGTTCTTGTCATCTTTGAAAATTTCTCAGGTTTTCACTCACAAGAGGTCAGCATACGCTTTTCTTTTTCTAATATGTTACGGACAGAGTCTTTTCTCAATCCGAATGCAAATGTATAAAAAATCCGTAATATTGCTAATAATAAGGGACAATATTACGGAATTGGTTCATTTGTTTATCGGCCTTTCCGGTGAAATGAATATACATATATGATGATTAATAACCAAATATCGGCTATAAATAATCATATATGTTATTTTTCTATCTCTTCCTGATATACACCTTGTGTGTCTCTCTTCCCATCGTTCCGATGCCGCTGTCGGGCGTTTCGCTCCACAGCTTCAGTTCGCGGGCGGCGGCGTTTCGCAGCAGTCCCGTGAGTTGGCAGTAGTCGGTGACCTTCATCAGCGGGTGCTGTTCCAGATAGTCTTGTGCCATCTTCAAGCGTTGTTCCGGCGTGTATCGCTGCGAGGAGCGACGGAACTTCCACTTGGAACGGTCCAGGTAGCAATGCTCTCCAGTCTCTTGGATAAATTTGTTGTCGGCACGGAAGTTGATGTTCTTGACGCAGATGCTCATGGTATTGCGTTTCGTTCCGTTCGGTTCGGCGCTTTCGCGTTCGAAGCCTTTATTGTTTATCCGGCTGAATCCGATGCCTTGCGGATGGAAGGTCAGGAGCTTACCACTTTACCGGCTCGTTCAGGATTACCCCGTCGGTCGCATCTTCCTCCGTGAACATGTTGCCGTGATATTGCACGCAGAGCATCACGAGCGGTTCTGTTCCGTTGTTGCGCACGCTTCGTTTCCCGTCGGGAGCCACACGCACCACGCTGCCTTCTTCCACGGGGAACACCCGGTCGTCTACTTGAAACTCGCCTTTGCCGCCGAGGAAGAAGTAGAGTTCTTCGTGCTTCTTGTGCGTATGCAGGAAGCCGGTCTCCGTGCCGGGCTGAAACACCTGCATGGAGAATTCGCCGCCGGTGGCGCCGAGGGCCGCTCCTCCAAAGACCTTTCCCGGAATCTTCACTTCGGGGCCGAGTTCCAGTACATATCCGTTCAAATCACTCATTTTGCCCACATTGATGGCTTTGAAATTCGTTGCTTCCGCAATCTGCTCAATCTGTTTCATATTCTTTCCTTTTTAATGGTTAGTAAATAAAGTTTCTTGTTGTCTTTTACGCTGCAAAGGTGCGGACTTATTTTTATTTGCACAAGTAGGTTCTTAACACTCAATTAGTTACCTCGAAGTAACCTTTGCTGGTGTTGAGGTGTTTGCGTTTGGATCTTTTTTGAAATAATTTCTCTTTGGTGATTAGAAGGTATTTGATTACTTTTGTAGAGTGAATAGATATACAACATATTATGAATAGAACAACTATCGAAGATGCCCTATTTCCGGGGTGCCCTATACGAAACATCCTGTCGAGATTCGGTGATAAATGGTCGCTGCTGGTGATATACACCCTTGACAGGCAGAACCGGCCTGTGCGTTTTAAGGAGTTGCAGCGTGAGATTTCGGATATTTCGCAGAAGATGCTGACCGTGACGTTGCGCACACTGGAAGAAGACGGCTTTGTGACACGCACAATCTATCCGGAAGTGCCGCCTCGTGTGGAATATGCCTTGACGGAAAGGGCGAAATCATTACTTCCGCACATCAATGCCTTGATTGGTTGGGCTTTGGAGAATATGGACGCGATTATGAACGATAGAAAGAAGAGTGTAGGAAAAATATAATATGTATGTGCTTATGACAAAATTAGGAAAAACTTGCATCATTGTTTCGGGTATTGTCTTGATGGGTCTGGTGGCATGGAGACTCATGTCGCCGTCATCGGAAACGGGGAAGAAAGAGAGGAGCTATACGGATGTCCTGACCGATACCATCGCCCAAATCGTGGCGGGCTATCCCGGTGAGATAGGCGTGGCTGTCATCATAAACGGCAGCGATACCGTTGCGGTCAACAATGAGAACATCTATCCCATGATGAGCGTGTTCAAGGTTCATCAGGCGTTGGCGGTTTGCCATCAGTTCGACCTTGACGGGCTTTCCCTTGACACATTGATGACCATCAAGAGGGACGAACTCGATGCCCACACTTGGAGCCCCATGCTGAAGGATCATCAGGAGCCGGTGATGACGTTGCCGGTGAAAGACTTGTTGTGCTATACGCTTCAGCAAAGCGACAACAATGCCAGCAACCTGATGTTCGAAAAACTGATCGGCGTCCCCGAAACCGACCGCTTCATAGCGACGCTCATTCCCCGTGCGAGTTTCTGGATAGCCTATACGGAGTCGGAGATGGCAGCCGACCATGCCAAAGCCTATTCCAACTGCACTTCGCCTCTCGGGGCGGCGATGCTGATGGAGCGCCTGTTCACCGACAGCTTGGTGAGCCGCGAGAAGCAAGCCTTCATCCAGAAAGCGTTGGGCGAATGCGCGACCGGCAAAGACCGGATAGCGGCTCCTCTCATTGGCAAGGAAGGGGTGAGCCTTGCCCACAAGACAGGTTCCGGCTATACGAAAGAGGGCGGAATATTGGTAGCCCACAATGACGTCGGCTACATCTGTTTGCCTGCTGGTGTACATTATACGCTGGCCGTGTTCGTCAAAGACTTTCAGGGCAATGAGGCGCAGGCCGCACAAGCTATCGCACGCATATCGGAGAGGGTGTACTCTATGATTATTTCTTCTTTCCGCGACTGATGGTGATAGTGGACAATCAGACGTGGAAAGGAATTTTTGTATGTCTGCATAATAACTGATAGTCAATGGCTTTAGAGAAATACGGCCTACCTTTTGGGGTAGGCACAAGGGCACAAGGGCGTTTTTTATGCTTTGGTTTGTCTATGCTTGATGCACAGTAAGTTGAGGGAATGGGAAATTGATACATTCTTTGTTAAATGTGGTATAAACAGTCTGGTTCATACTGAAAAATACATCCCAATAATCAGTACTCTTCACCCATACACGGACTTTTATGTTGACACTGCTGGCAGCAAGTTCGCCTAGTTCAATGAATGGAGTTGGAGTAGTAAGTATGCGCTTATCATGAGCAATGATTTCCTGCAATATTTGTGTGACTTTATTATAATCCTCTCCATATTCTATTCCGAAGTTCCATTCTATACGGCGTGTGTCCAGTTTATTGTAATTCGTAATCACCCCGCTACTCATAGCACCGTTAGGTACGTATACCATCTTGTTATCGGCGGTGACAAGAATCGTATGGAATATCTGTATTTCTTTTACCGTACCCGATGCGCCTGTGGAAGCTTCAATAAAATCGCCTACTTTGTATGGTCTGAATAATAAGATGATCAGCCCTCCGGCAAAGTTCTGTAAGTTACCGGATAATGCCATACCGATGGCCACACCTGCGGAAGCAAGTAGGGCAGCGAATCCTGTGAGTTCAATTCCCAGTTTCCCGATCACGGCAAGAATCAGCATGATGAGTAATAATATGTTTACCATGCTTTTCAAAAACGATTGGATGCTGGGTTCTACTTTCCTTTTTTCCAAGATACGGGCAAAAAGTTTGTTCAACCAGTTTACAAGAAATTTTCCAATCACAAAAATAAGAAGAGCTCCTAATACTTTTGTTCCTAGTTGAATACCGGAGTCAATCAATTTCTCTAACGCATTAGTTAGTTGGATGTTGGTTTCAGATGCTAATAACATAATCAATCTATTTTAAATTTGAATTTTACTAATTAAACAAATCAGATTAAAAATCGTTCAGGATACCTTTGCCTTGACGAATAATTTCTGCTTCTTTGTTTGTACAGTCTACAATGGTTGAGGGTTCTATCCCTCCGATCCCTCCGTCAATGACAAGGTCCACCTCTTTGCCGAATTTTTCTTCAATTAATTCTGGAGTTGTGATGTATTCTATGTCTTCGTTCTCTTTCAGTGGCAGTGTGGTGGTCATGATCGGCGCATTTAGCAATTGGCATATTTCCCTGACGATGTTGTTGTCGGGTACACGGATACCTACCTCTTTGCGGTTCTTGAAAATTTTGGGCAATCTGCTACTGGTGTTCAAGATGAAAGTGAATGCACCAGGAAGATTCCGTTTCATTAGTTTAAATGTATTGTTGTCCACTTTGGCATATTCGCTGATGTTGCTCAGGTCATAACAGATAATAGATAGATTATTCTTACGTGGATCAATGCCTTTTAGTTTACAGATGCGTTCTATGGCACGTTCCTTTAATCCGTGACATCCGATGGCATACGTAGTGTCAGTGGGATAAATGATCAGTCCGCCTTCTTCCAGTATTTGGATTACTTTTTCCAAATCTTTGGGATGATTGTTTTTATGATAAAGTTTTAAAAGCATATTATTTTAATCTTTTGATTTCTTTTTACGCAATTGTTCCGCAATAGCCCATTGTAAAGCTGCCTCGTCCGTTTTTCCTATTTTCATTAATGCGTTTCCAAAGTATTCATGAGCTTGGGGGTGTTCTGGTTTTAAGGAGGTAGCCCGATCGAAATCTCCCAAAGCTCCTTCCACATTACCCAGTGCTAACCTGTTCTTTCCTCGGTTGTAGACAGTTTTGAATAGGGCTGGGCTGAGGCGTACCGCTTCATTTAAACAGATTTCAGCTTCGTAATATTCATCATTATTATATAAGGTAATTCCTTTGCGCACCCAAGCGTCCGTATATGTGGGATTCAGTTCGATTGCTTTATTATAATTGGCGATGGCAGCACGTGCGTCATGAGCCTGAGTAATACATTCGTTTCCCATCAGGTAATATTCGCGGGCATATTTTTCTAGATTCTTACACTGTACATAGAGTTGTTTTTTCAAACGTTCGTTTTCAGATTTTAGTGTATTGATGATTTCTAGTTTTTTGCGTATGAATCGTTTTATCAGAGGTTTTTCTATATCGTAACGCGAATGGATGGCTAGAAAAAAATGTTCAAGAAAGCCTTCGAAATCTCTTTTATCAAATTGTTTTATGGCTTCTATGTATTGCATATCGGCTTGTGCCTGTTTCAACGCTCTCTCAATGGATTGTCGATTATTGAATTGTTGTGCGAAATTTACAATTTCAGGACGTACAAAAATGTCTCCCTGCATGATTTGCTTTTTCAATAAGATGCCGGCCAATGAAGTACATCGGCTCAATGCCACATAGGCTTGTCCACCGGCAAATACGCCTCCTGTGAAGTCGATAATTACTCGGTTGAAGGTCAATCCTTGACTTTTGTGTATAGTAATAGCCCATGCCAATCGTATGGGATATTGTATAAATACTCCCAATTCTTCCTCTTCTATTTTCTTTTCTTGTTCATTGTATTTATACCGTATGTTACGCCAGCTGTCTTTCTGTACTTTTAATTCTTTATTGTCTTCTGTGGTGATATACAGACTGCCTGTTTCGTTGTCAATACCCGAAATTGTGCCGATAGTACCGTTTACCCAGCGTCGCTCGTAATCGTTTTTTATAAAGATGATTTGCGCTCCAAGTTTTATTTCTAGGTCTTTTGGGGTAGGCAGGCTACTTTCTGGAAACTCTCCTTTTATTTCACCGACTAAAAGGGTTGATGTTCCTGGCAGTTCGGCTAATTTTTTTTCATTGATAAAATTAACGGTATCTCTTCGGGTGGCAAGTGTGATATACATATCACTTTCGTTTGTTTCTATTTGGGCGTTATAACGGGTATTCAGTAGTTGAAGGTCCGTTGTTTCGGCTGTATTGGTTCGTATGCGGTCCAGTACGTTGATAAATATAGGATCAGATTGTCGATACACTTTGGTCAATTCGATAGATACTAGTTCTATTTCTTGAAAGACCCGTGCTGAGAAAAAGTAAGGAGTATGATAGAACCGGCTGATGATCTCGCGTTCATCATTCTTTATGACTGGTTCTAGTTGAAATACATCTCCCACGAGCAAGATTTGTTTGCCACCAAAGGGGGATCGCATGTTTTGTGAATATGTTCGTAATACTTTGTCTATGAAATCAATGATATCTGCCCTTACCATAGAGATTTCGTCAATAATCACTAGCTCCACTTCTTTTATCAGTTTACGATGGGCTGAGGTGTATTTTAAAAAATCGTGTAGTTTTCCATTTCTCAAACTGAAATTTGGATCATCTGGAAGTAATGGATGGAATGGTAGTTTAAAGAAACTATGTAGGGTACTTCCGCAGGCATTGATAGCTGCTATTCCTGTGGGAGCCAGAACGATATGCTTCTTTTTGGTGTTTTCGCACACGTATTTTAGAAAGGTAGACTTGCCTGTGCCCGCCTTTCCAGTTAAGAAAATAGACTGGCGTGTATATTGAATGAGATTCAAGGCGTCTTGAAATTCTTTGTTATGGGTATCTACCTGCATTTTGTCCATACATTTAAAATGAATGAGCAAAGATAACTGAAATCTTATAAAAGGCATAAAAAAAGCCTTTTAATTAGTAGATTTAATTGATTTGTTTTTTATGCCTTGGAATGTAGGTACGTTACGTTTTATTCTTTATTTCCCTTTATTCAACATTACATATTCATAAATTACAAGCTTGGTATTAGCCATTTAGCAAAAAATAATAAAGTTCTCTTTCCCAGAAGGTTCATAAAAAAATCTTGCTCTCTATTTGTTCCAAAGTCCATCGGATGGAGTCCTGCTTTCACAATCTCTTTTCGTTTTTTTCGCCTCTTTTGTTTTGAATTTGAATGTTTCTCCGTATCTCCCTGTTGTTTTTTCTCTCTCGCGTTCTCGCGTT
>CAMWGU010000014.1 GCA_947173895.1 uncultured Bacteroides sp. | reverse complement strand
GCCGACCCTCTGCTTGTAAGGCAGATGCTCTGAACCAGCTGAGCTAAACGCCCGATAACCTCTTGTTCTCAAAAGCGATGCAAAGATACGGCATTTTCTGATAACTGCAAACTTTACGCCCACTATTTTTTCACCATTTTCTCGCACGCACCATTAATTAATTGATTATCAGAAATAAACATATTCTTTTTTTTTATTTCATCACATAAGTAAAAAAAGGAGGTATATACCTTAATTATATATACCCCCTTGCAATCTTTTTTATGCTCTATCATCTTTGTCCGAAACGCTGTGCTTGTTCAGCAATAAGTTCCGTATCATCAAAATAGTTAATCTTCATTGCCTTACGCACTTCATCCAATGTAGCAGCAGCCGTGGTACGAGCCGTTTCGCATCCTTTACGCAACATTTCGTAAATAGCCGGAATGTCTTTTTCGAACTCTTTACGGCGTTCGCGGATAGGAGTCAATTCTTCCTGCATGATGGCCGCCAAGAATTTTTTCACCTTCATATCTCCCAGTCCACCGCGAGTGTAATGCGCCTTCAGTTCATCCAGATTAGGATAATCGGGCAAATAACGACCAAAATGTTCAGGTTTACAAAAAGCATCCAAATAAGTGAATACCGTGTTTCCTTCCAGTTTGCCCGGATCGGACACCTTCAAGTGAGTGGGATCGGTGTACATGCTCTTCACTTTTTTCTCCACCTCATCGGCCGTATCCGACAAGTAAATGCAATTTCCCAACGACTTGCTCATTTTCGCTTTGCCGTCTGTACCCGGCAAACGAAGACAAGCCGCATTGTCGGGCAACAGAATTTCGGGTTCCACCAATGTGTCACCATAAATATGATTGAAACGACGCACAATCTCACGGGTCTGTTCTATCATCGGTTCCTGGTCCTCGCCCACCGGAACAGTAGTTGCCTTGAAAGCGGTAATATCGGCAGCCTGACTGATAGGATATGTAAAGAAGCCTACCGGAATGCTGGTCTCGAAATTACGCATCTGGATTTCGGTCTTCACCGTCGGATTGCGTTGCAGACGAGACACGGTAACCAAATCCATATAATAAAAAGTAAGCTCACACAATTCAGGAATCTGAGACTGGATAAAAATAGTAGACTTTGATGGGTCCAACCCCACCGCCATATAGTCGAGTGCCACCTCTATCACATTTTGGCGCACCTTTTCCGGGTTATCAATATTATCCGTCAACGCCTGTGCGTCGGCTATAAAAATAAAAGTCTTGTCATACAATCCGGAGTTCTGAAGCTCCACCCTGCGTTTCAACGAGCCTACGTAATGGCCGATGTGCAATCTTCCTGTTGGACGGTCGCCCGTCAATATGATTTTTTCTTTTCCCATAAATCTTTTAGTATTATCTATTTCTTAAAATTACGCAAATATAGGAAATTTCCGACACAAAGGCCGAAGATGAAACCGCATTTTGCATAATTCTTCAGACAAAGAAGCAGATTTATTTTGTTATCTAGGAAATAAGTAGTTACTTTGCACAAAATTTAATAGTGCTATGTATCCTACAGAAATAAAGATAATATAGACATATCGAACAAGTGCGTTAGTCCTCATACGAGGATGGACGCATTTTTTTTATTATTTAGCAATATTAAGAACAACCATTATAAAAGAAACTTTCAATGAAAAAGGATTTAAAGAAAGTCCTGGTATTGGGTTCGGGTGCCCTCAAGATAGGCCAGGCAGGAGAGTTTGACTACTCTGGTTCACAAGCGCTGAAAGCATTGCGCGAAGAAGGTATTCACTCGGTGTTGGTAAATCCTAACATCGCGACTATTCAAACTTCGGAAGGTATAGCAGACAAAGTTTACTTCCTTCCTGTTACCCCCTTCTTTGTTGAAGAAATCATCAAGAAAGAACAACCTGACGGTATCTTGCTGGCCTTTGGAGGACAAACGGCATTGAATTGCGGTACAGAACTCTACCTGAACGGTACGTTGGAAAAATATGGCGTAACGGTGCTGGGCACTTCAGTAGAAGCCATCATGTACACCGAAGACCGCGACCTGTTTGTAAAGAAGCTGGACGAAATTCCGATGAAAACTCCGAAGAGCCATGCCGTAGAAAGCATGGAAGAAGCACTAAAGGCAGCACGCGAGATAGGATATCCGGTCATGGTACGCTCGGCATACGCACTGGGAGGCTTGGGAAGCGGCATCTGTCCGGACGAAGAGACTTTCGTGAAACTGGCCGAAAGTTCATTCACTTTTTCCAAACAGATCCTGGTAGAAGAATCATTGAAAGGTTGGAAAGAAATAGAATTTGAAGTGATTCGCGATGCTAACGACCACTGCTTTACAGTGGCAAGCATGGAAAACTTCGACCCGCTGGGCATCCACACCGGCGAATCAATCGTGGTAGCTCCCACTTGCTCTCTGACAGAAGAACAAGTAACCATGTTGCAAGACCTGTCCACCCGATGCATTCGTCATCTGGGCATTGTAGGCGAATGTAACATCCAATACGCCTTCAACGCAGAAACCAATGACTACCGCGTAATCGAAGTAAATGCACGTTTGAGCCGCTCGTCGGCATTGGCCTCCAAAGCCACCGGTTTCCCTCTGGCATTTGTTGCTGCCAAAATCGCCTTGGGCTATACACTCGACCAAATTGGCGAAATGGGTACTCCCAACTCGGCATACGAAGCTCCCCAGTTGGATTACTTGATTTGTAAAATCCCCCGTTGGGACTTGACTAAATTCGCAGGCGTATCACGCCAAATTGGCTCCAGCATGAAATCTGTGGGTGAAATCATGTCTATAGGCCGATCTTTCGAAGAAATTATTCAGAAAGGTCTCCGTATGATAGGTCAAGGTATGCATGGTTTCGTAGGAAATGATCATACTAAATTTGAAAACCTGGATGAGGAGCTAGCCAACCCGACAGACCTCCGCATCTTCTCCATCGCCTCTGCATTGGAAGAAGGATACAGCATTGAACGCATCCACGAACTGACCAAAATCGACCCTTGGTTCTTAGGCAAGCTGAAGAACATTGTAGACTACAAGGCCAAGCTTTCTACCTACAACAAAATAGAAGATCTTCCCGAAGAAGTGTTACGCCAAGCCAAAGTACTAGGTTTCTCCGACTTCCAGATAGCACGCTTCGTGCTGAAAGCCAGCGGAAACATGGAAAAAGAGAATCTGGCTGTGCGCGCTCATCGTAAAGCGCTGAACATCCTTCCGGCCGTAAAACGCATAAATACAGTCGCTTCGGAACATCCTGAATTAACCAATTACCTGTACATGACATACGCCACTACGGGATATGATGTCAATTATTATAAGAACGACAAGTCGGTTGTGGTGTTAGGATCAGGTGCCTACCGCATCGGTTCGTCCGTAGAATTCGACTGGTGCTCTGTAAACGCAGTACAGACCGCACGCAAGCTAGGCTACAAATCCATCATGATCAACTATAATCCCGAAACAGTCTCTACCGACTATGACATGTGCGACCGTCTCTACTTCGACGAACTTTCATTCGAACGCGTGCTCGATGTGATCGATCTGGAACAACCCGGCGGCGTTATCGTATCGGTAGGCGGACAGATCCCCAATAACCTGGCCATGAAGCTACACCGCCAGTCGGTACCCGTATTGGGAACCTCTCCGCTTTCTATCGACCGTGCCGAAAACCGTCACAAATTTTCGGCCATGCTCGACCAACTCGGCATTGACCAACCTGCATGGAAAGAGCTGACAAGCTTGGAAGACATGGAAGAATTTGTAAACAAGGTAGGCTATCCGGTATTGGTTCGCCCGTCCTACGTACTATCGGGAGCAGCCATGAACGTATGCTACAACGAGGAAGAACTGAAAGAATTCTTGCAAATGGCCAAAGAAGTATCCAAAGAATATCCGGTAGTTGTATCCCAATTCATGCAAGACACCAAGGAAATCGAATTCGACGCCGTAGCCCAAAACGGCGAAGTAGTGGAATACGCCATTTCCGAACACATCGAATATGCAGGAGTCCATTCGGGCGATGCCACTCTGGTATTCCCGGCCCAGAAGATTTATTTCGAAACAGCACGCCGCATCAAAAAGATCGGCCGCCGCATAGCCAAAGAGCTGAACATTTCCGGTCCGTTCAACATGCAGTTCCTGGCCAAGAACAACGAAGTGAAGGTAATCGAATGTAACTTGCGTGCATCACGTTCGTTCCCGTTTGTATCGAAAGTGCTGAAACGCAACTTCATTGAAACCGCCACCCGCATCATGCTGGGTGCTCCATACAGCCAGCCGGACAAATCGGCATTCGACATAGACTGGATTGGCGTAAAGGCATCCCAGTTCTCATTCTCCCGTCTGCACAAAGCCGACCCCGTATTGGGCGTGGACATGTCATCGACAGGTGAAGTAGGTTGTATCGGCGACGATTTCCATGAAGCACTGCTGAATTCCATGATTGCTGTAGGATTCAAGATCCCCACCAAAGCAGTCATGTTCTCATCGGGAGCCACCAAATCGAAAGTGGACTTGCTGGAAGCAAGCCGCATGCTGGCAGAAAAAGGATATGCAATTTATGCAACAGCCGGAACCGCTACGTTCCTGAACGCACACGGGGTAAACACCACTCCGGTGTACTGGCCGGACGAAAAGCCCGATGCAGAGAACAACGTAATGAAGATGATAGCCGAACACAAATTCGACCTGATAGTCAACATTCCGAAAAACCATACCAAACGTGAGTTGACTAACGGCTACAAAATTCGCCGCGGCGCTATCGACCACAACATTCCGTTGATAACCAACGCCCGTCTGGCAGGTGCTTTCATCGAAGCATTCTGTGCCATGGGCGAAAAGGACATCCAAATCAAGAGCTGGCAGGAATATAAATAAATTCCTTCCATATAAATAGCAAACAATAAGCGGCGGATAATTTGGAATGAATCATCCGCCGCTTTCGTTTCCTGATATTACAGACATTAAAGTGAAAAATAGCGGAGAGCCATCTCTCCTTCTATGTATTTTTTACAAAAAAAACATGAAAAGAATTTATACAAGCATTTTATTATTGTGCATGGTAACAATGGCCGGGGCGCAACACACATTGTTACCGACCCCCACCTCACACCAAAACCAGAACGGAAGTTTTGAGTTAACCGGCCACGTGAAAATAATCAGCCAAGGTGAGTATTCTGACAAACTAAGCAAGGATTTCCAAAAAGAAGTAAGCCAATCGGACCTGCCGAAGAAAAAAGGAAAAGGTGTCATCGTATTCATGCAGTCCCCTGAAAACGGAATGCCTGCCGATGCTTACGAACTGAACATCGGCAACGACACCATCAGGCTCTGCGCTTCATCCGAATCCGGCTTGTTCTATGCCAAAGAGGCATTGCTCCAGATGGCCCGCCACCAAAAGGGACAACTGAACACCTGCCGCATCCAAGACAGTCCCCGCTTTCGGTGGAGAGGGTTCATGCTGGACGAAAGCCGACACTTCTTCGGGAAAGAAAAGGTGAAACAATACCTGGACATCATGGCCTCACTGCGCCTGAATGTGTTCCACTGGCACTTGACAGACGAACCGGGATGGCGCATCGAAATCAAGCGGTATCCCAAACTCACTACCATCGGCGCAACAGGCAACTGGCACAATCCGAAAGCGGAACCCCAATTCTACACCCAAGAAGAAATAAAGGAAATAGTGGCTTATGCGGCCGAACGCCACATCATGGTAGTGCCGGAATTCGACATGCCTGGACATGCCTCCGCACTCTGCCGGGCCTATCCCGAAGTATCGGGCGGCGGCAAAGGACGCTGGGAAGGATTCACTTTTCATCCCTGCAAAGAAGAAACCTTTGAACTCATCAACAACATACTGGACGAAATCGTGACCTTGTTTCCCGCACCCTATATCCACATAGGCGGCGACGAAGTGCATTATGGAAACCAAGACTGGTACACCGACCCAGAAATACAAGACTTCATCAAAAAAAACAAACTGGGCAACGAGACAGGGCTGGAACACTATTTCATCCGGCGAGCAGCCGACCTGGTAGCCTCAAAAGGAAAGACCATGATTGGCTGGGACGAAATTGTCGATGCAGGAGTTTCACCCCAAAAAGCAATAGTCATGTGGTGGCGGCACGACCGCAAATATCAGCTGGTAAAAGCATTGGAAAAAGGCTACAGGGTGATCATGACACCCCGCCTGCCCATGTACGGTGACTTTATACAACATCCCACACACCAAGTAGGACGACGAGACGGAGTCAACCAGCTGGAAAATGTTTACCGCTTCCCGGAACCCATCATCAATCTGGCCCAAGGATACGAACAGCAGTTGCTGGGTGTACAGCAGTCGGTATGGACAGAACGCATAGCAGACAGCAAGCGGCTGGACTACATGGTTTTCCCCCGTCTGTTTGCCGTGGCAGAAGCCGCATGGACAACCGCACAGCAAAAGTCATACGAAACTTTCTTGGACAAACTGCCTCATTACCTGAAGCGCTTACAAGAAGCAGGCATCTATTATTTCAATCTGTTCGCCCCAGAAACCACACCGGAACCTGCGGCACCCGACAAAGAAGATGTATTGAAAAACGGATAAACGTATCCGACAGAATAGCTAAACACACAAATCATTATGCACATGAAAAAGACCCTGATTTTATTGGCCGCATTATGGCAATCGGCCGTCTTTTGCGCACAGACCGTCATTCCCGTGGCAAGCCCTACAAAAACCCTGAAGGTAGAAATCGGCGTGAAAGGACAATCGGTACAGATAGACCTGTATGACAAAGAAGGAAAAGTAGTCAATATCCAAACTCTCCGGCTGGACTTGGCCGAAAAGTTATTGGCCGGCAACTGGCAAGTGGCCAACCAAACAAGAACCTCTGTCGACCAAACCTGGCAACCAGTATATGGTGAGCGTTCGCTAGTGACAGACCGCTACAATGGGCTGGAACTGTTGCTCCGCTCGGACAAGAACAGCAAAGAGATGACTTTCTCCGTACGGCTCTACGATGAAGGACTGGCGTTCCGCTATGCCTTCGACAAGCTGGACTTCTGGAACTGCACACTGAAAGACGAACATACACAGTTCCTGTTCGGACAGGATGCCGACACCTGGGTAACCGGAAATGCCCAAGGTGCCTATTCCAAGACCCGGCTCAGCGAACTGAAAGAAACGGGCGACCGCCCACAAGTGGTCCGCCTGGGAGAAAACCGCTTCGTGGCCATCGGCGAAGCGGCATTGGTAGATTATTCTCGCATGAAACTGGGCAAGAGTGAAACAGGAACAGGCATACAATCCGTCTTGTCGGGCGAAGTGAAACTGGACTTGGCAGGCTATCAGTCGCCATGGCGTTATGTGATGGTGGCCAATCATCCGGGGCAGCTGGTGCAGAATAATGACTTGATTCTCAACTTGAACGAGCCGAACCAAATAGCCAACACCAGCTGGATTAAGCCTGGACAGGTGCTTCGCGAAGTGACACTGACCACACCGGGCGCCTTTGCAGCCATCGACTTTGCCGCAGAAAACCACATAGCCTACGTGGAATTCGATGCCGGATGGTATGGCGCAGAAGAAGATACACGCTCGGATGCCACGACAGTGACAGTAGATCCCGCACGCTCCAAAGGGCCGCTCGACCTTCCTAAAATTATCGAATATGCCCAAGCCAAAGACGTAGGCATCCTGGTGTATGTCAACAAGAAAGCACTGCACCAACAACTGGACGTCATCCTGCCTCTCTATAAGCAATGGGGCATCAAAGGAGTGAAATACGGTTTTGTGAATGTAGGCGACCAATATGCCACAGCATGGCTGCACCATGCCATCCGCAAGGCAGCCAAATACGAACTCATGGTAGATGTGCACGACGAATACCGCCCGACGGGATACTCGCGCACATATCCCAACCTGATTACCCAGGAAGGCATCCGGGGTGACGAAGAAAGCCCGGCATTGAGCCAATCCATCTACACCTTATACAATAGAATGATTTGCGGTGCCGGAGACAACACCAACTGTTTCTATGCCGAGCGTGTCAGCCAAAAAATGGGCGGACGTGCCGCCCAGCTGGCCAAACGGGTAGCCATCTACAGCCCCTGGCAGTTTATCTTCTGGTACGACCGTCCAGCCAAAGCCCCTGCCCGCGCCGGAGGTGCCGGCTCGGCCGAATCCATCATCCGGACAGATGCGATAACCGATTTCTATTGCTCGATACCGACCGTGTGGGACGATACCCGCTTTTATGAAGGCGACATGGAGTCGTACGCCGTAGTGGCACGCCGCTCTGCAGCAGACTGGTATGTGAGCGTACTGAATGCCGGAAACAAGCGCCGGGTAACCATTCCTACCGACATGCTGGATAAGGGCACCCGCTATAAAGCCACCTTGTACTATCAGCAGGGACAGAAGAAAGATGCCGTCAGCGTCAAAGAAATAAAATGTCAAGGAGAAACGTTGACACTGGATGTGGAAGCCGACAGCGGATGCGTGCTGCACATCACTCCGATAATGAAATAAGGAATATTTGCAAACGAAGCCTGTTTAGGAATTCTTATTAAACACAGAGGATGATTGAAACGAATCATCCTCTGAACTGATGCAACTGGAGGCTAAACACCGGTCCGAACAGAGCCGCAAGGAGGCTGAATATGCACAAGAAACCACAAGTCTTAAAAACTGAATTGCATGGCAAAGCCATATCATCGGCTGTCTCAGTTTCCTGTTGCTCAAAACGAGCGATATTTTCCGCAAAGCTGTTCATTGCATCATCCGTTTTGCCCGTGATTATTACAAACTCCGTTTCGATGCGGAGATAACAAATGAGTGGATGTAATCAGCAATAATCGTAAGAATTTGACACACAACCGAACAAAAAAATAGTAACTTTGTCATCCAATTAAAGAAAAGTATGGTTAACTCAACAAATATACAAGTAGCTGATAACTTGACGGATAATTTTCGAGGTTATGCGGCATTGCTTCGCAAAATCAAACAACGGGTACAGCTTGCCCAGCAACGAGTAATTTATGCCGCTAACGAAGAAATGCTTCGGATGTATTGGGACGTTGGCAAGATGTTACAGCAAAGCCAAGATGCTGACGGTTGGGGCAAGAAAACCTTGCAACGGTTAGCTATGGATTTGAAGAACGATTATTCCGAGATAAAAGGATTCTCAGTCCGCAATATGCAGTGTATGATGCAGTTCTTCAACGAATATAATCAGGAACTTAGATGATAAAGGAGGATGCTACTTCAATTGCGCAACCACCGGTTGCGCAATTGGGAAAGTACAATTTTACTCTTCCCATCAAACATCTGGATTGGACGCACAACTTGATTATTATGCAACAAGTTAAGGATATTTGTGCCCGTTATTGGTACATGGTGCAGAGTATCACATCCCATTGGTCAAAACGCTATCTGCAAGAAGCCATCAAACTTGACGATTACAGCAAACATGGAGCATTGGCAAACAACTTCACAGAAACCCTCCCTGCACCGGAAGCACGTGATGTGAAATCTATGCTCAAAGATCCATATATATTCGATATGCTGACTTTTACCGACCCATACAATGAACGTGATGTGGAAATAGGATTGGTGAGGCATGTAGAAAAATTCCTTGTGGAAATGGGAGCTGGATTCGCTTTCATGGGACGGCAGTATCACATAGAGGTGTCGGGCGATGATTACTACATCGACATTTTAATGTATAATGCCTTTCTGCACCGCTATTTGGTAATTGAATTAAAAAACACGGAGTTTATGCCGGAATATATCGGCAAACTGAACTTCTATTGTTCAGCCGTAGATGATATTCTTTGCCGTGAGGGAGATAATCGAACTATCGGGTTATTGCTTTGCAAGAGCAAAGACCGTATCAAGGCTGAATATGCCTTGCGTGATATTCAGAAGCCAATCGGCATATCCGACTACGAATTGGGGCAAGCCCTGCCGAAAGACTTCCGTGGCAGTTTGCCTACGATTGAAGAGATTGAGAAAGAATTGGAGTTTAATGGTCAATGAACTTATTTGTTTGAATCTCTCGAATATACATTGAGCTGCAATCACAATTATGGACTTTTACAAAAAACAATTAGATGAAAATAATATCATTGCGACAATCGACAGAATACCTTGAGTCTGCGATAGCCTACTTTCAAGATAAGTGGGCTTCGGAAGAGTCCAAGATAGTGTATGATGATTGCTTTCGTAACTGCCTGAATGCAGAAAATCCGTTGCCTCAGTGGTATTTGTTGCTTGACAATGAAATCATTATTGGCTGTGCAGGGCTTATCACCAATGACTTCAATTCCAGAATGGATCTATATCCCTGGTTGGCGGCACTGTACATTGAAGAATCCTATAGAGGCAGAAACTTGGGAGAACAGCTCATTGAAAAAGCGATGCAGGATGCCACCAATTACGGCTTCAAGCACTTGAACCTATGTACAGACCATATCGGCTATTATGAAAAATTCGGTTTTCGATATATAGGAAACTGTTATCATCCTTGGGGTGAAACTACAAGAGTATATCAGATTCAATTGTGAAATCGCATCAATTAGACCAAAATGGAAATAAGAAACCTGGAACATACCGATTTTGACACGCTTTTTCACGGCTTTGAAAAAGCATTTGCCGATTACGAGATACACTTTGAAAAAGAAGAGGTGCGCTCCATGCTCAAACGGCGCGGATATAATCCACAATTATCATTTGCCGCCTTTGATAAGGGCGAAATTGTAGCATTCACCTTGAACGGAACAGGAACATTCAAAGGTGTTCCTACCGCCTATGACACGGGGACCGGAACAGTAAAAGAATATCGGGGACAAAGCATCGCCGGAAAGATTTTCACCTATTCACTTCCTTTTCTTAGAGAAGCCGGTATCAGTCAATATCTGTTGGAAGTCCTACAAAACAACCAAAAGGCAATCGGTGTGTATCGCCGGATGAATTTTGAGGTAATACGGGAATTTGATTGTTTCAGACAAACGATAGAGCACATCGACAATCGAAAAGTAAACACGAACTGTAGCATTGAACAGGTCAAAACAGATGCCATCAGAGAGGCACAACACTATTGCGACTTTACTCCTTCGTGGCAAAACAGCTTTGAATCCATTGAAAGAGGGATATCCGAACTGACGTGTCTTGGGGCTTTCCTGGACGGAAAGATGGTTGGGTATTGTGTGTTTGACATTCATATAGGTGATTTGAGTCAAATAGCTGTTCCAAGCGAATACCGAAGAAAAGGAGTAGCTTCCCGATTATTGCAAGAGGTCACGGCACGTCTGAAAACAGACTTCATCAAAGTGCTGAACATCAGCCCCGACAATCCAGCCATGTCTGTTTTTCTCGAAAGCAAGAACATTCCATTGGCAAGCAAGCAGTTTGAAATGGTATTGCCTCTCTGACCATGATGATACAGCCCATGAGCGAACTTTCACCCGACCAGTGGCCTTATAAGGGAGCAACGACCTATGTCCTGACTCATCAGACCAAAACTGACAACACAAGATACAACCGCCTATGTACTGCCCTTTCAGGCTTCAATGGGGATGAAGAAGCGTGTGCTTCGCCAGCCCCACAGCCTATACATACGGATGATGCTTTATCAATCTCTCTTCTTGGTAAAATCGGCCGGACAGGTAATGGTATTGATTACCTCTCCCCCTTTCAGGCGAATCCAAGTCTTGAATGTTTTCTCGCCTTCCGTCATTTCAATTACGCGGGCACCGTTAGCCAGGTTGTTATACACCGTGTCACCACCGGTATAGCGGCCGTATGCCAGCAAGATGCCTTTCCAGTAAACGACATAGTCATCGTCGTGGTCGTGTCCCACAAACACACCTAGTATATCTCCCATTTCTTTCATGGAGGCAAACATTCCCGAATTGAGTTGCGGAGCGCATGCCTTCTCTTTCCGAGTCCCTACCAAGATGGCCGTTTCGTCTGCCGCAGCCTGATTAAATTCCGGCAAGGCGATATGGAAGAAGGCCAGCGAAGGCAAAGGAGTCCCGCCGTTCCTACGGGTATATGCCGCACTCTGCTCCCGATACCACTGAATCTGGCCAAAGTTAATGTAGTCATAACCGCCTACTCCTTTAATCTGAGAATAGGAATGAGAATCCAGACAATAGAGGACAGCCGCATCTTTTGTTCCATCGGACGATTTCAATGGAAGAATAAAGTTGGAAGCTCCCACCACGCCTGACACGGAGTCAGTCAAATTGTAAGGAATGCTTTGCATGATTTCAAACAGCTGCGCACGGGTCAGTCCTTGTTCGTCATCGTGATTGCCAAACGTCACGCCAAAAGGAATCTTGCGGCTGGATGCCAGATTCAAGATGGTGCGCATACCTTCTTCGGCCGGCTTACCGTAAATCACGTCACCGGTAAATAGCACCAAATCCGGCTTTTCGGCATCCAACACTTCATTGATGCGCTCCACGGAGATGTCCGACTTGGGATTCCCGTGAATATAATGCACATCCGTGAATTGTACTATCTTAAATTTACCGTCTCGGTTGAACTTCAAAACCGGCTTCTGAGCCTGTCCTGCCTGCAAGCAGCCCAGTACAAGGGCAAGGATAATGAGAAATTGTTTCATATATGATATTTTTTAGAGTTTACCTTTGTACAAAAGCATACAAAGGTAAACTTTTATTTTTATACTTAGTCTTTCAGTATCCACATTATTTGATTGAAATCATCATTTCCGCTATATTGACGGTCGATGGCTGCCTGTACATTCTCTTTATTGTAATCCAGTTCGCTTTGCGGATACATCCATCTCACAGGGAACTTACTGGCATCGGTGTTCAGGTTCGACTCCGGATTCAACGGCAATACCGGATAGCCGGTGCGTCGGTTGTCATAAAAACAATCATTGTCCGGATGTTGCAGATAAGAGCCTAAGTATTTTTGTAAAAGTACCAGTTCCAAATCATGATTGAAATCGCCGTTCAACTGAATAACATCCTGATTCAGATATTCGCTGATATACTCTGCCGTGATGGGCCGCCCGTGATGGAAATTCTCTTTGTCAGGAGTGGCATCGACAATAAATTCCATGCTTGCGCGAATTCCTTTTTTATAATATTCGGAAGCCTTGCCAGAGTCAATCCAGCCTCTTAATGCAGCTTCTGCCAGGATGAAGTTCTGTTCCATGTATCCAATATGAACCAAAGGTTCGCCTTCCGGTTGCAAGTAGCGTTCATTGATGCCACAATCCTTGCCCTCGCCGTGAAGCGTGTTATTGTCACTCTGAAGAGCCGAGGGGTCAATGCCCATATAGGCATCCCATTCAGAAGCAGCAATACCGTTGCTTTCAGCATAATCGGTAGGCGACGCATAATAGAACAGGCGATAATCGTTGAAGCGTTTCAGCGGATCAACGATGGTAGTAGAAACCATCAGATATTGCATGTGGTCGTTTTGGTACAACGGATAAAGCTGTCCGGAAGTATTGCTATACACCAACTGGAGATTGTCTTTATTAGAACTCATCAAGTATCCGCTATTGGCCAGTTTCGAGAAACGTTCTTTGACCTTCAGGTCCGCATCACCTGTTTTCTTCGACAAGTTTATCAACACCTTCATTTCAAAGGCAACGGCTATCTTTCTCCATTTCTCCGGACTGCCGCCAAGAATCGGATCACCACTAAAGTTATCTCCCGATGCAAAGAGTGCCTGGGCTTCCTCCAGATCTTCCAGTATTTGCATCATCACTTCTTTCTGTGTATCATAAGCAGGTTTTATATTTCCTTCTTCCGCACCGTTTGAATCACTATACGGTATGTCGCCGACCTGCATACTCAGATAGAACAACTGATAAGCCTTGACAAACTTGGCCAGTCCCTTATAAGAGTTCTGCACTTCCTTTGAAGAAGATTCGGCTTCCAACAGCATCTTCTGACAGTTGGTGAAGTTGGTATACACGCTATAGCTGACACGCCCCAACTTATTATACTGGTCGCTCTCGGCACCACCCTCTGCCCAAGCAATCTGCTTGTTCAGCATATTGTCATACACAAAATACTTGGACCGTCCCAGTTCCATGATGTCCAAAATAATCCGAGTAGCCAGCATGGCAGGCGTCACTTTGGTAGTAGCGTTCTGATTGGTGTTATATTCATCGAATTTGGAGGTACAGGAAGATGCTCCCAAACCGATAAGCCCCATTGTAGCAGTTGCTAATATAATATGTTTGATTTTCATTGTAATAATTTATTAGAAGTCCAACTTAACATTAAATCCAAGGAAACGTTGTGAGGGCGAACTCAAGTCATCTTTGTCCACATCCGGATCGGCATACTTGAACTCTTTTGCCCAAAGCAACAAGTTCTGTCCGATAAATGAAACAGAAGCTCCTTTCAAGTTCAGTTTGTTACAGAAGGTTTTGGGAAGCGCATAAGTCAACGACAGCTCACGAATCTTGAAGAAGGTAGTAGAGCGGTAATTCTGCATCACATAAGTGCCCGACCAAGGTTCATAAGTCTGGATAAAGCTCTGATAGGAAACCGGCACATCATTGGGAGCAAACACACGCGTATCTTTCACAATATTTCCATTTGTGTCATATTCTACCGAGCCTGACACTATTTTCACTCCCTTCGCTATGTAATTGATTTTTCCGTTCACCACTTCTTCATAACGTTCGAGCGTGTCGCTCTTCGGATGAGAACCACTGTTCCACATAGCTTGCTCAGTTTGGTTGAAAGCCGTGCCACCTACACGTCCGTCGAATGCCACATTCAGTGTCCAGTTTTTGTAACTCAACGTACTATTGACACCCCATATCCAATCCGGATATTCATATCCGGCAAACGACTGGTATTCGCTTCGGCGCGGAAGTCCGTTATAAAGAATGATATTCCCATCAGGATCTCGTTCCCAGTCTCTACAAGAGAGCCAGTCCCAACGAAGTCCGTCTTTCACCCATTGGTTCTGAGTGGAATAAACCGGGTCAACCTTGTCATAAAAATAACGGTCTCTAGCCCAGTTCACGTTGACAGTCCAGTTCCAGTCATCAGTTTTGATCAAGTCAGCACCAATTGTCAATTCAACACCACGGCGCAGCTGTTCTTCCTCATAGTTCAACAACGTGCTGGAGAAACCGGAAGCGGAACTGATGGTGGCATTGCGAGTCAAATTGTATTTCAACTTATTATAGTAAGCGACATCAAATCTCAACCGGTTGTTCCACACATTGAAAGCCGTACCTATCTCATACGAGCGTGCCGTTACCGGTTTCAAAGTCGCACTGCGCAAGGAAGTAGGATAAGTGGCCGTATTCAGTTTGTCCCACACATTGGTTGAAACACTATAAGCCTGCTGTGTATCAAAGATACCCAAATCGGATTTGGTCACCGTCCATGAGCCTCTCAGTTTCCAGAAAGTAAACGGTTTAGGCATATCAATGAACTCGGACATAATCAAGCTGGCAGATACCGACGGATAAAAGTAGGAACGTGTTTCGGCAGGCAGTGTAGACGACCAGTCGTTACGTCCGGTAGCATCAAGGAAAAACAAGTTCTTCCATGCCATAGACAGTTTGGCGTATGCCGAATTCACACGTTTGCTCTTATAAGAGCTGGACGAAGAAACCGGATCTCTGGACGCATTCAATGAATAATAACCGGGAATGGAAAGGCCGTTGCTGGTGCTTGAGGAAACAGAGTCGTCATAATAATAATAGATAGTTCCACCCACCATTCCGTCTATATTGAAATCGCCAAACTGATGGTTGGCAGCCAAAATAAAGTCACTGTTCACACTATAGCCCGTTCCTTTGGAAACAGAATACGAACCGTTTTTGTTTCCGGCATTGATGGTGCCAATCGGATTTTTGGTCTGCGTGCGGTTGGCATAGAAATCAATACCTGTACGGGTAGAAATATTCAGCCAAGGCAGAATGTCGTATTTGGCAAAGGCATATGTATTCAACTTGTCATAATCATTTTGGCGTGTACACTCGTAAGCAAGGAAGTATGGATTATCATAATACCCGCTATAACGCCAGTTTTGTTTTTCGTGTTCTTTTCCTTGCACCCAATAATTCCGATAGTCACGGACATCATAGTCTGCACCTGTCCACACTATCAAATTATAGATATAACCACCGCCACCGTAACCGGTACCTCGGTCATTGGAATAGAAACGCTTGTTCCAAATCGCTCCTCCTTCGAATGTCAGATTGCCAATTTTGGCATTACCCGCAATAGAGTAAGTCAGTTTCTGCAAGTTTTCGTTCGGATACTGTCCTTTGCTATAAACATGGTTCAAGGATGTACGGAAACCGCCGTTCTTTCCTTTCCATGCTACACTGATGTTATTGTTGGTCGACAATCCCTGCTCCAGGAAGTTACGGAAATTGTTTTTTCCTTTCGACACAAGCGGCTGTTCTTCCCATTCGTACGTATAAGGGTTGTATTGCACAGCTGTATGGCCTATATCCAGCTTGTCGCCCCATACATAATCATAAGAGTCATATTTACCACCTGTTCCAGAGCTATAACCGGATTGAGCTTCGGGGATAGCAAGATAGCCTGCATTGAACATCGTGCTGCTGTTGATGGAGATATCCAACCCTTCTTTCTCGCTGCCTTTCTTTGTGGTAATCATAATCACACCGGAACCACCTCGGGCACCATAAAGAGCAGAAGCCGTAGCTCCTTTCAATACGTCAATCGACTCGATATCATCGGACACGACATCCCGCAATGATATATTACCATAAGGAACACCGTCTATGACAATCAGCGGTGATTCACCACGTACAAGCACAGTAGGTGCCGCATTGAACTCCGTACTGTTCTTCACATTCATACCTGCCACCTTTCCGGTCAGCGAAGTGGCAATATCAACTGTCTTGACTGTGGCCAATTCTTCTCCTTTTACTTTCTGCACAGCATATCCCAATGCCTTTTCTTCTCTCTTGATGCCAAAAGCCGTTACCACTACTTCGCCCAATGCCTTGCTGTCTTCTTTCAGCACCACATCAAAAAAACTACGGTTGCCCACTGCTATGTTTTGCACAACGTATCCAATGTAAGACACGGTCAGTGTAGCATTGGCAGGAAGAGTCAGTTCAAAACGTCCGTCCATATCGGTCACCGTTCCGTTGGTGCTTCCTTTCTCCATCACGTTTGCACCGATAATGGTCACGCCTGAAACATCTTTCACCACACCGGTAATCTTCTTGATGTTTTGTTGGGGTGTTCCCGCTTTACTCAGTGTCTCTTTGGGAGACAGGATAATGCTTTTATCCAATACCTTATAACTCACGTCTGTCCCGTCAAATAGTTGTTCCAGCACGTTGAACACATCTTTCTTATTGCTTTTAATAGATACAACACGATCCGTATTGATTTGCTTGTTGTTGTAAAAGAAATGAAAATCCGACTGTTTCTCGATCTCATCCAAGACATATTGAACCGTCTTGTTGTTAACATTCAAAGTCAATGTGGCAGATTGGCTATAACTCTCGGAGGCACAAACCAACCCTACACATACAAATAACATGATTACGGTAAGTCTCATACATAAAGGAATTTTTTTCAGGACAATAAATGATGAATTCATCATCCTAAAGTGTTGGATGCTAAAATAATTTGTCATAAATTTGCAATGATTTGATGTTTTAAAAAAATAAAGATCCTTCTGCTTGTCGCCAAACAAGCCAAAAAGGGGAGTTTCATACGGGAAAATACGCCACTATTCTTCCCGTATGTTTTTTCAAGGCGATCTGTTTGTGTCTTTCATCTTTTCGATTTTTATATTAAAGTTCAACAATCAATAAAGTTCTACCACTGATTTTTCTTCCACTTTCTCACTATTTCCGATTTCCGGATCAATAAACCGGTATTGAATGCCCGACGAAAGCCGGAAATGTTCCAGTATCAACTGCAAGTGTTGTCCGTCAAATGTTCCGGTAAAAGCGTTCTCGTACAGTTTGACATTCTTGATGACAAACTTCACATTGAACCGTTTGCTCAATATCGCCAAAGCCTCCTCAAACGAAGTATTGCGGAGAATAACCAACCTGTCTTTCCATGCCGTCAATGTCGGAATATAAGGTTGCCGCACGAATATATTGCCGCTGCGATAGTTATAAACATATTCTTCACCCGGCTTCATGACACACGACTCCCGCTCCTCCTTATCAGTCCGGTAAGTCAGTTTGACTACTCCTGATACCAGCGTAGTCCTCACCTCACGCTCCGATTCGTAGGCCTCCATGTTGAATTCCGTACCCAACACTTCGGCCTGTATGTGAAAAGGCGTATGGACAACAAACGGTTTCTGCTTGTCCGAAGCTACAGAGAAATAAGCTTCTCCACTCAGCAAAACATCGCGACTGGACCCGGCGAAACGTACCGGATGCCGCATGTAAGAACACGAATTCAGCCACACCCAAGTACCGTCGGGCAAATTAACCTTAGCCACCATACCCGGATTGGTACGTATTTCGATATATTCTATCGCATCTTTTCTCAATGCCATATAAAGGGTAGCCATCAGCAAAGGTATGGCAAGAAGTGCCGCAATGCGTTGCAAACGGCTCATCCAAAGCTTCTTATATGATATCTTGATTCTTCCCTTCACTTTCTTCAATGCTTCTTGCGAATCGACTTTCCGCATGCAATCGAGCGCATCGGATGCCTGACAGATAAGTTGCACATCGCGTGCTATCTTCCGGTTTTCTTCCGACCGTTCCATCCAAGCCTCTATCTCCCCCCGTTGTGCAGGCGGAAGCCCACCGTTAAAGTAGGCCACCAATACCGTTTCATTTATCTGCTGCTGTCCATCCATATTTTTACTCTTTTATAGATAAGACTAACGAACAGAAAAAGTTCCTAAACCAAAAAAGTGTTTTTTTGCAGAAAAAAACATAGCCTATACGTATCCCGTTTCTACAAGAGGCATACATAGCTGTCAGCAAACAACATACCTCTTTAACAAAGAACTTGCTTCGGACAAAAAAATATCATAAAAACTACCCGGACAGTGTATTTATGATAAGTTTTGTGTATTTTTGCTAAAAATCGATTGTTCCTTGTGTGATATGACAAATAAAGATATAAACAAAGATGTAGATGTCATCCTCTTTGAAAAGATTCAGCGAGGAGACGAAAAGGCATTTGATATTCTTTTCATGAAATACTATCCATCTTTATGCGCCTATGCCCAACAATTCGTGGAATATGATGACGGACAAGAGATTGTGCAGGACGTAATGGTGTGGCTATGGGAAAACCGGGAAATGCACACATTCGAAGTTGCTCCTAAAAACTATCTGTTTAAAGCTGTGAAAAACCGGTCACTGACATTAATCAACCGCAATGAAATCAAGCAACGAATTGTCCACACCTTGCACAACAACCTGCAATCGGGATATGAAGATCCCGACTTTTATGTGGTAGAAGAATTAAGCCGGAAAATAGAAGAAGCACTGCAACGGCTTCCGGACACTTATAGAGAGGCATTTGAAATGAACCGGTTCCAGCATTTGACATACAACGAAATAGCTTCGCATCTGGAAATCTCGCCCAAAACGGTGGATTATCGCATCCAACAGGCATTGAAGTTGCTCCGTATAGAATTAAAAGACTATTTACCACTATTGCTGGCCATTCTTTAACCAAGAACAGGAATCCATGCTTCGCCCATCCGTCCCAGCTCCCAGCCCCAAAACTGCATGACGATGCAGTGAAGTCCGATGCCTTGCACCATCCGACGGGCTTTGGCTCCTTCGCCATTTCTTTAATTGCTGAATGACGAAAGAGGCACAGCCGCATAGCCAAGTGTTTACATCCGCCAGGTTAAGCCCCAGCCCACTGTTTTCATCTACTGCCGCCCGTGGACGGACGTACAGCCGCCCGTGGCAGGATATACAACCGTCCGCGGGCGGTCGTACAGCCGTCCATGGGCGGCAGTAGAACATAACCAGATAAAAAGGACTAACCTTCCCTTTAAAAACCTTTAGCCCACCCGTGAGGCAAGCTAAAACGGGGAGATGCGCCGCACCACCGGTTTCTATTTCAGTGCCTCTGCTATGGCAGACATCAGACGGCCGAATTCTTCTTTTTCGTATCCGATGGAAGTGTAGACCGCCTTTCCTTCTTTATTGAAAAGATAGGCACGGGGAATGGATTTCTCGGCAAATAAAGAGAACACCTCGCGTTTGGGATCGGGATATAGCGGGAAAGTGAATTTCTTCCGCTCATTATATGCTTTCAACTGTTCGTCTGTATGCTCGCGACCGACGACCAGTAACACAAAATCCTTGTCATCTTTATATTTAGGCCATAAAGTTTTCTCTACTTCGGCCAGTTCCAACTGACACGGACCACACCAGGTGGCAAACAAGCTTACCAACACCACCTTGCCTTTCAGATCTGCCGAAGACACATTTCCATACACCGCCGACTGCAATTGAAATTCAGGCAGTTCATCACCCTTCTTCAAATCCTGAGCATGTATGGCAACCGCCATGCAAAGCATCATGAACCATAAACTTAATTTTCTAATTTTCATAGTCGCAACTGTTTAATGATGAAACAATAAAACAAATATACCTGTTTTTCTTATATTTGCTGCCTGAAACTATTATTTTTTAGCTTATGATGACGTTTATTTCGTGTGCCAAGACCATGACCGAACGATGTAAGACACCGGTTCGGACAACTGGCACACCCCTATTCCAGACCGAAGCGACACAGAACGCACTCGGCATGTCCCAATTCTCGGCCGAGGAACTGGGACGGATGCTGCGTGTCAACAGCAAGATAGCAGCAGAAAACTACCTGCGGTTCCAGAACTTCTGCTCGGAGTATCCCGCTCCCCTGCCGGCCTTGTGTGCCTATACAGGCATCGTGTATAAGCGCATCCACCCACAGGACTTCACGGCGGAAGACTTTCTGTATGCGCAAGACCACCTGCGCATCACTTCGTTCCTTTATGGCTTGCTCCGGCCGCTGGACTTGATAAAGAGCTACCGAATGGAAGGAGATGTGAAACTGCCTGAACGGGGCGGGATATCCATGTTCGACTATTGGAAACTGGTGCTGACCGATGTGTTTATCAAGGACATTAAGGCGCAAGGAGGAACATTAATCAATCTGGCCAGTGCGGAGATGAAGGACCTGTTTGACTGGAAGCGCATAGAACGGGAAGTGCAGGTCATCACTCCGGAGTTTCAAGTGTGGAAAAACGGAAAGCCGACCACGGTAGTGGTCTATGCCAAGATGTGCCGAGGAGAGATGACGCGCTTCATTATCAAAAACCGCATAAACACTCCCGAACATCTGAAAGAATTCCAGTGGGAAGGATTCTGCTTTGACGCGACACACAGCACAACCGACCGCTACGTTTTCACCCTGTCGTCCTGACAGCATCTTCCGGAGTATTCATAAACAACATGCCGCAGGTTTGAACATCTTCGGGTAGCAATCCAGGCTCCCTTCGGCAAGCAATGATTGTCATACCACGGTCGCATAGCCCCCATATACACATCACGCGGGAAGGAAACTATCCGGCGACTTTGCGAAGGTTGCCCAATGACAGTGGGCAAAGAAAAGCGTGCCAAAACTCAATTGGTGAAAAGGTGAACTTATTATTTGAAATCCGAGCATCCCAAAAGATAAAAGTAAGGATCGTATCATTACTCAATACAGAGCTTGATACGACCCTTTTAAGATGTTATGGCTACAATCTGTAACTTTTCCCTCCTCCGCGGTTCAGGCCTGATGAGGGGGGATGGTTCGAACATGCTTCGGTCAGAGGGAATAGCCCCATTGCTCCAAAGCAAACTTCCAATGCTCCTCTACCAGCCGCACCGTACGGTCATCATATTGATACTTATTTTTCCTGTAACCTTTCTTGCCGCCTATATACTGTGTGATGGCCGGAGCAGCCTCATCAAATCCGGGAATGCACAGCGACTTGTAAATATGCTCGGTCATGGCCATGGCATCCGCCTCAAAGTCCTCGAACTTCACTTCCATCAGGTTTCCTTCAGGAATGAACTTCTTGTCAGCCTCATACTTATGATACAGCTTGGCATAAATAGACAGGATGTTCTGTTCCAATACCTCCGGCGATATATCTTCCAATTTCAAAGGTTGGATGGTATTGGTAAAGAAGTTGCGCGTAGATTCGAATACCGTATAAGGATTGCGCATCAAATAAATGAATTTGGCATTCGGAAACATCTTCACCAATTCCTTCACCCGTCCTGTATGAGGCGGATTCTTGCTTAGGAACTGTGTCCCTCCCGTATTCCATAATGAAATCTTAATCAGTTTGACAAATGTCTCTTCGAACACCTTCAGTTCTTCTTCCGTAATGTCATCGAACAAGAGGTATTTATCGGCATACTCCTGCTGGTATTTCGGCAAGAACCAAAAGTTATAATAAGTGTAAGGCATCATGTTGGCCAACGCAAATTCCTCTTCCTGAGGAAGGTCTACGGCCAGTTCCATGTTGTCAGTCGGACGTTTGTCGGGCATCAGCCAGCTCATGTTCTTCTTAAAGAAAGGCTGCCCCCACATCATCAGATGAGGAAACACGGTTTGATAAGTAGTGTTGTAACCGAAATGTTTATCGCAAGAGAAAATATTGTGCATAAAGGTGGTTCCACTGCGCCAATGGCCGAGGATAAAGACCGGATCGTGCTCCAGAGGCTTATCGGCCAGCAGTTTCCGATAGCGGCTTTCTTGCAAGGGAGCCAGAAGAGAAAGCATCCGGCACACAGTTTTGGTCAAACGGTACTTCCCTTTATAAGCAGAGTCTATCTGCCGTCCGGCGGTAATGGCGTTAAAGGTTTTCCAATCGGCACCTACCAAGGTGTTGATAGGCAGTTTATTAAATTCAAGTAATCCCATGTTGTGTTGGTTTTATTGGTTTACGAAAAAAAAGAATATCCGCATGGCAGGTTGCCACCCGCCATGCGGATATGAATTGACCGTCTCAAACGGTTTAGCGTTCAAGCTTCACGGCAATGCCCTGACGGCCCAGTTCCTTCACTACTTTCTCTATCGCTCTGTAATGTTCCTCACCGATTCCCATTGCAGTCAGGTTCAACGTAGGAATTTCCATGACACACGCCATATCTTTGGCCTCCACCCTGTCTATAATCATACCCACTGCACTGGTATTATGGGTAATAGGATCGATCAATATGAAAGAACCGCAAGCCTTGTTTTTCTGATAAGCATCAAAGAAAAACGGTTGGGCGGCAGTCAGTGTCACCCGTGCTATCTGATTCAACTGCAAAGGCAACTCTTCTTGTTTCAACCTGCCGTTCTCCACAGACAAATGCTCCATGGTGTTCACGTCTACTTTATACTTAATGCCGTCTATACGAATACGCCCCGTATGAGTGGTATGTTTGATAAAGAAAGACTTGTCAACATCCATAGCCTCCTCGTCCATCCATACCAGCATGGCCTCAAAATTGCGGTCAATCACAGGCGCGTTACCGGTATGCACCAACATTTCTCCACGAGACACGTCTATTTCATCTTCCAAAGTCAGCGTCACTGCCTGTGGCGGGTATGCATAATCCAGCTCACCTTCATACGTTACAATGCTCTTGATACGGGATTTCTTTCCGGAAGGTAAAGCCATCACTTCATCCCCTTTGCGCACCACTCCGGAAGCTATCTTTCCACAGAAACCACGAAAATCCAGATTCGGCCTCAACACATACTGAACCGGAAAGCGAAAATCAGTCAGATTATGGTCATTTCCGATAGAAACAGTCTCAAGCAACTCCAGCAAAGAAATGCCTTTATACCACGGAGTGCGCTCGGATTTCTCCACCACATTATCACCGTCAAGTGCCGAAAGAGGGATACAAGTCACATCAGGAATACCCAGCGGTTGAACAAATTTCATATATGCGGCAACTATTTCATTGAAGCGCTCCTCCGAAAAGTCAACGAGATCCATCTTATTGACAGCCAACACCACATGCTTTATGCCCAACAATGAAACCAGAAAAGTATGCCGGCAGGTTTGCGTGATGATACCCAGACGGGCATCTACCAGAATTATAGCAAGATTGGCAGTAGATCCACCGGTAATCATGTTACGAGTATATTGTTCATGTCCCGGAGTATCGGCAATGATAAATTTGCGGTTGTTCGTCGAGAAATATCGGTAAGCCACATCAATCGTGATCCCTTGTTCGCGTTCCGCTTTCAGTCCGTCACACAACAAAGCATAATCTATATGATCGCCGGCATTTCCCATACGCTTGCTGTCGCGTTCCAAAGCGGCCAGCTGGTCCTCATACAATTTCTTGCTATCGAACAGCAGGCGTCCTATCAAGGTGGATTTCCCATCATCTACCGACCCGGCAGTCAACAGACGTAGCAAGTCCTTCTGTTCATCCTTGTCCAGATATTCTTTTATATTCAGTTTATTCTCCATCACCCTTTTCGTTTTTTAAGTCCTGGTTTTCCATTTAAAAATATCCCTCGCGCTTTTTCTGTTCCATACTGGCATCCTGATCGAAGTCGATAACCCGAGTAGTGCGTTCGCTTTTGGTAGTAGTCATCATTTCTTCCACAATTTTCTCAATCGTATCGGCTTCGCTCTCTACGGCTCCGGTCAAAGGCCAGCAACCCAAAGTACGAAAGCGCACTTTCTTTATTTCAATACGGTCACGATACTCTTCGGGCAAACGGTGGTCGTCAGCCATAATCAGATTTCCGTCAATATTCACCACCGGACGCTCTTTGGCAAAATAAAGCGGCACGATAGGAATATGTTCCAAACGAATGTATTGCCAGATATCCAGTTCGGTCCAATTGCTCAACGGAAACACCCTGATACTTTCTCCCTTATGAATCTTGGCATTGTAGATATCCCACAACTCAGGACGCTGATTCTTGGGATCCCACTGATGAAAACGGTCGCGGAAGGAGAATATACGTTCTTTGGCACGCGATTTCTCCTCGTCACGGCGCGCTCCGCCAAAGGCAGCATCGAATTTATATTTATCCAGTGCATGAAGTAATGCCTGCGTCTTCATTAAATCAGTATGCACTTTGCTACCATGTGTGAAAGGTCCCACTCCTGCATTGAAAGCCTCCATATTACTCTCTACAATCAGATTCCAACCATATTCCTCAGCATACTTGTCGCGAAACTCGATCATCTCTCTGAATTTCCATTTTGAGTCAATATGCATCAAAGGGAAAGGTACCTTTCCCGGATAGAATGCCTTCTCGGCCAGACGCACCATGACAGAAGAGTCTTTGCCGATACTATAAAGCATGACAGGATTCTCAAATTCAGCCGCCACTTCACGAATGATATGGATAGACTCTGCCTCCAGTTCCTTCAAGTGGCTCAATTTATAATTTTCTTCCATTTCCTAATAAATTATATTTTTTCTCCTTTATTATTGACTGAAGACAGTACCAATTCCAGCAAAGCACCAACAGCTTCTTCCAAGCTCAGCTTGGAAGTATCCAAAGACAATACCGGATGTTCCGGAGCCTCAAAAGGTGCGGATATGCCGGTAAAATGGGGGATCTCTCCACGACGCGCCTTGGCATAAAGCCCTTTCACATCACGTTTTTCACACTCCTCCAAGGGAGTACTGACATAAACTTCCAAAAAATCATCTGCCCCGATAATCTGAGTCGCCATCTGCCGAAGATCATTACTGGGACTGATAAAAGCGGCAATAGTGATGACTCCCGTGTCGACAAACAATTTGCCTATCTCGGCAATACGCCGAATATTCTCTACACGATCCTCTGCAGAAAAGCCTAAATTACTATTGATGCCACAGCGGATATTATCTCCATCCAAAATACGGCAAAGCAAACCACGTTGGTGCAACTCACGCTCCAAAGCTATAGCCAACGTACTCTTGCCTGAGCCACTGAGTCCTGTCAGCCAAATCATTACCCCCCGTTGTCCCAGCAGTTCCTCTTTATCCTCGCGGGAAAGCATACGGTCAAATATAGGATAGATATTTTCTTCTTTCATTTCTATAATCTGTTTTTTCTTAAAATTCGTCAGAAAGGCCATATTAATGGAATCAACATAACCGAAATAATGAACGTCAGTATATTCAACGGCAAACCGATACGCACAAAATCTGTAAACTTATAGTTTCCGATACCCTGTACTATCAAATTGGTCTGGTATCCGATGGGAGTGGAGAAGCTGGCAGACGCTGCAATACAGATTACAACAAAGAAAGGCATCGGACTTACTCCCAACTGATTAGACAAGGAAAGAGCCAACGGAAATGCCAAAGCCGCCGCCGCATTGTTGGTTATCAGTTCCGTAAATAAATTGGTAATGATAAACAATACTGCCAGCAACACATGAGGACCGTATTCATTACTCAAATCAATAATGCCACGCGCAATGGCATCCGCCACTCCGGAATTCACCATAGCACGGCTTATAGCAAATGCACAGGCTATGGTTATCAGAATATCCCATGATATATATTTCGTATATTTACGTGCCGGAAACAATTTGGTCCATGCCATAATCACAGTCGTTATGGCCGCAAAGAAAAACATATCCAGATTAATGCCCGGCAGCAATTCTTCCATAAAAGGTAACTCGCCCAGTGTTGCCCCTACAATCATCAGCACCAATAAAGCTAACGCAAACCAACGCTTCTTCCGGCTAGCTTCCGGTTCTGTATCCTTTCCATTGGCCAACAACACAAACACAGAAGAATCCCCCCACGTAGAAAGAAAAGAATCATCCGCCCATAATACCAAGGTATCTCCCTCGCGAAATTTTACCCGCGATAAATTATCCACGATACTGGCTCCTCCCCGCTTGATTTCCCTTACCTCGGCACCATAGTGGCGGATAAAATTAAAATCACCCACTCGTTTGTTGATACCCGGAAAACGCGCGCCGATCACAGCCTCAACCCGATGAAAAGAAGAAGTATCTGTCTCCTCCTGCCCATCGCCGACCGTGTCCTTACGCACATCAGGCAGTAGCCTAGAAGAGAAAAACAATAGATATAGAATGCCTGCCAAAGCTATAAAAACACCTACCCGTCCCAGCTCGAACATGCCAAATCCTTTGTAACCAGCATCCACCACCATACCATCCACCACCAGATTAGTAGAAGTTCCGATAAGCGTACAAATACCACCCAATATGGTTGCGTATGAAATAGGAATCAGGAATTTAGTGGCAGGAAGATGAACCGATTCTGCCCACCGTTTAATAATAGGTGCAAAAATAACAATCACCGGAGTGTTGTTCAAAAAAGCCGATACAAATGAAACTACAGGCAACATACGTGCCTGTGCCTTCATGACTGTTGTTTCCCCTTGAGGAAGAAGTTTTTTTATCAACTGTCCCAAGGCCCCCGACTGTCTCACTCCTTCGCTAATCAGAAAAAGCAAAGCAACGGTAATCATTCCCTTGTTACTAAAACCTTCCAGCATCTCTTTCGGAGTCAGTATGCCGAAACACAGAAAAAGCACAACCACAGAAAACAGAATCATACCAGGACGCATTTTGTCGAGAATCAGTGCGGACACCATCCCCAACAATCCTCCAAATACAATAATCATATCAAATGTCAGCATCACTTTTGAATATTAATCTCGTTTAACGATAAACCAAGGATTCAACAAATCCAGTTTGTTATACACTAGAGGTTCTTCTTTGCCGACCTGATATATTTCGGCTCCCGCCGCCTTAGCTATGGCATGACCAGCAGCCGTATCCCATTCCATGGTAGGAGCAAAACGAGGATACTCATCAGCCACTCCTTCACTGACCTTGCATATCTTGATCGAACTGCCCACAGACACCAATTCCACATGAGGATACATCTTTCGCTTTTGTTCTACATAATCTGCTGTTTCAGCTGACAAATGTGAACGGGAAGCCACCATGACAAAAGATTCATTCGTTTGGGCACAAGGCAATCGGAGAGCAGCAGCCTTCATTTCTTCCAGCGAACGTCCGTCACGCAAGGCCACTCCTTCCATTTTATAAGCACCCGCAATCGGTTCTCCCCAATAAAGAGTTTTCGTAACAGGAACATAAATCACTCCAAAAACAGGAATCTTCCGCTCCACCAAAGCAATATTGACGGTAAACTCTCCATTCCGTTTGATAAACTCCTTTGTTCCGTCCAGCGGGTCTACTATCCACAAAGTATCCCATCTTGACCGTTCCTCGTAAGGTAAATGTCTTCCTTCCTCGCTCAACACTGGATAATCCGTGTCTCGCAAATAATTCATAATGGTGTCATGCGCCCTACGATCAGCAAGCGTCAACGGAGACTGGTCTGCTTTTCTTTCAACTTGAAAATCAGAGTTTGGGTCATAGTAAACTTCTAGAATTTCTTTACCAGCAGCCAAAGCTGCATCTATTGCTTTTATTATATATTCAGTCTGCATATCATATACCTTCCATTAAAATGCTTCAGTCATATTAAAATAGAACAAACTCTGATTATTTGCAAAATTACGTCCAAAATCCAGACGGACATTCATACGTGGCTGAACCTCGATGCGAAGCCCTAGACCAGCATTAGGTAACACTCCTTCAATCTTGCCCATGGTAGGTCCCATAAAACCACATCCTCCCCAAGCGACAAATCCTAAATGATGCAACATGCGTTTTACCCATGTACTTTTGTCTGTATTGAACATCTGACGATATTCGGCAAGTACTACATGGGAGGATTTATCACGGTATTGTCCCATATAATACCCACGAAGATCAAACGGAGTACCACTCAAAGCATATTGATTTATCGGAACATTACCAAACACATTTTTAGTTTGGGCAGTCCAAGCCAACACCTTTCTGTTCCCCATACGTTTATACTGACGATAATCCACCTCCAAACGATAGAAGTTATTGTCACTTCCTAAAAAATTCTGATACATCAATCCGCGGAAATCCAGATAAATACCTTTATAAGCATTAGCAGGAATATCCCGACTGTCATACGTTAATAAGAATCCCACCCCGGAATTAAAGTTTGTATATCCACCGACATCACCTCCTAATCTTTTATAATCTGGTTGCTCCACCAAATATCTTGCGGGTTCGGACATCTTATCATAGCTTACATCAATCTGCGGACCAGCAAAAAAATTACTCCTTCCCAAACGAAACAAAAACCATGGATTGATCTGGAATCCACCGTAACGGTATTCACTGGTAGAATCACTACGCTCATAATGCTTATTGGTAGTATATCCAACGCCATAAAAATTCTCTCGTGTATTTTTATATACAAACTTGCCAAATATGCGGAACTTATCGTTTTTAAAGAATAACTGAGGCTTCACCATCAGATTCAAGCCTCCTTCAAACATCAGCGCGACCGCCATCGGCAAAACAGAACGTTTTTGCAATGAATCCGATGGATTCATACGGAACGTTACCAAAGCACTACCTCCTATCAAAGCACCAAAATCCGGAGTATAACTCGGTCCACCCAATATATTATAATGTATATTGCGCCTGACCACCCGTTGCCGCTTTAATTCTTTTTTTGAAAGTTGATGAAAGGTAGTATCTTCAGAGTTAACACCCCTATCATTTTCTTGTGCCATCCCATTCAAAGAGCCTAACAAGCACAAAAGCAAACTAAATAATAGTATCTTCATATCATTGATTATTGGCTGCTAAAATCCTATACAAAAAACTTTCAGCAGCAAATGAGTTTTCAAATGTACAAAAGTCCTGCCAAAAAATAATGGTGTATTGAATTTGTTTTTATTAAGTTCAAGAATCTTCACGTTATTTATAATGCGCCAACAAGCATATCATTTAAACAGTTTCTCCAGTTCATCCTCACTAATGACAGCAAGTACTGTTTTGCCATCCGGAGTATAATTGGGAGTGGATACAGCAAACAATTCATCCACCAATCCAGTCATCTCTTCGTGAGTCAACACCTGACCAGAAACAATCGCCGCCGCTTTCGCTAATGTCAAAGCCAATATACTTTGTATTTCCTCCTTCACTTTCCCTGCTTTTTCCAAAGCCGTATGCACCATATTTTGAATTAATTCGATGGGATTCAGTCCATCAATACCTGCCGGAATTCCGTTGATGGCATAATTTCCTCCTCCTAAATCTGTTAATTCAAATCCAAGAAATGACAAATCCTCCATAATCTCCTGCAAAATGACAACTTCGGAAAGAGGGAACTGCACAATATCCGGGAACAACATTCCTTGAGAAACACCTTGTCGCCGAGTTATCTGATCCATATATCTGTCATATAAAATACGAATATGGGCACGTTGCTGATCAATGATCATCAATCCGGATTTTACAGAAGTCAGGATAAAACGCCCTTTAAACTGATAGTGTTGCCCCGACTTCTCAACAACCGATGTATTCTCTACTTGATCATACAAACTTGAAGGAGCATCAGCAATTGCAAACCCGTCCGTTCCATAGTTGACCTCATCAGAAGAAGCATGCTGTGAAGAAGTCTGCCGCTCCAAACCCGCATACAATTTTTCCCAATCCTTACCGGAAGAAGAATAAGAAGAAGGAGGGGAAGCCGAAGTGTTAAAAGGATTGTATTCAGGATTATAAGTTGTCTTAGGCGGCTGTATACCCTTGTATGGTGAAGTATCAAAAGCTGGAATATCCGGCATACCTTCCGTATCAAAATCAATGGAAGGCACTGCATTAAACTTACCTAAAGTTTCTTTCACAGCTGCCGCCAATATCTGCCAGATTGCTTGCTCGTTCTCAAATTTTATCTCGGTCTTAGTTGGATGTATATTCACATCTATATGTGCAGGATCCACTTCCAGATAAATGAAATAAGACACCTGTTCTCCCACAGGAACCAAATGTTCGTATGCATCCATAACTGCCTTATGAAAATAAGGATGACGCATATACCGTCCGTTTACGAAAAAGTATTGACGAGCTCCTTTCTTACGGGCCGTCTCCGGTTTTCCCACAAATCCAGAGACACAGACCATCGTAGTATCTACATTCAACGATAACAATTCCTGATTCAATTTCTTTCCAAAAACCCCCATAATACGCTGACGCAATTGGAGTTCTGGGAGATTAAATAATTCTGAATCATTATGGCGCAAAGTGAATGACACAGCCGGATTGACCAATACAATTCGCTCAAATTCTGTCAGTATATTGCTCAACTCTGTCTGGTTCGACTTTAAAAACTTGCGACGTGCCGGCACATTGAAGAACAAATTTTTCACATTGAAACTGCTTCCTTTCGGACACGAAACCGCCTCTTGATTCTCTACTTTAGAACCTGCCACTGTTAACATAGTCCCCAGTTCCTCTTCTTCCATACGAGTACGGAGCTCCACTTGTGCCACTGCAGCAATAGAGGCCAACGCCTCTCCACGAAAGCCCATCGTATGCAAAGCAAACAAATCGGCCGCTTCACGAATCTTAGAAGTCGCATGACGTTCAAAAGACAAACGTGCATCCGTCTCCGACATACCTTTTCCATCATCAATCACCTGAATGGAAGTCTTTCCTGCATCCACAACCAGCACATCAATGTGTCGTGCACCTGCGTCAATAGCATTCTCCACCAATTCTTTAATTACAGATGCAGGACGCTGAATCACCTCTCCTGCCGCTATCTGATTGGCTACAGAGTCCGGCAACAAACGGATTATATCACTCATATTATTGTAACTTGCTTCGTTAAAAAGTAAATTCTCCAGTCACCAGATAATGCAAGATATACAGCAATACCAATATGGACACAAACAAAGCTCCATAAGTCATAGGCTTACGTCCACTTTCTTTTCTTCGTTTTAAATGCTTGGTACCTTCAACAAATTTACCACGGATATCTTCCGGAGTAAATTCTTTTGGAGGAAGCATGCCTAAATCACGTTTGGCACTCTCCTCCATTTTCTGCAATTTCTCTTTACGTTCATCCACATAGATATACTGGTGGTTGAAACGACGAGGCTTTTCCATTTTAAACATTCCCATAGCTACTTCTTTTTATTAAATAAATCATGATTCGGCAAAGGAATAGCACTTCGATTGCTCTTCTTCAACTCTTGTCCTGCCTTTTTTCCTCGCCAATTAAAGATATCCTCCTTATCAAGAGGTCGAATATAATCGAACCATGAGAAATTATCCAATTTCATCTTCTCGGACGGACGCTGCAGCATCGGATATAGTGTACCGTTCGACTTTGGACTCATGATCATTTTCTTCATCTTCCGGTTCTCTAAAAAGATGTTCAGTAAACTGGTTTCCGAGACATTCATCCCAATCAACGTACTGTCACGCTCCATCGGATAATAAATCAAACGAACCGAGCCAATCACATCAACCTTACGCATTTCTCCTCTCTCAAACCAAGCTTTCATTTCTTTTCCCGTCACCTGATTATAGCTGATAGAATCCAAACGCTCCACAGACAAAGCTTGATTCTGAATATGCACCCAATCTATCGTGCTATCATTCATGTAAACCATAATTTTCTCTCCCAACAACTGCTGGTTGTTATTCCACAATATAGGATCGTCATACATAGTCAGGCAACTGTCTTTAGAAGAAAAGACCAATGAATCACATACTCCCTGAACATCTGTACGAAATATACGCACCTTGTGGTAGGCCCTTGTCTCCCTGAACATAGAATCGGTATTCAAGTAATAAGTATACATCTGCAATGTATCAGCATGCATAAATAAGCTATCACCCTGTGAATAGTCTACCGCCACAGCTTTTTGGGTAGCAAAAGCGTACTTCGTCAATTCGTTGTAATAACAATAATCACCAGTCAGCATGTTCTTATTCACTGTATCTGCCATCATCACATGGTCAAAAGCCTCTCCATATCCTTTCACCCGATCGTAAAACAGGCTATCGCCCGTCAGACGTTTTCCTTCATTAGTCAGGACAGAGCGTTCTAACAGTTCAGCCTGTCCCAATTGAGTATGATAAAAGCCCCGTTCGGAATAAATATGGTTTGCGTCACTGACAATGTCAGACGGCCCAAGAATATTGGCAATCTTGGTTGCTGTACTATATCCCAACGTGTCCGAAGTCAGTGTAAATTTGGGATTAACCAGCTTTACATCATAATTAAATACAGAAACCTTGGTAGCCGGACTGTACTCTCCCCATTCTGAGGTCAGCACATTTTCCTCATCCATCAATGTTCCGCCTTCAAAATAATATCCCAAATTAGCAATACGGTCATAGTTCAGACTGTCCGTCAGCAAAGTTGTGTTCTTGTTTTCCATCTTTACGTTATAACGAACTTGAGCAATCTGGGTATTCCCATCATAAAACAAATAGTCGCCATACAAGAACAACGTATCTCCCTGCACCATCTTTACATTATCAAAAGCCTCCAGCGAATTTGTCTTTTCATAAAAACAGGCACTATCACAATACATATAAATACTATCGTGGCGAAACGCGACATTTCCTATCAGAATCTGAGCATCCGGATCTGGATGCTGCTGACTTTTCTTCAACACATCCGAGTGCAACAGATACACCTTGCTCTTAGCTGGTTTTTGCCCTCCTTTTCCGGCCGGCCTCACCTGGGCCAACAAGCAAAAGCCAAACAGGCACAGGATACTTGCAGTAAGTATCCTATGCCTGCCTAAAGAGTTTTTATTCTTTTTTTTTCCAAGCATATATTTTATACTCTATCTATTATTTCTTTACCCAACCTGGATATTTGAAATCACATTGTTGCCACTTTTCATTAATGCGCACATAGGTATGCTTCTGTTTTTCTTTTATCCACTTATCAAGTTTCTCTTCGCTGCGCTTTTCCGTCACAATACCTTTCAGGCGTTGATAATCCTCCGATATAGTAGCCTTATGTCCGTTAATACGGGTTTTCAATTTCACAATAGCACACACTTCTTTCCCTTTAGTATTGATCATTATAAACGGTTTGGAAATCTCGCCCACATTCATGTTTTCCACCATCTTGGCAGCCTCCTGCGATACCATTGCCAACTGTTGCATTTCAAAACGCGCCGTACCGGTCTGTGGATTCGCCATCAATCCGTGATTGTTCCGAGTCTCCTTATCTTGTGAAAGAAAAGTAGCTGCATCATCAAAAGTAAATTTTTCACTGCGGATATCATTAGCAATAGAATCCAAACGCAATAAAGCAGCTTCCAGGTCTTTCTCGTCCACCTTCGGTTTCAGCAAAATATGACGATAACTCACACGGTCGCCACGCTTCTCTATCAGTTGGGCAATATGGAAACCATACTCCGTTTCAAACACCTTCGAAATCTTAGACGGATCGTTCATGTTGAATATCACATTAGCAAATTCAGGAGTCAACTCAGCTTTTCCTGTAAATCCATACTCTCCTCCCCTTCGTGCAGACCCTGGATCTTCCGAATACATTTTGGCCAACAAAGAGAAAGAAATATCACCCGAATTGACACGTTCCGTATAGTCGCGCAAGGTCTTTTTCACACGTTCAATTTCCTCTTGCGGAATTTTAGGTTCCATAGTAATTATCTGTACTTCCACCTGAGTGGGAATAAAAGGAATACTATCCATGGGAAGATCCTTGAAATAACGGCGTACCTCGGCCGGAGTGATCTTGATATCCCCCACAATCTTCTGTTGCATCTTCTGCACCATCTTTCCGTCACGTATGTTCTCGCGGAGCATCTCGCGTATCTGAGTAGAAGTCTTGTTATAATATTCCTCCACTTTTTCCTTAGAACCAATTTCGTCAATCAGCCAGTTGGTTCGTCTCTCCACATCGCTGATAATCTCTTGTTCAGAAACCTCAATACTATCAATAGCCGCCTGATGGAGAAACAATTTCTGGATGGCAAGCTGTTCAGGTATTACACAATACGGATCGCCATCGAACCTGCGTCCCTCATATTGGGCATTCAGACGCTCATTTTCCACATCCGATTTCAGGATGGCTTCATCGCCCACCACCCATACGACCTCGTCTATCACATTGTCCTGGCCGTATGTGGCAATAACAGCAAACAACATCAGCGCCAGTACATAAACTTTGATACACATCAACTTATTCATTTGAATTCAAATAATAGTAATTAATCTTATTCCTATCTGAAGCACGTTGGTACAATTCTTCTTTAATCTTGTTTACAAATTCTACCCGCTTCAGATTTATTAAAATCTCCTTTATCTCTTTTCTAGCAAAGTCCAGCGGCCGTTGCTTGTTCCTTCCCAAAAAATCTTCCACATGCAGAAAATAACAGAACGCAGTGTCTTTTACTTCCACATTCCGGTTCTTGTCCAAGTAATTCTCATCAGCGTCCAGTTCTTTCAATGGAATCTTGGCAGCTACATCAGACAACGGCAACCAGCGGTCATAAAAATAATCATAGTTCACTGCGTTGCTCAAACTGTATTTCTCCAGATTTTCAATAGCATCACGTGTGTTTTTCTTATACCAATTGCGTACACTAGCCAAGTTCGGTGACTGAAGAGGCACTTTGATCAACAAGCCTTTCACAAACGGATGCTCCGTATGAAACAATTCCTTATTCTTTTCGTAATAAGCACTGATTTCCTCCTCACTTATCTCATTCGCCAGCTTTTGGTTGATCAACTCTTCCTGATATGTATGCATAATCAACGCCCGACGGTAGTTCTCTACCAATCTGGCTATCTTGGCATTATCTGGAATGTTTCCCTCCGCTTTTTCAAAAAACAACACATCTTCCACCCAGTTCTTTATGTAGTGTTCGGCAAACAAAACACTATCATCCTTTGAAGTATGAAAAGGAAGCGCGGCCTGCAGATCTTCTTTATAAAGATATTCACCAGCCACTTCCACTAAAGGAGTCTTCCCCTTGTGGTCGTGCTCTTGGCTACATCCCGAAAAAACACCTGCTATAACAAGCAACAATCCCCAGTCTTTTACAATATTCATATAACTTTAAAATAGTGAACGAAGATACTGCAATAATTAATTACTTCCGTTATTATTAACTGTTTTTAAAACCTCTTGGTTTATTTCAACCTTATATTTCCGTTTCAACTCTTTCAGCCAAGCATCTTCGTAAACCATCCGATAGTTTCTTATCACCGCATCTCTCACATCCTCATAGCTATCAGGTCCGTTTTTCAGCTTCTTCCCCATTACAAACGTATAGGGAAAATCCGGATCGGACTGGAACTCTCCACATCGGAAGACCAATTTATCCACATACGCATTGCTTCCTATCCTAAAAATACCCGCTTCGATACGCACTCGTGGCGAACCTGTGTGGCCGGCCAATCCGAGAACCGTTTCCTCCCATTGAGATAGCGGCTTCTTTTTCAGCAATTTCTTTACGGCAGAAGCAACCTTCTTATCCTTACAATGTATCACCGCTCCCCGATAATGTGGCAAATCCCAAGCATAATCCGATTGATGTTGCTTGAAGAAATGTTCCAGATCGGCCTCACTCCAAGACACATCGCCCGGTTGATATTTCTGCGACACACAGGCGGCAAGCAATCCGTCATGCACTTCTTGTACCCGAAACTCCAGGCTGTCCTTCTGCCCGTCAGACAATTCTTTCCACTGCTGATTGCCACAGCGTTCCAAATAATCTATCAACCTGCCGCGCTTTTCCTCAAAGGTAAGTTCCGGCTTGCGATCCACCCATTTCACAATATGAATGCCCATCGGCGAGTAAAAAGGAGCCGAGAAGCGTTCTTTCTTCAACGATGCCAACCGATCTATCCACTCCTGCATATTGTTATTCACAGGCATCCATGGCAACAGCCCTCCTTGATCCTTACAACCTGTATCATCCGAACAACGGGCGGCCAAGACAGCAAAATCCGCTCCCTCCTGCAAAGCTGTATAGACCGAATCCATCAATCTTCTAGCCTCTTGCTCCTCCCGATGGCCTGCATGCTGAGAAAGGTATTTACTGATATGGGCAATCCGTATCCAGCCGCTTCCCTGTAATCGACGTTCCCCCTGCAAATACAGCCGGCGTGCCTCCTGTTCCTCCAGTCCGGAGTCTGCCCGGTAAGCTCTCAGCAGCTTGCCGTGATACCAAGCCATCTGAGTGCGAAAAGCCGGCAAGGTATCCATACCCGCATCGCACGCATAGCGCACTTTCAGTTTGTAATCAATGAAGGAAGGCAAAAAGGAGTCTGGAGTCCGATGAGTGGACTTCCGAAAATAATACTCGAACTCGGAACGCATCACCGGTTCGCCTCCAACAGATAACACAACTTCTCCTTGCGCCCGCATACTTGACACGGACACAAGGAGAAGCAACAACATACCGACCATTCTATGCGGCATCACTGAACAGTTTTTATTGAGGGCGGCTATAATTGGGAGCCTCACTGGTTATGGCCACATCGTGTGGATGGCTTTCCAACACACCGGCATTGGTGATGCGGGTGAACTTGGCATTATGCAATTGTTCTATATTGGCAGCACCACAATATCCCATTCCGGCACGCAGACCACCTACCAACTGATAGATCACTTCGTACAAAGTACCTTTATAAGGAACACGGGCGGCAATACCTTCGGGTACCAGTTTTTTCACGTCAGCAGTGCCGCTTTGGAAATAACGGTCCTTCGAACCATTTTCCATGGCCTCCAACGATCCCATGCCGCGATAGGATTTGAACTTACGCCCGTTGAATATGATTGTGTCGCCCGGCGATTCTTCCGTGCCGGCTACCAGCGAACCGATCATCACACTATAACCACCAGCTGCCAAAGCTTTCACCACATCACCCGAATAACGCAGACCACCATCGGCTATTAAAGGTACGCCTGTGCCTTTCAGCGCCTTGGCCACTTCATACACGGCCGAGAGCTGGGGTACTCCCACGCCGGCTACCACACGGGTGGTACAGATGGAACCCGGGCCGATACCCACTTTCACTCCGTCTGCACCGGCTTCCACCAACATCTTGGCTGCTTCGCCCGTAGCGATGTTACCTACCACGATATCAATATCCGGGAAACGTTTCTTTGCCTCTTTCAGTTTTTCAATCACATACATGGAATGACCATGAGCTGTATCAATCACGATAGCATCTGCACCGGCATCCACCAAAGCCTGCATACGATCCAATGTATCATTGGTAACTCCCACACCGGCTGCCACGCGCAGACGACCTTTGGCATCCTTGCAGGCCATCGGTTTGTCTTTTGCTTTTGTTATATCTTTATAGGTGATAAGTCCCACCAGCTTGCCATCCTTATCCACCACCGGCAGTTTTTCTATCTTATGTTCTTGCAGAATCTGTGCAGCAGCTTCCATATCGGTAGATTGGTTGGTAGTAATGATGTTCTCTTTTGTCATCACCTCATCGATACGTTTGTCCATATCCTTTTGGAAACGAAGGTCGCGGTTGGTCACAATACCTACCAAGTATCTTTCATCGTCTACCACAGGTATACCGCCAATTCTATATTCGGCCATCAGTGCAAGGGCATCTTTCACGGTAGAGCCTCTTTTAATGGTCACCGGATCATAAATCATACCGTTTTCGGCACGTTTCACAATAGCCACCTGACGTGCCTGCTCTTCGATGGACATGTTTTTATGAATCACACCGATTCCCCCTTCACGGGCGATGGCGATAGCCATTTTCGCTTCGGTGACAGTGTCCATGGCAGCAGTCACAAAAGGAACTTTCAACTCGATGTTGCGTGAGAACTTAGTCGTGAGTTCGACTGTTTTTGGTAAAACTTCAGAATAGGCGGGGATCAACAATACATCATCGTAAGTCAATCCGTCCATTACAATTTTATCTGCAATAAATGACATAGGGCTTATGCGTTTAGATTTTATTGCGTGCAAATATACACATTTTATTCAATACGGGAAAAGGATTGGCTGTTTTTTTAGAGAAATTTCAATTCGACACACCGGCTTCTGCGTCCCACTTTTCACCCCTTTGATTGGTGCATTTGAGGCGATTGTTTCATGGCTCTGAACACGGCATTTTACACGTACGTACGTGTGGGCTTACACATACGTACGTGTAGGCCTACACATACGGCCGCGAAGGCTCACACGTACGTACGTGTTTTTCGACGCGACCGTACGGGCATTTCATCATGATTATTATTATATATAACGCTCACACTACACGCTAATAATCAACGCGTTACTAACTTAAAAATTCATTTTAAGGAATCGGCACAGTTCTTATCTATCACCCTATAAGTGCTTCCTGCCCGCAGCCGACTCCCCAATACGCTTTCGTATCATTGCATCCGTCACGAATGCTTCACGAACCAAGTATTTTTTAGCGCTTGAAGACTAGTGCACTATATCCACTTTCAGCAAATACTTCCGCAATACCTGCTTGATGTCGTGCAACACTCCTTCCGGTGTATCCTTCGACAATCTTAGCCCGACAGTCAGCTCGTCCCGAGAACAATCTATTCCGGCAAGCACCTCCTCCAGTTCCTGCAAAGTGAATTCGGCAAGTTCCGCCCTCTGCTTCTCACCAGAGAACAAGGCGACACGGATGCCTTCACCCAAACGTAGGTTTTTATCGTACACTCCGGCCGGCACCGGCTTGGCATAAGCACGAGGTTCTTCATAAGAGACGCGGGCGGCAAGGCTCCGGCGTAACAATTCGGAAGGATATTTCCCGGCCAATTTCATCAGAGCCTGTTCATACGCACAGATCACCCGATGCTTGGCATCGAAAACAAATCCCATCTTCGAGTTGCGGTCGGCCGTAATGCGAACCACTATCTCCGGCACCTCCCCGTTCTTGTCATAGCATGAGACAAAAACAGACGCTAACCGCTTCGATATGATGCCCGCCATATCGTCTGGCGTCACCTTATCCATGATCGAAGAAACACCAAAGAGCATCTGGTTATGTTGGTTGACAAACAAATCAAATGCCACACATTCATCGGCAAATACCTGATAATCGGCTGCCGAAACCGACAAATCCACCAAGTTGGTATCAGACACTGCAACCTGCCGGGCAACTACCATCTGCAAGGTGTCATTCACTTCGGGCCGGGCAAATACAAATATCACCCCTGCCACTACCGGAAACGCCAGCAAGAGATACAGGCGCTTCCATCTAGGAGTTTTTCTTTTTTTCATCATAACAATACGTTTTTTAATTGAACAGTGATTAAAGCCGCTAGCCATAGAGTAGAGCCTTGCGCCTACGGCTTTCTTCACCAATAATAATTGATATATTTTAGCATCGATGCCTTGATTGAGTACTTCACGATCGACCTGATACTCATGAAGATCGTACAATTCTTTCCTCCACAGCCACACCACAGGGTTGAACCAGTGAAAGATTTGCAACAATTGCATAAAAAAATTATCCCACGAATGACGATGGCAAACGTGCATACGTTCGTGCAAACGTATCAGTGGCCTTTCCACATAGTCATCACGGTTCATCACAATGTAACGTCCCCAGCTGAACGGGTTTATCTTTCCGTCCGTAACCAGCCAAGTCACCTTCCCGTCTTTTCGGACATCCGCCTCCTTCATCAACCTCCACATACGGACATAAGCCATCAGAAATGAAAAGAACACAACGACACATCCGCCTCCATAAACAGCCGGAAGAAGGCAAAACATTTTTCTAATGCCTACCGGTGCATTTTCTCCCGACACCACCTTGTCCGCATCCGCAACAATATGATCCGCTTCCGGCAAAGACAAGGTAATCAACGCCTCGTCCAGCATCCGCAACGAACGGTGTACAGGCAACTCTTCATCTAGAGTGATGCGCGTCAACGGAAGCAACAAGCATACTGCCATTCCACCAAGTAACACCCTGCGGTTGAAACGAAAATGAGTGGTCCCCCTAAACCATATCCTATAAAACACATAAAATAAGGAGAGACAAAAACTGCTTTTCAGTATGTAAGTCAAAAAGGTTACCATCACTCGGTTAGATTTATTTTTGTTTTTCTTCGATTTCTGCTATAAGCGCCTTCAATTCATCTAAGTCCATCTTTTCCTCTTCTATAAACTGAGACACAACTTTAGTATAAGAACTGTTATAATACTGCGAAATAACATCGGCCAATGCAGAACCTTTATATTCTTTTTCGGTCACAACCGCACTATATTGATAACTGTTCCCGAAAGCCCGAAAAGTAACAAACCCCTTTTCCACCATCAGTTTTACCAAAGTGGCAACAGTATTATAGTGAGGCTTCGGATCCTCATAAAAAGCCAGCATTTCCCGAATAAACATCGGTCCGTGCTTCCAAAAAATATTCATGATCTCTTCTTCCTTTGCTGTTAATCGTCTCATTCTTTCTTCGCTTCATTCGTTTGACACCCCACAAATATAAGCAAACTTTACGACAAACTACTAAAAGCATTAGTAGAACTATTATATTTAATAGTAGTTAACAACTATCTAACAAATGCAGTAGGTAAAACAAAGCCCAATACATAAAAAGGTTTCACCGGGAAAAGATACAGCCGGCGTTTCAAGATCATGCATTCATCACAGATAGAAATCTCAAAAAACGATGAACCCAGACTACATCAAAACAACCTTTCTCTAGGCAAATATTTGTTCATGCTACATAATTATTATAGTTTTGTGAAAGAAGAGACATATCAACTATTATCCAAAGAACATCTTTAAATACTTATAACACAATGAACAAATTCCACTTATCGATCCGGACACTAGCCTTTATCATACCGCTCTTATTCGGATTTTCCTTGCAAGCAAGGACACAAACCCCAAAAGTCAATAAAGTAGTGGTGGCCTACGTAACCTCATGGACCGATGTTCTGCCCGACCCCACCAGCATGACACACATCAATTATGCCTTTGCACTAGTAAACGACTCCTTTGATGGTATCCGTATCTCCAATCCGGAACGTCTGCACCGTATCGTAGCATTACGACAAAAAGCCCCCCACCTACGCATAATGCTTTCGATAGGAGGATGGGGCGCCGGAGGATTCAGCGAGATGACTTCCGATGAACAACGGCGCACAGCCTTTGCCCTAGATTGCCTGCGGGCGGTGAAAGAATTCGGATTGGACGGCATAGACATCGACTGGGAATACCCCACCCAATCTTCAGCCGGAATCTCCAGTTCTACAGAAGATACACGAAATTTCACCCTGCTGATGCGCGACCTGCGTAGAGTCCTCGGCCGTAAACGGTTACTGACATGCGCCACCGTAGCCAGCGGCGAGTACATCGACTTCCCTTCTTGCATCCAATATCTAGATATGGTCAACGTAATGTCCTACGACATGGGAAATCCTCCGCAACATCATTCGGCAATGTACGATAGCCCCATCACCGGATGGATAAGCGTAGAAAAAGCCATTGAAGCCCATCTAGAAAAGGGTGTTCCTGCTCACAAACTGGTGATGGGAATGCCTTTTTATGGCAGAGGAGAGAGTACTTTCCGACATTATCACCGGGGAATCCCTCTACCTCCAAACATCATCGAACAATGGAACGAGGAAGGACAAGTGCCTTACCTGGCAAAGACTGATGGCACGTTAGTGAGCGGTTTTGATAACACAAAGTCGCTAGCTTTGAAATGCCAATACATCATAGATCATAATCTGCGGGGCGGCATGTACTGGGAATATGCCGATGACACCCCACAGGGTGACAAACGCCGCACTCTGCAACTCAGCCTGATGCAAGAAGGAAAAGGAGTCGAGGCTCCACGCCGTGTACTGGCCATAGCCGAAAAGGACAACGAACACGAACCTTTCAGCCAGTGTGCGTTAGACTGGCTGACAACACACGAAGACTCTCTGCACATAGAGGTGACACGACTCACCCATCTGCACAATCTACCAGCAGGAGAATTACAAAAGTATCACCTCATTTTGCAACTGGACTATCCTCCTTATAACTGGAGCAAGGATGCCCGGCAAGACTTTCAAACGTATATCGACAAGAGTATGGGAGGATATATCGGATTTCACCATGCTACACTCCTGGGAGACAACTTCGGAACCGGCCCCATGTGGGAATGGTTCAGCCATTTCATGGGAAATATCCGCTGGAAAGACTATGTGGCCGAGACAGCCGACGGAACCATCTGCATAGAAGATCGCACACATCCTGTAACCCAAGGTATATCCGACACATTGAGACTTCCACGCGACGAATGGTACACCTATCACAGCAACCCGCGCCCCCATGTACATGTACTGGCCCATGTGGACGAACACAGTTACTCCCCCTCATCGACTGTACGCATGGGAGACCATCCTGTTATCTGGACCAATCCGCACAAAGCTGCACGCAATGTGTATTTCCAGTTTGGCCATGATGCGGAACTTTTCCGTCAGCCAAGCTTTGTAAAACTGTTTGCTAATGCCATAAGTTGGGCCTTAGGCGACATATCAGATTAAAAAACAAAAAACAAGACCAATAATATGAGTACACGAAAAACAATCCGATGCAGCTTGGTTTTCTGGCTTTTGACAAGCCGCCTGTTGTCCATGATGGCACAAACTCCCCAAAACTATCCGGCAAACTACGCCAGCCATCCCCGTTTCAGGGCTTTAGTGGTATGGAGTCCTCATGCAGAAGAAGCCCATATACAGTTTTCCAAAGATGCGCTACATTTCTTCCGCAAACTAACGTATGGCGAAGGATTCCTGATGGACACCACCACCAGCCTACGCCCCTACGTAGATAGCCTGCAAAACTATCACATCATTGTGATGCTGAACGCCCAACCTCAAGACAAAAAAGAAAGAGAAGCCTTTCAAAGCTATATGGAAAAAGGCGGAGGATGGATGGGATTCCATGCCGCAGCCTATAACGACCAGAACACTCATTGGCCCTGGTTCAACCAGTTTTTGGGATGCGGATCTTTTTATTGCAACAACTGGCCTCCCCAATCGGCATTAGTGGAGTGTGATACCACCCACACGGTTACACGCTCACTTCCGGCTTCTTTTGTTGTACCCGAATCTGAGTTTTATCAATGGAATCCCTCTCCCCGGACAAACAAGGATGTACGCGTTTTGCTCTCCATTTCTCCCAAGATGTACCCTTTCGGTATAAAGGATATTGTTCAATGGGGAGACTTTCCCATTGTCTGGACACATACGCGCTACCGCATGATCTATCTCAACATGGGACATGGTGACTCCGGTTTTACCGATGCCACACAGAACCTGCTTTTTGTGAATGCCTTTCGATGGGTAGTAAGCCAACATCCACAGGGAAACCCTTTTGAAGCCAAGAAATAAATCAGAATGATATACCTGTCATACCCAAAAAGCCGGGACGCATCACTACGGCCCGGCTTAAGAACATTAAATAATTATTTTATGTGAAAAATTAGTTTGCCATTTCAGAAATAAACTTGATGCGCACCAATCGGATTTCATCCTCAGTATACTCATCTCCCAATTCGTCCATCGCATCGTCAATCTTATCAGTAGTAGATTCTTTGAAGTAATCATAAATGTCCTCCAAATGATCTTCATCCATAATTTCTTCCAAGAAGTAATCGATATTCAGCTTGGTACCCGAATAAACGATAGCCTCCACCTCGTCCAGCAACTCGCCAAATTCCAGTCCTTTCGACACGGCGATGTCATCCAAAGCGACCTTGCGATCGATAGCCTGAATGATAGATACCTTGATCTTGGACTTATTAGCAACGGTACGAACCCTCAAGTCCTCTGGACGTTCAATTTCATTTTCCTCGCAATGCTTCTTTATTAGTACACAAAACTCCTGGCCATAGCGTTTCGCTTTACCTGCGCCCACACCCGGGATGTTCTGCAACTCTTCCAAAGTGACCGGATAAATGGTTGCCATCGCCTCCAAAGAAGGATCCTGAAAAATGACATAGGGCGGAACGTCCAGTTTCTTTGATAACTTCTTGCGAAGGTCCTTCAACATAGAGTAAAGTACAGGATCCACCGCACACGAGGCACCTCCCCGAAGCGGAGTTTCCTCTTCTTCCTCTTCAAAATCGTTATCCTCTACAATTTTGAAAGATTTCGGTTTCTTCAGGAACTTATGCCCTTCGGTTGTGACTTTCAACAAGCCATAGTTTTCTACATCTTTACTCAGATAACCAGCTATCAAAGCCTGACGAATGACAGCGTTCCACACTTTTTCTTCTTCTCCCATGCCCGAACCGAACACTTCCAGTTCCTCATGTTTATGAGCAAGTACTTCTGATGTTTCCTTGCCCAAAAGAACATCAATTATATAATCTGCTTTAAAATTTTCTTTCACCGCAATGATTGCTTCAATCACTGCGCATAATGAATCCTGAGCCTCCACTTGCTTTTTAGGATTTAAACAGTTATCACAATTTCCACAATTCTCTTCTGTATATTCTTCGCCGAAATAATGTAACAATGACTTGCGACGGCAAATAGATGATTCAGCATATGCAGCTGTCTCCAACAGCAATTGCTTGCCTATTTCCTGTTCGGCCACCGGTTTTCCTTGCATAAACTTCTCCAGTTTCTGCAGATCTTTGTTAGAATAGAACGTAATACACCGTCCTTCACCCCCATCGCGTCCAGCTCTTCCTGTTTCCTGATAATAGCCTTCCAAACTCTTCGGAATGTCGTAGTGTATCACAAATCGCACATCGGGCTTATCAATTCCCATACCAAAAGCAATAGTAGCTACAATCACGTCAATATCTTCTTTTAAGAAACCATCTTGGTTGGCAGTACGCGTGGTCGAATCCATACCAGCATGATAAGCTCGCGCATTGATTCCGTTTGCCTGAAGCACTTCTGCCAGTTCTTCCACCTTTTTACGGCTCAAGCAATAGATGATACCCGACTTGCCCGAATGAGATTTGATGAACTTGATGATATCTCGGTCGATATTGTTTGTCTTCGAGCGCACTTCGTAATACAAGTTCGGACGATTGAAAGAAGATTTGAACTCCTGTGCACCCTGCATCCCCAAGTTTTTCTGAATGTCCATACGAACCTTTGGAGTGGCAGTAGCAGTAAGAGCTATTACCGGTGCCTTCCCTATTTCATTGATGATAGGACGGATGCGACGGTATTCCGGCCGGAAGTCATGTCCCCATTCCGAAATACAATGTGCCTCGTCCACTGCATAAAATGAAATTTTCACTCCCCTTAAAAAGTCCACATTTTCCTCTTTGGTCAAGGACTCGGGAGCCACATAAAGCAACTTGGTTTTTCCTTTCAATATATCTGACTTCACCTGATCGATAGCCGATTTGTTCAACGACGAATTGATGAAATGAGCCACTCCATCCTCTTCGCTGAAATTACGCATAGCATCCACCTGATTCTTCATCAATGCAATTAAAGGAGATATAACTATGGCCGTCCCATCCATAATAAGTGATGGTAACTGATAGCATAGCGATTTACCACCGCCCGTAGGCATCAAGACAAATGTATCATTCCCGGCAAGCAGGTTACGGATAATAGCCTCCTGGTTACCTTTAAAAGTATCAAATCCAAAATACTTTTTTAATGCGTCCGTTAAATTTATATTCTCCGTCATTGTATCAATAGTTTTTCACGGTTTTCCCGATTGCTTGTTTTACTTCTTTGTTTCCTAACAAAGTTATAAACAAGTTCTCAAATTCTCCCCATATTTCGGATAATATTTTTCAGTAGAATTGCATTTTTTTCTTTTTCTCTCCTTTTATCTCTTGATACTAAGCGGTTTGCATTCTAGATATATTTGCCTTTCCCATTTGCTTTTTCGCGAATTCGAGTGTCACTTCATACGTTTTCGCTTTTTGAGAGGGGATTTCAAACATAACATCCATCATGATCGTTTCTACGATAGAACGCAATCCGCGTGCTCCCAGTTTATATTCGACGGCTTTGTCCACAATATACTCGAGCACTTCGGGCTGGAATTCCAGCTTAACTCCATCCATCTCGAACAATTTGACATATTGTCTGATAATGGAATTCTTAGGTTCTGTCAAAATGTTGCGTAACGCAGTTCGATCCAGCGGATTCAGATAGGTCAAAATGGGCAGACGACCGATAATCTCAGGGATAAGCCCGAATGACTTCAAATCCTGAGGAGCGATGTATTGCATCAGGTTGCCTCGGTCTATCTTCACCACGTCCTTCACCGCTCCGTAGCCCACTACATGTGTATTCAGACGTTGTGCAATCTTGCGTTCAATGCCGTCAAATGCTCCGCCACAAATAAACAAAATGTTTTTCGTATTGACCGGAATCATTTTCTGATCGGGATGCTTGCGTCCTCCCTGAGGGGGTACATTCACAACAGAGCCCTCCAGCAGTTTCAGCAGTCCTTGCTGCACGCCTTCGCCGCTGACATCACGTGTAATGGAAGGATTGTCTCCCTTGCGGGCTATTTTGTCTATCTCGTCGATAAACACAATTCCTCTTTCGGCTTCAGGTACATTGTAATCGGCAACCTGAAGCAGGCGAGTTAAAAGGCTTTCGATATCCTCGCCCACATAACCGGCCTCGGTCAGCACAGTGGCATCGACAATGGTGAAAGGCACATGCAGTAACTTGGCAATCGTACGCGCCAGCAAGGTTTTTCCTGTACCCGTACTGCCCACCATGATGATATTGGATTTCTCGATCTCGACATCATCCTTATCTACTTTCTGGAGCAGGCGTTTGTAATGATTGTACACTGCCACTGATAGATAACGTTTGGCGTCATCCTGTCCGATAACGTATTGATCAAGAAACTCCTTGATCTCCTTTGGTTTAGGCAGCTCATTCAGATTCAATTCGCCCGGTGCATCCTTCTTTTTATGAAAAGCTTCCTGCACAATTTCGTATGCCTGTTCCGAACAACTTTCGCAAATGCAACCGTTAATTCCGGTAATCAGAAATCCGACTTCATTTTCCGAACGTCCGCAGAAACTGCATCTCCGCTTGTTGTTTTTAGGTGTTTTATTATCTTCCAATGTTTATTGTTCCTTTAAATATTCAAGCTTCCCGAATGCGGTTTTCCCAAAAAGAAATCCGCACTGCAACTAAAGCTGAATTACGTTAATTAGTGTTATTCATTTAAACTAACCGACCACGAATGAAGTTTTTTCCGTTTCAGCCGTTTCCACGTCATTATAAAGAAGCAGGCTTGCGTGACAAAACTTCGTCAATCATACCATATTCTTTGGCTTCGACAGCTGTCATCCAATAGTCACGATCAGAGTCCGCCCACACTTTATCAAAATCCGTACGAGAGTGTTCGGCAATAATGGTATAAAGTTCTTTCTTCAGTTTCTGTATCTCGCGAGCTGTAATTTCAATGTCCGACGCCTGTCCCTGTGCACCTCCCAGCGGCTGATGAATCATCACGCGTGAATGGGTCAGAGCAGAGCGTTTTCCATCGGCCCCGGCCACCAACAACACGGCAGCCATCGACGCGGCCACCCCGGTACAGATGGTGGCTACATCGCTGTTGATAAACTGCATAGTATCATAAATGCCCAATCCGGCATATACCGATCCACCCGGTGAGTTGATATAAATAGAGATGTCTTTACCTGACTCTACTGAGTCCAAATATAAAAGCTGAGCCTGAAGGGTATTGGCTGTATAGTCGTCAATCTGTGTACCCAAAAAGATAATCCGATCCATCATCAGCCGAGAAAATACATCCAGCTGAGTCACATTCAACTGGCGCTCTTCCAAAATGTAAGGATTCAGATACCCTTGCGATTTGATAACATCATCCAGCACCATACTATTCATACCCAAATGCTTGGTAGCAAATTTTCTAAAATCATCCATAATTTAATGGTTTAGTTATTCAGTAACAAAAAAGGGTTTTCAACCCCAATTTTTCAAACTAACAAAAGTACAAAAAAATACGGTTAACGTACCTGAGACTTTTATATAGAACGAAAATTTATGGTCAAAAAACCCTTTTTTAGAAAGTTTTAGCAATCACTTACTTTGGCTTTCCCAATGATTATTCGAACATTTTGTTGAATTCTTCCATAGAAACTGTCTTGTTGTTCAAAGTAGCCTTCGCCTTCAAAGCGGCCGACAATTTGCTTTCGGCAGCACGATTAACCAAGTTTTCTACCGTTTCTTGCTTCTTCAACATTTCTTTTGCATAATTTTCAAGAACATCATCGGGGATGTTCAACATGCCGTATTGAGCGAACTGAATACGGGTAGCTTCCTTAGCCATATCCATCACGTCCGACTGTTCCACCTTGATGCCATTGTTCTTAAGCAACTGTTCTCTGATCAGATGCCATGTCAGTTCTTCGATGCTCTTGTCGTAGTTTTCTGCAACAAATGCTTCACCTTTTTCTTCGTTGTTCAACAACATGATACGCTTCAGCAATGCGTCGGGGAATTCCAGTTTACCAATCTTATTGACCAAATATTCACGAACATCAATCAAGAATTTATAATTGCTATCCGACTCAAATTGCTTGGCAATTCCTTCTTTGATTTTTGCACGGAACTCTTCTTCGCTACTTACCGCACCCTCGCCAAACACGTTGTCGAACAATTCCTGATTCAGTTCGGCAGGTACCATACGGGTGATTTCTTCGATCTGGAAGCTGAAGTTTGCTTTCACACCAGCAACTTCTTCTTTCTTGATTTTCAGCAAAGAAGCAAGTTCGGCTTCATTATTATCGAATGCAGCGGCCGGATTGAACACCAATACATCGTTCACCTTGGCTTCATTGAAGATGGCTTTTTGTTCATCGTTCTTCATGTAGGCAGGCATCATCACTGCGCCTTCTACCTGAATGCCACCTTCCTTGGTATTGTTATTCTCGTCCAGTTCGGCCAACAAGCCTTTGATCATATCCTTATCTTCGTATTGCTCTACCTTATCGTATTTTGCGCCACGCTGAGTATACATCTTAACTTGCTGTTCTATCAGTTCGTCTGAAACTTCGATCGTATAGAAATCAATGGTGTCATCCGATGAGATTTCAGCCGTAAACTCGGGAGCCAAAGCAATATCGAATACGAATTCAAAGTCTTCTTGTGAATCGAAGTCGATAGTTTTCATCTTTTCTTCATTAGGCAACGGCATACCCAGCATGTTCACTTGGTTGTCGCGGATATATTCGTTCACCTTTTCTTGCATCAATTTATCTACCTCCTCTACAAGGACAGACTTACCAAACTGCTTTTTAATCAAACTCATAGGAACCATTCCAGGACGAAAACCCGGGAAATTAGCCTTCTGACGATAAGTTTTCAACGTCTTTTCTACTCTTGCTTGATAATCAGCCTTTTCCAGTTTCAAAGTAAGCAATGCGCTCACTTTGTCAACGTTTTGCAATGAAATATTCATTCTGAACTTTATTTATTTAATTATTACTTCTTTCTGTTTTTCACCAAAGAGGTTGCAAAATTAGTGTTTAATCTTTCAATAACCAAATACACAGGCTAAAAAATACAAATTGAGGCATCGCTCTTTCATTAAAAACCGTAAAAAAACACCCCTGCCGCCCCCCTGTAAAACACGTACGTACGTGTGAGCCTTCGCGACCGTATGTGTAGGCCTACACGTACGTATGTGTAAGCCCACACGTACGTACGTGTAAAAAGGCACCACCACACACGCAAAAAACCGCTTCCAGCCACCTTCATTTCCGGCCATATAAAAGGCTGACAATGCAAGGTTTATCTTCAATCAGTCCCATAAAATCTCCACGCCGAAATAATGAACACCCCCGTCCCCCTTTGTGCTTCACTATGGAAAGAAGGATTCTAAAAAAAGAAAAAAAAGTTGCATTTCCATTTGCCAATTCAAAATTTATGCGTTCCTTTGCGTCCGACTGGTGACACTAATTATAGCTAGTGATTTTTATTGCAAGGTTTTTACTTTTTGTACAAATAGCATCTATGTAAACTCTCTGTCGTTCGAATCCCCTACTTCATTAATAGTCACCATTCAGAGAGTATTTATATTTTAATTATTTTTATCAATTCATTATGAACATGTATGTTGGGAACCTTAACTATCGTGTTAAGGAAGAAGATTTGGAACAAGCAATGGCGGCTTACGGAGTTGTCACTTCCGTAAAAGTCATCAAAGACCGTGAGACAGGTAAATCCAAAGGATTTGCATTTGTCGAAATAGAAAATGATGCAGAAGCAGCCCAAGCCATGAAAGAACTGAACGGTTCGGAATTCATGGGGCGCCAAATGGTAATCAAGGAAGCAATACCTAGAAACTAATTACTTACCTGATACGAAATGAAAGAAGGAGGGACATGGATATTTCCCTCCTTCTTTCATTTAACCTGTTATAACACTGAGAGTACACGTCGATGCATAAAAAATATCTTTATAGAATCACATCGGAAACCAAGAAACGACACACAGCGCGGCCTTCCCAGTCGTACACTTCGATAGCCGTACCCTTTTTCTCAAGCTCTGTATGTGCAACACCACGCGAAGAGGCAAGATAGACGTAACGTTCCGTCGAAGTCACATCGCCATAATATGATGCATCTTTTTGCGCATCAATAATCGCCTGCATATCCGGTTTCTCCCCCTCCGGAAAGACCTGCAAAGCCTCGCCTGTTTCCAAATTCAAGATACTGAATGCAGGAAGAAAACGGCAAGCACAACATAGTTTATCCCCTTTCGGGTTAAGCCCCATCCCCCCGGCAATATATAAAGGAATAACAGGAACCAAACCCAAATTCATGCCATAAACCACATCGCCTATCTGGTCGGACTCATAATCAAGCCACTGAAAACTCATATTATAGTCTTCCAATCCTTTCATGCGTTCTGGCGCACGAGACAATAAAAACTTATCACGGAACTTATACACCACATTCGTCCTCTGCAAGATAACTTGTGCCGAATCCCTATCAAAGGTAAAACGCTCTTCATAAACCGGCCTTGCAGCAGCCAATGTCTGGTTTATATTCAAGACTGCTGCCGATTTTAAATAAGACTGGATTAACAATTTCGCTTCTCCGTTTTCTACCCAACCTTGCGTAAAGCCATTCCACATCATCGGGGCCTTGTCCCTGATACAAGAATTTGCCCAATAGCGTGGTATCGCACAGACTATACACATGAATCAAATTTTCATCCTGATGCTGGGCAACCAACAAAAACGTGTCGAGCACCATGATATCAGTCGGATAAAGCGGATCATAGTACAAAGTATCCCCCTTGAGAGAGTATTCCGGAACTGTATCCGGCGTGAACACACTGGTCACCTTTCGGATTTCACGAGTATGGGGAGCATGGGTACACGACACAACGCCCAACAAACAGATGATAACGAAACAATAATACCTGATTTGCATTCCGGTTTTCTATTTATTTTATTAAACATTGCGACAGCAAAATACAGACATCGCATCAAGACCGGAAAGCTTTGGTCTGCCTGTCCTTTTCCGCCAGTTGGAAATCCTTGCGGCGGAGCACAAAGTTGGTACCCAAGTATTTTTCACGCACCACCGGATTCTCCGCCAACTCCTCGGGAGTTCCCTGGAACAGGATTTTCCCTTCAAACAACAGATAGGCACGGTCGGTCAAGCGCAAAGTTTCCAGCGCATTATGGTCGGTAATCAATATGCCGATATTCTTGTCCTTCAGTTTCCATACGATGTGCTGGATATCCTCTACTGCAATCGGATCGACTCCTGCAAAAGGTTCGTCCAGCATGATGAACTTGGGGTCGATGGCCAGGCAACGGGCAATCTCCGTACGGCGGCGTTCACCTCCCGAAAGCTGGTCGCCCAGGTTCTTGCGCACTTTCTGCAAGCGGAATTCGGCAATCAGGCTTTCCAGCTTGTCCTTCTGATATTCCGGAGTGGTGTTGGTCAGTTCCAGCACGGAAGCAATATTATCCTCTACACTCATCTTGCGAAACACGGAAGCTTCCTGCGCCAGATAACCGATGCCGTTCTGCGCACGCTTATAAACAGGATAAGCAGTTATATCCAAGTCATTGAGAAATATATGTCCTTCATTGGGCACGACAAGTCCCGTAGTCATATAAAAAGAAGTAGTCTTGCCGGCACCATTCGGCCCCAAAAGCCCTACTATTTCTCCCTGTTTCACATCAAAAGAGACATGGCTTACTACCGTACGCTTACCGTATTTCTTTACCAGATTTTCCGTACGAAGCACCATGCGCCCATCTTTGGTCGCCGTATTTTGTTGTTCCATTTCCTGTTCTGACATATCCATCTATTTTATGGCAAAAATACTAAAAAAGTTTAGGAAACGCATAACAGAACAGAAAATCAGCCATTCTTTTGCATTTATATAGACAAAAAAGGCTACTTTTGCAGGAAATTGTGAAAACTATGATGATAAGACCCATAACAACCGTAGGGAAATATATCATGCTGATGGGACGTACGTTTGCACGTCCCGAACGTATGCGTATGTTTTTCAAGCAATATCTCAACGAGATGGTGCAGTTAGGAGTAAACTCCATCGGTATCGTACTGCTAATTTCCTTTTTCATCGGTGCCGTAATTACCATCCAGATCAAACTGAACATAGAAAGCCCATGGATGCCCCGCTTCGTAGTGGGCTATACCACTCGCGAAATCATGCTGTTAGAGTTTTCATCCTCCATCATGTGTTTGATCTTGGCAGGAAAGGTAGGTTCCAACATCGCTTCCGAAATAGGAACCATGCGTGTGACCCAGCAAATTGACGCGCTGGAGATTATGGGAGTCAACTCGGCCGGCTACCTCATCCTTCCCAAAATAGTGGCTTTGATGACGATGATTCCCTTTCTGGTCATATTCAGTATCTTCTCGGGCATCATCGGTGCTTTTTGCACCTGTTGGTTCGGCGGAGTACTGAACGCCGAAGACTTGGAATACGGTTTGCAATACAGTTTTCAGGAATGGTTTGTGTGGTGCAGCTTTATAAAGTCCGTCTTTTTTGCCTTCATCATTTCCAGTGTGTCCGCCTATTTTGGCTATACAGTAGAGGGAGGTTCCATTGCGGTAGGCAAAGCCAGCACAGACTCTGTGGTGATGAGCAGTGTTCTCATTCTGTTCTCCGATTTAGTATTAACACAACTTTTAATGGGATGATACAAGTAAAGTCATTATATAAATCATTCGAGGGAAAAGATGTATTGGCAGGCATCAATGCCACTTTCGACAATGGAAAGACAAACCTGATTATAGGGCAGAGCGGATCCGGCAAAACAGTATTGATGAAATGCATCGTCGGACTGCTTACTCCTGAAAAAGGCGAGATCTTGTATGACGGGCGAAATTTTCTTAGCATGAACAAAAAGGAGAAGAAAACATTGCGCCGCGAAATGGGCATGATTTTCCAAAGCGCCGCCTTATTCGACTCCCTTACCGTATTGGAAAATGTAATGTTTCCACTAGATATGTTTTCGAACGACACCTACCGCGACCGCGTAAAACGTGCCCGGTTCTGTCTAGATCGTGTTAATCTGATCGAAGCTCAAAGCAAGTATCCGGGAGAAATCAGCGGTGGTATGCAGAAACGTGTAGCCATAGCACGCGCCATAGCCTTGAACCCACAATATCTGTTCTGCGACGAACCCAATTCCGGACTGGACCCAAAAACCTCATTGGTCATCGACGAACTGATTCACGACATCACTACCGAATATAACATGACCACCATTATAAATACCCACGACATGAACTCTGTGATGGGAATAGGCGACAGCATCCTTTATATTTATAAGGGACATAAAGAATGGGAAGGAACAAAAAATGATGTATTTACAGCAACCAACGAACGACTGAACAATTTTATCTTCGCCTCCGATCTGCTCCGCAAAGTGAGAAACGTGGAAGAACGCGAACTGAAGAAAACAAAACAGGTCTGAGCCCCCAAGACCGATATAAAAAAAGAATGGTTAATAATCAGAAGAACCACCACCGAAGGTGTTTTCATTGCTTATTAACCATTCATTCTTATTTATTTTTGCCGAATATATATATTGATCGGAGTGCCAGACAACTCCCACTTCTCACGCATCTTATTCTCAAGAAAGCGTTTATAGGGTTCTTTCACATATTGAGGCAGATTAGCAAAGAATACAAAAGAAGGAACTTGCGTGTTGGGCAACTGAGTGCAATACTTGATCTTGATATATTTGCCCTTATTAGAAGGAGGTGGATAGGCCTCGATCAGCGGCAGCATTTCTTCATTCAAACGAGCTGTCGGAATACGGGTAGTACGTGCATGATACACCTCTTTAGCCATTTCTAACACCTTGAAAATACGTTGCTTGGTCAGTGCAGAAGCGAAAATAATAGGAAAATCAACAAACGGAGCTAGACGAGAACGAATGGCCTCCTCAAAAGTCTTCATCACCTTTGAATCCTTGTTTTCTACCAAATCCCACTTATTCACCACTACAACCAAACCTTTCTGATTACGCTGAATAAGAGAAAAGATATTCAAATCCTGCCCTTCAATACCGCGAGTAGCATCTAACATAAGAATACACACATCTGAATTCTCGATAGAACGGATAGAGCGAATGACAGAGTAATATTCCAAATCCTCATTTACCTTATTCTTTTTACGGATACCGGCAGTATCAACCAAATAAAAATCGAATCCGAACTTTTCATATCGAGTATAAATGGAATCTCGAGTAGTGCCTGCAATCTCAGTCACAATATTACGATCCTCTCCAATAAAGGCATTGACGATGGAAGATTTTCCAGCATTAGGACGTCCTACCACAGCAAAACGGGGAATATCCTCGTCCAGCAGTTCTTCACTCTCACGATTGAATTTACCCACTACCAGATCTAACAAGTCTCCCGTACCACTTCCGCTCAATGCCGAAATACAGTAAGGATCGCCCAAACCCAGTTTGTAGAATTCGGCAGCACTATATTGCAAATCATTGTTATCCGTCTTGTTAGCTACCATAATGACGGGCTTCTTAGTACGCCGCAAAATAGAAGCTACAGCCATATCCAAATCAGTCACCCCATTCACAACATCCACCACAAACAAGATGACATCCGCCTCGTCGATGGCAAGCCCCACTTGTTTACGGATTTCCTCTTCAAAAATATCGTCAGAATTTACCACCCATCCACCGGTGTCAACAACAGAGAACTCACGCCCCAACCATTCCGACTTGCCATACTGACGGTCACGGGTGGTTCCTGCCTGCTCATTTACAATAGCCTGACGCGTTTTAGTCAGACGATTAAAAAGTGTAGATTTACCCACATTGGGGCGCCCTACAATTGCTACTAAATTTCCCATTTTCTTTCTTTTTTACGACTATCGCAGTCGATTCAATCCATTTGATACCCAAAGTTCTTCAATTCTTTATCTGAGCTTCTCCAATCTTTATCAACCTTTACAAAGGTCTCCAGATAAATTGATTTTTGGAAGAAATGTTCTAAGGTCTTTCTAGCCTCAGTAGCTACCTTCTTCAGAGCCCTGCCCTGCTTACCTATAATAATTCCCTTTTGAGACTCGCGTTCCACATATATCACAGCATTGATATGGATACTCTTAGCATCTTCCTTAAATTGCTCTACAACCACTTCCACCGAATAAGGAATCTCCTTATCGTAATAAAGCAAAATTTTTTCACGGATAATTTCGGTCACAAAAAAACGGGCCGGCTTATCTGTCCACTGATCCTTTCCAAAATAAGGAGGAGAATCAGGAAGTAACTCCTTAATTCGCTTCATCACCATATCGACATTAAATTTAGAAGTAGCAGAAATTGGAATAATCTCAGCCTGCGGAAGTTGTTCATGCCATGCTTCCACCAGTTTGACCAAATCATTCTGATTAGTCAAATCTATTTTATTAATCAGCAATAAGACAGGAACTTTCATGTTACGGACCTTACTCATAAAGTCCGCATTCTTATCCATTTTTTCAACCACATCGGTCACATACAGCAAAATGTCCGCATCCGTCAATGCCGATTCTGAGAAATTCAACATGGTCTCCTGTAACTTGTAGCTTGGCTTTACTACTCCCGGAGTATCCGAGAATACAATCTGCATCTCATCCGTATTCAATATTCCCATGATACGGTGACGAGTTGTTTGCGACTTGAAGGTTGCAATAGAAATACGTTCCCCTACTAGCAAATTCATCAATGTAGACTTGCCTACATTAGGGTTTCCCACAATATTTACAAATCCTGCCTTATGCATATTCTTTTTCTTTTTATTGGTTACAGACAAAAAAACGCATCGAAATATGGATGCGTTCATTTGTATTTGTAGTTTTGATGATTATTACCTCTTACTACCATCGTAACCCCACTTCACATAAACAGCTCCATAGGTAAAACCTGCGCCAAATGCTGTAAAGATCAAGTTATCTCCTTTCTTTAACTGCTTTTCGTAATCCCAAAGGCATAACGGAAGTGTCGCACCACTGGTATTACCGTATCGCTGAATGTTGATCATCACTTTCTCCAAAGGTACTTCCAAACGGGATGCAACAGCATCAATAATACGCAAATTTGCCTGATGAGGGATAATCCAGTCTATATTATCTTTGTTTAACCCATTCTTTTCAGCAATATTTGCAGTAATCTCTGACATATTGGAAACTGCATATTTAAAAACAGTTCTTCCTTCTTGATAAAGATAATGCATTTTATGATCAACAGTGAAATAAGAAGGAGGACATACAGACCCACCAGCTTTCATGTGAAGGAAAGGAAGTCCCTTACCATCTGTACGAAGGATAGCGTCCATAATACCATAATCTTCTGTGGTAGCTTCCACCATACATGCAGCCGCCCCATCACCAAAAATCGGGCAAGTTGCACGATCCTGATAATTCACCATAGATGACATCTTGTCCGCACCGACAATGATGATTTTCTTATATTTACCTGATGAAATAAGTGAAGCAGCCGTTTCCATCAAATACAAAAAGCCACAACACGCAGCTTGCAAATCAAATGCAAATGCATTTTTCAGCCCCAGCTTATCACACAAAATGGAAGCAGTGGAAGGGAAATGATAGTCAGGAGTAGTAGTTGCTACGATTACCGCATCAATGTCATCAGGATTAGAATTAGTTTTCTGCATCAATTGTTTGGCCGCTTTACGTGCCATGTATGATGTCCCTAACCCTTCTTCATTTAAAATACGCCTTTCTTTTACTCCAATTCGAGTCATAATCCATTCATCATTGGTATCTACCATTCTTGATATCTCTTCATTTGTCAAGACATAATCAGGTACATATCCACCGACTCCTGTTATTACTGCATTTATTTTTTCCATCATTCCAAATTAATTGGTTTGTACTTGCCTGCAAAAAAAAACAGCCGACAGAGCCGAAGCTCGCCGGCTTTATTCAATTAAACGTACAAACGTGTTAAAGCCACTGATTATACAGCAGCTTCTTTTTCGATTGCTAACTTACCTCTATAATAACCGCAAGCTCCACATACAGTGTGGTATACATGCCATTCGCCGCAGTTCGGACAGATAGCTAAAGTAGGAGCAACTGCTTTATCATGAGTTCTTCTCTTTGCAGTTCTCGTTTTTGATTGTCTTCTTTTAGGATGTGCCATTTTTAATAAACTTTAATTATTATCTAATATTTTCTTTAATTCATTCCATCTCGGGTCTATTTCCTGAGGTTCTTCGCTAATACCATCATCTTCATCCATCGCCACTCCCATATCATCATCAGCAGAGATACGCAGATGTTTATTCAATTTGCCTACCATACCTTTGTTGCATTTACCCGGCGCATGCACGTGTTTCATAGGAATATGCAAAACTATAAACTCATACAAAAACCACGCTATATTGATATATCCATCGTCCTCAGGCACTATTACAATATCGCCTTCCTCTGCAAAAGAGAGTCCTAATTTCACCTTCAATTGGTCTGAGGTGGAAATAGATAGTTCCATTTCATCTAGACAGCGGTCACAAGGTACTATAACAACACCTTCTGTATGAAAGTCCAGCAGAAAAACTCCCGAAGTTTTTTTTACACTTAATTTTACTTCCAGTTTTCCTTTCTGTACTTCTGGACCATCCAAGTCTACAAAAAATTGATTATCCAGCATAAACTCATACTTAGCAGAGTCTGCTGTCATATTCTTCAATTCAATCTTATATTTATCAAACTTTCCCAAAGCAATACTATATAATTCGGGCGACAAAGATACGAATAATATTCCAAATACATGTAATATAAGTGAGCATTTTTCAGATATAAATTAGACATATAGAATCGTATCGGCATATTTCAATGCTTTTTCCAGGGCATTTTCTGCTAAATCATGTTGTCTATAATCATCAAAGTACACCATCTGATTTATTCAGAAAAATCAGGCAAAGCCATTCTGTAATTTTTTGTAATTATGGAAACATCCTCTCAACACTTACAGATAGTATGACTTTCTGTAAAAAACAACACTATCATAACAGTGACCTCTCACAACCAGCCCCATCAACAGGGTATTTCAGCTGTACACTCGCGTTGCATTCTTCCCCAGCTGAAGTAGCGGGTTCATACCGCCAATAGAATGTATATCGGGTGATTGAGAACAAATGGACAAAGGCTATTGTGAAATGATATTAACCAAGAATATTCACTGAACCATAACTTTGATATTGTCAACTTTGAAAAGAGTGCTGATCGCTTCGACACCTATCTTGATGAAAAGAAGATCCAATTACGTGGGGACAAGAATAACCCTGAGATCATCTCCTATGGTTTCAGTGCTTATCATGTCATTCAAGACTATCCCTTTCGGGGCATTCGACCTATCTTCATGTGCGCAAACACAAATGGTTCGACAAGTCCTCTCATAACGGCAGACAAAAGTGTAATTGTGCCGCAAAGAAAGATCTAAGATTTCGCCTGCATTGCAGGGATAGGAAAACGTGAATTCCAACAACCGCAAAAGTATGGCTCACCCGATAATCATTGGGGGTATGCATAAATCTTAGCCAGTCTAAAGAGG
>CAMWGU010000013.1 GCA_947173895.1 uncultured Bacteroides sp. | reverse complement strand
GGATGGAGCACTTTTCAATTAAAATATGGCGCACTTTTCAATTAGTATCTACAGTGGTTGTAGGCATTAACACCAAGATGATATACCTGCTCTATGATGACGGATCCCGGTCTGAAAGAATTATCCTTAACGAATTGGACGGTTGCAAAGGGATCATACAAAGTGACGGCTACTCACCTTACCGGAAGCTCGAAAGCGATGCTTATCCCAATATCACACGCATCCCGTGCCTGCAACATATAAAACGGAAATTTATAGATTGCGGTGAGGATGCCCCCGATGCAAAAAGAATTGTCGAGCTGATAAACACACTTGATCAAAACGAGCATAAGCATAAAATCGGGGGTGACGGATGGACGGTAGAACAGAATCTTATCCATCGAAAAAAGTATGCGCCGGACATACTCGGAGAAATAAAAGATGCGCTTGATGAAATAGAAGAACGGGGGGAGTTGTTGCCTAAGAACAAACTGCAGGAAGCTATCACCTATCTTCGCAATGAGTGGAATGCCGTGGTGGACATCTTCAACTATGGTGACACTTACCTGGACAACAATATAGTTGAACGGATGAACCGGTACATATCATTATCAAGAAAAAACTCATTCTTCTTCGGCAGCCATAAGGGGGCCGAACGAGGCGCCATACTCTACACGATAGCACTCACTTGCAGGATGAATAAGGTGAACCTGTTTGAGTATCTCACGGATGTCATAAACAGAACTGCCGAATGGCAACCGAATACAACTCTGGAAAAATACAGACAACTGCTTCCTGACAGATGGAAAAAGCAGAATAGATAAACAAACCTAATTAAACTTTTTATTTTACCACACAAGAATCCCGGAGACGCTTACTTATGAAGGGAGGATGAAAGGCTCTGACGGAATATCCTTTCACAGCCAGAACTCCTATCAACAGGGCGTTTCAGCAATTAATGAAAGGATGAAGGGAAAACTTGAATCATGTCAGAACTATGGCCCATTTGAAAGGAACAACCATGCCATAAACGCTTTTATACTAAGCCATTCTACGTATTTCCTTCCTTTTTCTGCGACTTTTCCAGAGATTTTGTGTAATTCTGGAAGTCTTTTATAACCTCTTTATTTATAAGAGGTTTAAGAGAAAGGTTAAAATAGAGGTAACGAATTGGCAACTGTGCCTGTTTCTGCGCTTTGCTGTAAGTTGCTGTCAATGTCACTCGTCTTGATGCAAAAGTAGTAATAAAAATCGGGAACAGGGCAACATCGCCTGTACATTTTTATCGGATGGTCTTTTTTATCGTTATCTCGTATTTCTCCATTTTGGTGTATAACGTTGTCCTGCCTATGCCGAGCAGTTTGGCTGCAAGAATCTTGTTTCCGTTCGTATGTTCCAATGCCCGTATGATACGCTCCTTTTCCTCCTCATCGCTTCTTAGGGCAAAACAGCCGGGGGTAGATGCAATGGTTTCATAGTCCAGCTCCAAATCCGCTTCGGTTATCATGTCACTTTCTGCTTGCAGAACCGCTCTCTGTATTTTCTGTTTCAACTCACGCACGTTGCCCGGCCATGTGTAAAGAAGCAGGGCTTCCCGTGCGGAACTGTCGAAGCCTTTGACAGCTCGTTCAAGTTCCCGATTGGAGACTTCCCGAAAGAATCCGGCCAACGGCATGATGTCCTCCGGGCAGTCACGCAACGGAGGGGCGGTTATCACATAACCTTGCAAACGATAGAACAAATCCTGTCGGAAACGCCGTTCTTTGATTGCTCGCTGCAAATCCTCGTTCGTGGCTGATACAATCCGTATGTTCGTGTTTTTGTTCTCCTTTGCTCCGACCGGACGGTAACAGTTTTCCTGTATGGCCCGCAACAACATCTGTTGCGTTTCCATAGGCAGGTTTCCAATTTCGTCAAGGAACAGCGTGCCGCCATTCGCCTCTTGAAAGTAACCGTTCACGTTGTAATCCGCACCTGTGAACGCTCCTTTGACATGCCCGAAAAATGCGGACGGAGCCAGTGAGGGGGTAAGCGAGCCGCAGTCCACGGCTACGAAAGGCTTGGCAGCCAATTTGCTTTGGAGGTGGATTTGGCGGGCGATGTGCTCTTTGCCTGTGCCGCTTTCGCCAAGCACAAGTACATTCAAACGGGTCGGTGCCACCAACCGGATGCGTTTCAGCATATTCTGATATGCCGTACCTTGACGGACAAATATACGGTTCTGAAATTCCCGCTTCTCTTCCTGCTCTTTGACAATGGTATGGAGAAGCGGTAACAGCCTGTCCTCAATCAGAAGTTTGGGCATGTAGTCAATCGAGCCGAGTCTCATGCATTCCACAGCCGTATGTACCTCGGCATAGTTTGTCATGATGATGAACGGTAACAATCGGTCGTTGTCTTTCATCCACCTTAAAAGCTCCGTGCTTTCGCCATCGGACAAGCGCAGAGCGGCCAATACGATGTCATCATCCCCGGCTTCCAGCAAATGTTTTTTGGCAGTAAAAAGGCGATGAACCTGTATACTCTTGAATCCCGCCTTTGCCAAGAACTTGCTGATGAAAGTATTGTATGTGGGATTGTCTTCTAAGATGATTATTTTCGTCATGTATTCGTTGCCACTTGGTTGGACAACACTCAAAAATAAGTGGCCCAACTCGTAAATTCAAGTCGGGCTACTTGCATGAATGGCTGGAATACTAATCCCATTGTATAATAATTATTTGCACCATACATTTACAATCTCTCCGATATACATTGTATGAACTCCCATGCCTTGGTCATAAATCTTTCTGGCTTCGGGAGACATCTTGTCAATGTCGAATGGTGCACTATATATAATCTTGCACTCAATGGCAAGGTTTGCTTCCTTAAATATGGGATTTCCCAATTTTGTAAATTCCGGAGTCAGCCCTGCAACCTTCAATTTGTCACCGTCACGTCCGGAGCGTGTCCCTATGACTTGCAAAGCCTGTTTCTTATCTGCCGGAAAACCGGTGACGGTGAAATAATCATTGCGTTCCATGAAGGAGTGTGTATAACGGTCGTTAGAAACATATACCGTCACGACGGGTCGCCCCCAAAGTTCGCCCATGCCGCCCCAGCTTATCGTCATGGCGTTCATGTCACCGTTTGTCCCAACTGCAAGAGCCATCCAGTCCTTATCGAACAATTGAACTGCATTCTTCACATTCGTAGGCTTGATTGTCTGCCATTCCTTTCCTTCGGCAGATTGCCCTTCTTTCTTTGCCGTTTCTGCGGAAGAAGAGCTGCAAGCGGCAAACAAACAACAAGCAAATATGCCGAATATCGTTTTGAGCCTATTCTTCATTTTTCTTTTTTATGTGATAGATTTTGCTTACTATTTTCCATCTGTCACCAATTTTCACCATCGTGAACATATCAGTAAACTTTCCTGCTTTACTGAAATCGGACTCTATACGGACAATCGCCGTATCTTCCGTTGCGCTACACTCCGTCAGGCTATACGCCACCTCCTGCGGGCCGAGCGAGTCTCCATAATCATACAGAGCCTCAATGGGTACAATGCGAAGTTCCCCATTTTCTGACCACGACATGGTTACGTCATCGGCAAAAGCTTTGGCAACTATACTACGGTCGCTTTTGCGTGCGCCATCGATATGGTATTCGATTGCTTCGAGTATTCCCTTGATACTCTCTTCCATAACGTCACTTTTTATGATAGACTTTGCTGATTATCTTCCAACCGTCACCGTCTTTTACGAGTGTAAACATATCGGAAAACTCATTGTATCCGAATTTGGATTCAATACGCACTATGGCAACGTCTTCGGCGACACTGCACGATGATATTTTATACGAAACACCACCATCGGGTTTCTGCGGCTGGTCATACAGGTCATACAGCTCCTGAATAGGGACGCTTTTTAATTTTCCGTTCTCAGACCACGACATGGTAGCGTTTTCAGCAAATCCCTTGCGTGCGATTTGGCTATCTCCTTTTCGTCCGCCATCTATATAATACTCAATAGCTTTGACTATCCCCGCCATTTCAAGGTTTGGACAAGATGCTGAGGGTGAACATTGTTCTTGGAGTTTACAGCAACCTGTTCTATCGGATTCGCCGTTGTTTTGGGCTGATGCCGGGATGGCGGCCAGCAATGTCATGCAACATGCTGCCAATAATGTTATCGTTTTCATGTTTTCCGTTTTTTATTTGTTCTGAATAAAATGTGTACGCAATCTTGGCTCATAAACAGGTGCTTCTATGCCTTGCTTAATGGCTGCTTCCCTGCTCTTCAGCAGCCAAGCCATATTTTCGCCAAGGGAGCGCATCGTCTGCAACCCTTCTTCGTCTTTGCGGACATCTTCCGGGGTGAATCCGTGTACGGAGTTCCAATATTGCGAAGAGACAACGGGCATATTGGAGATGGTGAAAAACTGGTTGAGCTGCTCGAACGTGGCAGAAGCACCGCCACGGCGGCACGACACGACCGATGCACCGAACTTGCCTGCCATTTCGCCCTCCTTGCAGAAGAAAAGCCGCTGGCAGAATGACGTTATCTGCCCCGTAGGCTGGCTGTAATAGACGGGCGAACCGAGAATGATGGCATCGAACTCCGCAAGCCTACCTTGAATCTCCTTGACGGCATCATCGCGGAAGCAATGCCCGGTCTCGATGCATTTCATGCAGGCGATACATCCGGCTACCGGTTTCTTGCCGAGGTAGAGCAACTCCGTTTCAATCCCGTGCCGCCACAAGACCATTTCAACTTCATGCAGAGCGGTATAGGTGCAGCCCTCCTTGTTGGGGCTGCCGTTGATGAGCAATACTTTCATACGCGCTTCTTTCAGATGGTCTTACCTAAATTATATGCTTTTGCCAACGAAGGATGTCCGGCAATGTCGCCCACCTGCATCACACCGCCGGCATAGACTTCACCAAGGTTCTCCCAACCGAGATGGCGGAGCAAGGCATGGTAATAATGCTCGACCGGCTCGAAATTGTCCGGCGTGTCGCCCTCTGCCGCCATGAGCAGTACGCAGTGCTGCATGGGGGTGTGGTATTCGGGACTTTTTTCCGTCACGGCAAACAGGCGGTCGATGACAGCTTTTAGTTGTGCCGTGATGCTCCAATAATACATCGGCGATGCCAGCACCAACACATCTGCCGTTTCGTAATGCGGATAAATCTTCGCCATATCATCCTTTTGTACACAAGGGCTTTGTCTGTCTTTACCGCCGCCCAGACACCCCAGACAGGGATGGATGTCCATCCGTTGCAAATTAAACACCTCCATCGTATGCCTAGCTTCTTTCGCACCTTGCTTGAAGGCCTCTATCAGCCCAGCCGTATTGCCTTTCAGTCGTGGGCTTCCGTTCAATATGACAATTTTCTTTCCCATGATTCTTATTTCTTTTGAATGGTATTCGAGTTTTGATTATAGGCTTTTGCCACGCACTTCCATTCGCCGTCAATTTTTAGCAGAAGCAGATAGTCGGTAAAGTCGATACGACCTCCCCAGCCCTCCTCCAGTACACGGACTACAGCAAGCGTTTCTTCCACCGCCACCACATCAACACGGGCCTTGAATTCCTCGCCGCCGCTGACGGTATCCACATTGCGGTAGAACTGTTCGATGGAACCGCGTTCCAACATCCCATCAAGGAAGCCGAACAGCACAGCATCATCGGTAAACAACTCGCGGGCATATCGGCTGTCGCCTTTTGCCACACTCTCCACAAATTTCATGGCAGCGGCCTGCACTGCCTCGTATTCTTTGATTGAATCTCTCATGATAAAATGTTTTGTTCCTTAATTGCTTGCAAAGTTACAGGGTAGTTCTTATTCCTACAAGTACTGAAAAAATATTCATATACCGAATAATTTTTCGGTATACTTTGTTTCAGATAAATTATAGTTACCTTTGCAGAGTTCCAAAGAATAGAAATTATGTACGAAAGAAAAATACCTGTCGATTTAAGTTGCCCGTTACGGTTGACAATGAGTTTGATAGATTCCAAATGGAAATCATGTATCTTGGATGAATTGCGTGATACCTCCATGCGACCAAGTGAACTTCACAAGGTCTTGCCCGAAGCTGCGCCACGAGTACTGGACCTCCAGCTAAAAGAGTTGGTGGAAGACGGGTTGGTGGCTAAAACCATTTACCCGGAACTGCCGCCGCGGTCAGAATATTCCATCACGGAACTTGGCCGCTCCTTGCTTCCCATCCTTGACGCTATGATTGAATGGGGTGAAATCAATCAAGATTTATTTGAGAAGAAATACGGTCCGCAGAGATGAACCGTATTTCCTGTTCCAACACACCAGTCCTATTTAGAAAAATTCATATTACAATCTTATTCCCCGTTTGCGTTTCTTTTTCCTGCGAAGAATCTCCGCCATTTCCAGATTGGCTTCCGCATCGGTGGCGTTACAGGATGAACCGTGACCGTTTAGCAATTCTAATGAACCGCTGACAAGTTCTCCTCTTGCAGCATCGGAAGTTGCGTTTGGCGTATCTGTTGTACAGACTTTCGGTATCAGATTCATGCGTTCCCCATACCTATTGAGCTGTAAGGCAGCATCAATCTTGGAATAGCTGAAACGTCTGTCCACTTTGGAGCCGTTGAAATGGTAGCCGTTCTTGGTGAAGACAATGCCCTGTATTTCGTTGGTCTGCCCCTTGTGCTTGAAATTAACTTCCACTCCCTGCCGTTTCAGGTTGGCGACAAGCACGTTCCAGTTGCTGCATCTGCCGACTTCCGCTTTGAGGATGTCGTAAAGCTCATATTTCGTCTTGTCCGGCTCTTTCAGGCGGTTGCGCTTGACATTATCCTTACCGCCAGCCATGTGCAAGCCGTACTTCATGGTTAGCTCCTTGCAGATACGGCTACTGCGCAACCGTTCGTTCCTGTCTGAAATGGTGTTGCCGTTGTTGTCGATTCGGTTATACGCGATATGCACGTGCGGATGCTCTTTGTCGAAATGACGGGCGATGAAGAACTGTGTATCACGGATGTCCATCCGCTCCATGTATTCAAGTGCGATGTTCGCCATGACACGGTTCGTCAGACATGGCTCATCCTCTTTGGAAAAACTCAATGCAATGTGTCCGACTGGTTTTGAAACTTTGCCATTCATTTGCGACTGTGCATTGAAACTTATGGCGATGGTATCTTTATTTTCCATGAACAAGCCGTCATATGCCACCACCTGTGTCCCCTTGTCTTTATCAAGGATGTAGTCCACCTCACCCTTAAAGTCGCTTCCCTTTGTAATTTTCGCCATCATATCCCTATATTGGTCAAGAGTTCGTGAATCCGTGCCACAGCCACCTTACAGTCCCACCGCGCGTCGTGGAAGTCTCCGGCGTTAGCCTTATGCGCAAGCTGGTTGAGATTGTTCGCCATGCCGCAGAGCTGGCGGATGTATCCGGTGTGTTCCTCCGACAACCGTTCCTTCACATGACCGTTGCGGAAACATTCCCTCATGTACTCGCTCGGCGATACGCCTGCCTCATGCGCCCGTGTCAGCAGGCGGAAGTAGTCGGCTGCCGCCATTTTCACGCCAATGCGATAGCTCAGCTTTTCCGCCGTTTCCTTTTTCGGGCGACCGCCCTTGTTAAGTTTCTTATATTCCTTATGCTCCATTTTCTACTTTCAATGCTGTTACTGATTATACTGTATAGACCAACGGGATGCCACCTCCTGTAACTTGGATGGTGGACAGCAAGCGGTTTCGGTACACCCGAAACACAAACTTGCTACCTCCAAATCCTCGAAGAATAAGTTTCGGGCAGCTCCCGTTTTTCTCATTCGGAATGTCACAATCCCAATCCTTTCTTCTTCGGTTTTACGATGGTTTGTGGTGGTGGACTAATGACTAATTCCTGTCGCTTGCCGCACAGGTAATCATTCAGGTCTTTGTGCCCTTTGTAGTTGTCGGAGAAGTCGCGGATACGTCCGGTGAACTCCCTCTCCAGTTCTCGGTATGCGTTTCTTCCTGCATCGTCATTGTTGAGCAGACAGTGAATGCGCCCGTACCCGTGCAGCACATCTATGGCTTTGGAAACATTGGAGACAGAATTGAGGATGACGTAATCCTGCTTGTCAAGGTTGGGTATGGTCGGGCAGTTCTTCATCCGCAACGTGAGGAAGGAAAGATAGTCCGTCATGCCCTCGAACACGAGGCATTTCTCTCTCGACTCTCCATGTTGTCGGATATGGCTGATGTCTTTCGGGGCGATGCAGCCTTTGAAGAAACGGTTACGTACCTCATATCCTCCTGCCACGTTCGGGAAACCGATGGCGAAATAAGGCTTTCCGTTATGGATGAAGTGCAGTTCCCTACATTCCGGCTTTGCCAAAGCTATGTTTATACCCCGTTCTTGCAAGTAGCGGAGCAATGCCGGATGGGTGAGTTCTCTCACTTCCAGATGTTGAAAACTCGGTTCGGATGCCTGCTGGCGAAAAGAGAAAGACACGGGACGGACGTGTGGAGCCTGTTCAGCTATCCTGTCAAGCAGGTAAGGCACATAGTCGGATGCATAAAGTTCCTGTGCCAACGTAATGATGTTGCCGCCCCTACCCAGCCCGTAATCGAACCACAAGTTACGGTCGGTATTCACCTTGAACGAGGCTTCCGTTTCCTGCCGGAACGGGGATTTGTACCACAGGCTGTTTCCCTGTTGCTTTACGGGCGTGTAGCCCAGACTTTGCAGATAGTCTGCGATTCTGATTTGTTTCGCTTCTTGTGTAGTCATAATCTTACAATGGATTTAGTGATGAATGTAAAAACGATGATTTGATGAATGGTTGTCATAGCACGCTTATATACAGCATTATAGCTATTCAACATCTTCTCAACAAACCACTCGACAAAAGAGGAACCAACAAACGGGTGCTGTTCCTCTCTCAACAGCTCTTTTCGATTGTTGAGAAATTGTTGAGAGTGTATATTATTAGTTATCAGCATAGTCATATCCTTATTCATCAATTCAACAAAAAAGAATGATATTACAGGGATTCAAGCTGTTCCCTTGTGACGGTGTAGAAACGACCGACTCTTTTTATCGGCTCATATCGACATTCCCGATTATAGTTGAACTGGTAGGTGGTATAGGTCAGTCCGTTGGCTGCAGGTGTGAGCTTCCAGCACTCCTGCAAGACTTTCCGGACTTGGTGCTTTTCCACCTTTACCTGCGAGTGTATTAACAAAAGAAGAATATCGTTATAGCAGAATGAGAACGTGTCCGTGCCTGTACTGTCCATGATGTCGAGTATAAGCTCGCACATCTCGATTTCCAGACGGTTACGGTTGCTGCGGATAATCTTCTGCAAGGCTTCGGTATGCAGCAATGACGGGGCAAACCACATCCGGCTTTCTTTTTTCGTTGCCATCGTCCTGTACTGTAAATGATACAGGAAAGCCGGGATTTCCGCTTTCAGCTTTTGCAGGAAATTGGTGTCGTCGGATTGCAGGCGGTTTATCTTGCGTACCCAATAGCGTGTTTCTCCTGCGTCGATGATGACAGGCAGATACTCGTTGTTGGAACACAGCACGAACTTGGCGAAGAAGGCTATCTCGTCACGGTCTTTGCCTTTGGCTTCCACCTTGTAGGAGAGTGTGGTGCTGAGATTCTTCAACCTCTCGCTGTCTTCCCTGCGGTTGAGCAGCACCTCGTCCACTACGATGAGCAGCTTGCCCGTCCAGTCGGAATTGAACTGGCTGCGGAAATCCTCGTTAGTGTTGAACGTGACGTTGTTCTGAAACACGGCTTTCAGGAAGTTCAGGAACGTGCTTTTGCCTGTGTTACGCTCTTCCGACACCAACAACAGGATAGGCAGTTTTTGTACTGGTTTCAGGTAGAGCAGTTGAAGGAAATCCATGCCCAGTTCGTACTGTTCACTGAAAATGTGGCGCACCAATGACCGGATACAGGGAAATTCGCCTTGCTGCGGGCGGTGTCCTATCGGCTCGTAGAGGTTCAGGAACTTGTCCACCACGGGACGGTAGTCCACATGGTCGGGGACGGTGCAAAAGCCGTCATACTTCGGCACGGTGGCGAGATAGTCCTTGCCGTAGTCCTGCCGCAACGTCTCGTTGTTCCACACGATGCGTTTCCTCACATAGCCACCGTTCAGACGGGGCTGGTTCACTAACTTGTAGAGGGTCGTACCCACACGGATAAACTCCTCCCTTTCTGTAGTTTCTTTCTTCATCGGCATCTTGATTTTATGATTGTCAGATGTTTGTTTGGCGCAAAATTCGGCAATACTCAGAAGTCGGTCTAACAACTCATGCATACCTCACGTATAATTTTCTTGGATTTCAGGAAAATGCACACAACAAAAGCCCGAAAAGAGGCTTCTTCGGACTTTTTTGGTAAAACGTATTGCTGATAAAGCGGCAATACGTCTGTTCAACTGACCACCAATACGTTTTATTGATAATGCGTTTTATCGGCAATAGATTGACATATAAAGATTTGTCGGTTTCACTATTTCATGTCGCCATATCATTAGGTTTTATGCTTGATAATTAGACATATTCATATTGTGAATACCTGGCGAAAAGAAGAATGCTGTTTTCTCTTTTCGCAAGTACAACCTTTCAATAATAGCATTGCGCACCTGTTCCGCCCCAAAACTGCTGATGTGAAAAGCAAGCGCGACTATCATCGGGAAACTGAACACATCGGAATGATACCCGTTCTCCAGCCCGACATACTTCTGTACCTCGTATTTTTTCAGTACGCCACTTTTATACACGGCTTTGATGGCGGCACGGAGTGTCGGGACAATTATCCCGAACAGTTCCACCAAATCCGGCTCACTCATCCAAATGCTGGCGACATTATCCGGCATGATGATATAGCCGGATTCACCCATAGTTATGATATTTCTTTCCATACTCATCCCATTGATATGTTGTTAAACGACTGATTGAGTTTGTTGCCGAACATGGTCAGGTCGTTGTCAAGTTTCTGCGTGGTTATCTTTGCGTAGATTTGCGTTGTGACGATATTCGTATGTCCCAATACACGGCTCACGCTCTCGATGGGCATACCCTTGCTCAAAGCTAACGTCGCGAAGCCATGACGACTGCAATGAAATGAAATTGACTTGGTTATACCACATTCCTTTATCATCCGTTTCAGAGGTTTACAGACAGACCAGTAGTTCAAGCCGGGGAATATGCGGTTGTCTTTCTGCATCGGTCGGTAGCGTTCTATTATCTGCAAGGGTATATCCAGCAGCTTCACTTGAAAGGGGACTTTTGTCTTGTGGCGTTTGGACAATATCCACTTCTCGCCATTCACCTCCACTATGTTGTCATTCGTCAGTTCCTGAATGTCCACGAATGACAAGGCGGTGAAACTGGCAAAAACGAAGATGTCACGGATGTATGCAAGCTTGCTATCCTCGAACTCATGTGTCATGACCGCTTTCAGTTCATCTTCCGTCAGATATTCCCGCTCCTTCACATTGGGGCTGATGTGGAACTGTGCGAAAGGGTTGCGTGGTATCAGTCCGTTGAAGTGCGCACGCATAACCACGCCTTTCAGCCACATACATTTCTCCCATATCGTCCCGTTATGCAGTCCGGCTTCCGTTGAGAGGTATGCGGCGAACTCCTTTATGAAATCGGGAGTAAGTTCCGGCATGGCCATGTCGGTACGTTTATAGAATGACTTGATGAAAGTCGCAACATAGTTCCTTGCCACTACACGTGAGCGGTAGGTAGCCATTGTACGGTCTTTTCCCACACGCTTCTTGAACACCTCGTTCTCACGGTCAAAAGCCTTGAGCAGGGTTTCATACTCACTGCCGATTCCCTGATAGGCGTTGCGTACCATTTCAGCCGTGACGAATGCCTCACGGTCTGAAATACGCTGGTAGTGCTTGATGATTTGCGCCTTGATGTTGTCAAGGGCAAGGTTGATGTCCCGCGCCTCGTGGCTCTTGCCTTTTGCCTTGTTCCCTTTCACGTCCCAAAGCGTTTTCGGGATGCTCTGCTTGCAACTGAACTGCGCCACAGTCCCGTTGATTGTAACCCGTCCCATGATGGGGACAATACCGTTTTTCTCCTTGCTGCCGTTCACGTAGAACAGTACCTTGAATGTGCTTCTTGCCATACTCGTTTTTTTTTGTTTGCAAAGTTATTACTCAACGAGTTAGACCTTGATATGCCAACCTGTGCCACAAGCTGCCAGATACAACACGGTGTGTTAAAAATCACCATCCGGCGGGTAACGATTTGGAAACCGTTCTGCTTCATAAATCCGCTTTCCTTTGCGTTACCCCGGTTTTTCGCCTGTCCTCATTTGGCTCCGCAAACGCCTTATTGACAGGAGTTACGAAGACATTTGCCCCTTTTTATTCGTCTTTTCCGGAGATTTTGCATAACTTTGTCAACTGAAAATATCTACACTTAGTTTATATATTACATTTATTAAATAGAAAACATGGAAAATAAGTACATCACCGTGGCATACAAGCTTTATGTTATGCAAGACGGTAAGAAAACATTAGTAGAAGAAGCGACAGTAGAACATCCATTCCAGTTCATATCAGGAATGGGAACCACCCTGGAACGTTTTGAATCAGAAATAGCTCCCTTAAACAAGGGCGACAAATTTGATTTTATCATTCCTACTGCAGAAGCCTATGGAGAATACATGTCCGAAGGTGTACGCACTGTATCCAAAGAAATGTTCACTATTGACGGAGTATTTGACGAAGAGCGCATCTTCCAAGGTGCCATCATTCCTTTACAGGACAACGAAGGACATCATTTCTATGCGACTGTAACCGAAGTGACCAATGACAGTGTGACTGTCGATTTGAATCATCCTCATGCCGGCAAAGACTTAACTTTCGAAGGCGAAGTGGTGGAATCTCGCATTGCTACCAACGAAGAAATCCAAGAGATGGTAAAAATGATGAGTGGCGAAGGATGCGGATGTGGATGCAGTTGTGGCGACTGCGGCGATGGATGTGGTGATGAAGAAGGATGTGGACATTGCCACTAATCACAATTGAAAATAAAGAGCCTCCTTTCAAGTTCATTCTTTAAAGGAGGCTTATATTAATAAAAAAGACAATACACAAAAAAAGGAATACTCTCTATCCAAATATCCAATACAACAAACAGGAGTTCTATCAACCTGATAAACAGGAAAAACAAAATCCGATACCAAATGCACAAAACGTCTTGTTGTGAAAACCGGATATAATCACTTTACACATCGAACTAAAAAGTAGCCAACAGACATGAAGGTATTACAAATGCTTTTCATTCAAAATGAAAACAAACAAGAAAACAGTTACAACAACAATCTTTTCCTACCACACTTTTGGCATTTCGATGTAAAAAGAGTAGTTTTGCACCATTTTTATAACAACCTTTTTAAATTATGAGAAAATATTCATTCTTATTCACGTTTTTACTACTATCAGCTAGTAGTTATGCTCAGAAAAAAGATTTTAATTACAAGTTTTACGGACAAGTAAGAACCGATCTTTACTACAACAGTCGCGCCAATGAAGAAACTGTTGACGGACTTTTCTACATGTACCCCAAAGACAAAGTATACGATGCTGATGGTAAAGACCTAAACGCAAAAGCCAACGGAAGTTTTTATACTTTATACACCCGTTTGGGAGTAGACATACAAGGACCCAAGTTGGGTAAAGCAAAAACATCTGCTAAAGTAGAAATGGACTTCCGCGGATCAGGAACCACATTCTCTACCGTCCGTCTGCGTCATGCATATTTAAATCTTGACTGGGGAAAGCCTAGCTTACTGTTGGGACAGACTTGGCATCCGCTATACGGTGAGGTCGCTCCACAGATTCTGAATCTAAATATGGGAGCCCCTTTCCAGCCCTTCAGCCGTGCCCCGCAAATCCGTTTCAATTACAAAGCGGGCGATGTACAGTTAATGGGTGCAGCCATTTGGCAATCCCAGTATCTGTCACAAGGACCTGAAGGGAAAAGCCAAAAATATATCAAAGAAAGTTGCATTCCGGAAATTTATATCGGAGCCAACTATAAAGGTAGCAACTGGCTGGTGGGTGCAGGCATCGAAATGGTATCATTAACCCCTCGCACACAGTCCATCGTGGAAGATAAAGTGTATAAAGTGGATGAACGAATCACCTCACTTTCCTATGACGTGCATATAAAATATACCTCTCCTCTGTGGTATGTAGCAGCTAAAAGTATCTTAGGCTCCAATCTCACACAAGCGTCTATGCTAGGCGGTTATGGCATAAAATCCATTGACCAGCACACAGGCGAACAATCGTATTCTCCAAACCGCAATTCCAGTTCCTGGCTGAACATCGTATATGGTAAAAAATGGAAACCGGCCGTATTTGTAGGCTATATGAAAAACCTGGGAACAAGCGATGAAGTGAGCCAAATGTATGGCACAGGAACCAATGTTGATCAATTGGCAAGCGCCAGTGCCGAACTTACCTACAATGCCCCCCATTGGAAACTGGGATTGGAATATAACTTCACTTCTGCTTGGTATGGTTCTATGAACAAGGCCAACGGAAAAATTGTAGATACCCATTCTGTATCAAACAACAGACTGGTAGCAACAGCCCTGTTTACATTCTAAGAAAGCAAACTACGATTCATAAAAAAGGCGGCCCGCAAAGAGCCGCCTTTTTATATATAAAGAAATTCCGGATTATTCGCCTTTAATAGCTGCAACCCCCGGAAGGATTTTACCTTCGATAGCTTCCAGCAAAGCACCACCACCAGTAGAAATATAAGAAACCTGATCGGCCATGCCAAACTTATTGATGCAAGCAACGGAGTCACCACCACCAATCAATGAAAATGCACCGTCCTTAGTTGCTTTAGCGATAGCTTCGGCAATAGCACGTGAACCGGCTGTGAAGTTATCAAACTCGAACACACCGGCAGGACCGTTCCAAAGAATAGTCTTAGCACCCTCGATAGCAGCAGCAAATGCTTTCTGAGTAGTAGGACCGGCATCCAAACCTTCCCATCCTTCAGGAATTTCATTGGCAGAAACAACTTGTGTGTTGGCATCATTAGAGAATGCGTCAGCAGCCACACAGTCAGTACCCAATACCAAGTTCACTCCTTTAGCCTTGGCCTTGGCTATGATATCCAAAGCTAGATCCAGTTTGTCATCTTCTACAATGGAATTACCGATCTTACCTCCCTGAGCCTTAGCAAAAGTGTAAGTCATACCACCACAAAGAATCAGGTTGTCAACCTTGTCCATCAGGTTTTCGATGATACCGATTTTGGTAGATACCTTTGAACCACCCATGATAGCTGTGAACGGACGCTTAATGTCTTTCAGGATATTATCGACAGCCTGAACTTCTTTTTCCATCAAGTAACCCAGCATCTTGTTGTCCGCATCAAAATAATCGGCAATCACAGCCGTAGAAGCATGTTTACGGTGAGCTGTTCCAAATGCATCATTGATATAGCAATCGGCATAAGAAGCCAAGGTCTTAGCAAATTCTTTCTGAGAAGTCTTCATAGCCTTCTTGGCATCTTCGTATGCAGGATCTTCTTTATCAATGCCAACCGGCTTTCCTTCTTCTTCGGGATAGAAACGCAGGTTTTCAAGCAACAGGACTTCACCCGGTTTCAAAGCTGCCGCAGCATCGCCAGCCTTTGCACAATCAGAAGCGAACTGAACAGAAACACCTAATTTTTCAGAAACAGCACCGACAATCTGACTCAATGAGTATTTGGCATTTACTTTACCTTTGGGCTTACCCATGTGTGACATGATAATCAAGCTGCCACCGTCAGCCAACACTTTCTTCAGTGTAGGAAGAGCACCGCGGATACGAGTGTCATCCGTAATTTTACCATTTTCGTCCAAAGGAACATTAAAGTCCACACGAACAATTGCCTTTTTACCGGCAAAGTTGAATTTGTCAATTGTCATCATAATCTCTTATTTTTGTTTATAATGTATAAATACAATCTCACTTATCTTTGAGTGTTGCAAAGTTAGTAATATTTTTCTTGGCAGCATGTCAGGAAGCTAATTATTTTATCGGAAATAAAAAAAGAGAAAAAGGACGAAAGAACAATTGTATCTGTACTCACTGGTCGACTTCGTCGCTATCTCTCTATTGGGTTTTGTCATGGAATACAGCGATCGGTTCAAAGACAAAGATGACACAGGAACGCCTGCTGAAAAAATACCTAAAGTGATTCTCTTTTTGAATATGAGATGACCGCATGCGACACAAAGTGACTATAAAATAAGGCATCAGCGGGAAAGTTCTCCGATTTCTTCTTTTCCCACCAATGCCGGCAAGCTTTATTTCAACAATTCATCTAATTTTTGCAGCAAAGCCTCGCCTTCCAAACCCACTGCCAGAATCACTCCATCCGGATCCAGCAAGAAACTCATCGGAATCCAGCGAATCGCATACAATACAGCAGCGTCCGATTTCCAGTCTTTCAAGTCGGAGACATGAGTCCATGTCAACTGATCTTTCTCTATGGCAGCCAGCCAAGGTTCTTTCTTACGGTCCAACGAAACTCCCAATATGGTGAAATTCCGATCCTTGAACCGATTCCAGGCGGCAACCAAAGTCGGATTTTCTTTCCGACAATCCGGACACCACGAAGCCCAAAAGTCAATCAGTACATACTTCCCTCTCAGATGAGATAAAGTGACAGGATTGCCATCCACATCAGGCAACGTAAAGTCGGGAGCTACCGCTCCTACTTGAATATTCTCCATACGCTTGATCAATTCGTCCATCTGGTTGACATACATTGTCCCGTCTAGCGAGGAATCCAACTTAGCACGCAGTGTCTTCATCTCCTCCAGTCCCAATTTATAAGCGAAATCTTTTATTATAAAATAAGGTGTGACAGCCGATGCAGGATGGGCTTGCACGAGGCTGTCTATACAATATCCATTCTGACGGGTCAACGGAGCATTCTGTGCATACAAGTCATTGACTGCCGATCCTGTAACTGTCAATACTTTCTCCGATTCATTCATGTTCAGGCGCATCGTTTCATTGTTCAAGAAGAAAACCAACGGACGTTTACTGTCCCTGAAAGTGGTAAGTCCGTAGGCCAGCGGCTCGCCACAACTCCCTTCAAACTTAAACGTGCCGTCTGTAATGACCGCCGAATCCACATCGACGAACGACTTATCCTGGTATTTTTTCAGATACACCATTCCTTCCTTTACATCGGCAATTTCCCCGTTCAGGATATACCCTTTCCGTTCTTCATCACACGAGAGCACCGTCAAAGCCAGCGCACCCGCAAAAAACACATTTATAATTCTTTTCATCTCTACCTTTCTTTATATTATGACAGGCCAAAAATAAATATTCCCGAGGAATTATGCAAACTCCAAGGCCGCTATTTGACAAATTCTACGGTCCTGTTTGCCACGTTTTTTTTCATCCAGTCTCCCCGAAAAAGGCCTGTATCACCCCGTCTGAAAACACGTACGTACGTGTGACCCTTCGCGACCGTATGTGTAGGCCTACACGTACGTACGTGTGGGCTCACACATACGTACGTGTTTTTGGGCGTGGCCGTTGGGCCGAAACGAGCGTTCTGCATCACCCTGCCTACAGCCACGAAAAGCCCTGTACACGGCCTATATACGGGGTGGAAAAAAGAACCTAATCTTCTTCGGGCACATAAATAATTTCTCCGTTATCCAACTCGTATGCGATACCCACCTTTTTACCTCTTTTCCCGCTAGGAGTATCCTGCTCTTCGGAAGGCGTATAGCGGTTTATCTTCTGCCCTTCCTTGGTAATGATCTCCATATTTTCCTTGCCCGGGTTCTTCACCATCGTAAAATCTTCCTGACTGAACATTTCGGTCATATTATAACGGGTGACCAAGGCCACCATCAGTGCCACGGCAAACACCATCGCCACATCAAACAGGTTGCTGACCACGCTCATCGAGTCACTATCCTCTTCTTTTCTCAACAAATTTCGTCTCATCTCAAGCGGCATGTTTTTCTGTAAGCAATTCGGCAAGGAAGTCCAGGTTTGTCATATCTTGCAAATACCAACGTTGCTTTACCTGCTGGGTTATGAAACCAATGGCACTGGTAAACAAACCGATCACGGTTGTGGCAAAAGCAACTTGCATATTGTATGCCATAGAAGCAATATCTCCGGTAGAAAGCCCTACCAAAGCAGGCCCCATCGGAATCAGCGTACCCATCAGCCCAAGCATCGGCCCCATCTTGGTCAATGTCTTTGAAACAGCCAAATCTTTATCGGCCGCAATTTCAAAATCGGCCAGCAAACGCCGCACGTATGCCGGGCGGTGTCCCACCTCCAATACCCGGCGGATGTAGACGACAATCAACGAATTCGCCCCAGCCGGAAGTTTCTCTTCCAGTACGGACAAAGTGTTGACGGTGAGCGAGTCAAACTGCCGGCGCAACAACGCATCCGTACGCCGAATAGCCAGATATTGCCCGAAGAAACTACCTATCAATAACAATGAACGGATGAAAAGAACAATAAGCAATACAACTACAGGAACTAAAAGTCCATTTGAAATCCAAAACAAGATGTCTGATATAAGATTCATAATGTCAGTAAGTTTTAAATATTTGTTTTTATTCGTCTATATTTATACATGATCAACCCGACAAGGCCTCCGCCAAACAGCAGCATGGCCAAGCCGCCCAATGCTCCCCAGTTCACTTCGCTCACACCTGCCACGGCCGTACGGCCATTTACCGTAGCAATAATCCCCAATATAGCAGTCAACGCATTTGTGAGAAACAACAGTTCCAACCTCAATTCCTTTTCGGGTAAAAGACAACAAAGAAGCCAAGTGCCTGCCGGAATCAAGACCAATACCCCCACTCCCATACTCCATGCGACAAGTGAAAAGGAAGTTCCCGGGAAAGAGAAAATGAGATATACCAACCCGCTAAACAGAACCGGAAATATCAAAACACCCGGAAACCAACGTAAAGCATGGTATGCCCAAAGAGTACGCTTCTTGACCGGCTCCGCAGTCAATATATGAGCTGTCAGCATACAGAATGCCATCTGCAAAACAACTTCTACGGTAAGCACCACCGAGGTATCAAGCATCAGCCGGGTATCTGCCATCCAATCGGCAATTTGCGTTTTAGACTGCCGGATAGCATATGGCCACATAAGCCCCACAAAGAGGGCGGCCGCAACCGCTATGGCTGCAACCGACCACCGCTTGCGGTATGTCTGCTTCATCATAAAGTTGAAACAAACCAAAATCATAAGAACAACTACAACTGTTTCCATAGCCCTGTTACTCCTGCATTTTTTTACGACGGCGACGAACCAATACAATCAATATAAGCACAGCAGCTATCACCACGACACATACCACCATATTGCTTACTGCATTTGTCTGTTGTTCCACGCTGGCCGGGCTCACCTCTTCTTTTTTCATCACCATGCCCTTTGAGTGTTTCGAGGCAGCAGCTTCACGTATCCGGCCAATACTTTCCTTATATTGGGAGGCAGTCTGCTCATCCACCTTAGAGGCTATGAACTGACGCAATTTCGCATTATCACAAACAAATCCCGAACAAGACGGCTTATAGTTATTTACCAAATCAGTATGCAATCGGGCGATATCTGCTATCTGCTGCTCGCTTGCCTGCCACATTCCTTTGCGGATAGTTTCCATCATTACCGCAGTCATTTCCTCTAAAGCGGCAGGATTTTGCTTCTCAAAATAATCTTGTATTCCCAAGTTGAACTTATCCTTTATATATACATTATATATTTCATTCCACATTTCCTTATCAATCACCTGGGGCTTCATGACATTCCACCCATACGTATTCTGTACTATCTCGGCAAAAACATGAGCTGCCCCGGCTTCTCCTTTCATTTTTTCCTTGATATAAGAGGGGTTGAAAAGAGTAGTACGCCCCTCTACACCAATAGCCTCCTTCACTTCTTGCATACGGGCGTTGTTGCGATTACGATAATCACTCAGATATGCATCGGGATCCTTACCGGTGACATGGCGGACAGCCAGATTCATTCCTCCCATAAATTCGTACACATGATCCAAACTCAAAGCTCCCCACGTATTGCTTTGACGCGGCTGAATGACCGCATCCGTACGTGTCAAAGCAGCCTGTAAAACAAACTGGCAAACCGTCTCCCAATTCTTTTCGCTACCATAATAAGCCCCCATATTGTTAAGATACACATCGGCTATTTCTTTCTCACTCTCCCAACGGTCACCCGATTGCACCATGCTTTGTATGCCCGTACCATAATTACCATTCACACCTCCAAACACGCGGAACGTAGACATTTCACGGGCATCTTTCGGGGTAAGTCCTTTTTCTATCAATACACGTTCAACTTCTACAACCCCTGCCGCTACTTGGTTTTCAAAATGATCATCTTTGGCATTGGCAGCCATTTCTACAGCTCGGTTAATAAGAAACAGGCGGGAGGCAGCAATATCTCTCAACTGTCCACTGGTCTGCACCACCACATCAATACGGGGACGCCCCAATTCGGCTGAAGGAATCAAACGAAGATCCGTCACGCGCCCGAACGTATCCCGAATAGGCTCTACACCTAACATATAAAGCACTTGCGCCACAGTAGCACCATCGGTTTCTATAAACTCTCCACTCCATAACGTATAGCTTACTTTACGAGGTATGGAATCGTTATGACGACGACGATACATTTCAATGGTACGGTCGGCCAACTGTTTACCTTTTTCCCATGCAGCTTCTGAGGGAGTTTCTTCTGCATTGATAGCAAAAAGATTTCGTCCTGTAGGCAAAGTATTAGGATTAGCAATAGGGTCGCCACCTGGTGAAGGCTGTGTGTATCCGCCATTCAATGCATTCATCATAGAAGATAATTCGTTTTCCGGACTTTCCAAAAGGGCATTCTTATAGTTGCTCACATTTTTCAAAGCACGTTCCACTTCCATGACCGCAAAAGCAAAATTCACTTCCTCCCTAGAGTATTCCTTTTTCTTTCCCATCATGACTTTCATCATCACCTCCATGCCTCCTGCTTTCTTATCATCCGCTTCGCTCCATTCTCTTTGCAGAGCTCTTTTCATAGCGGCTGTATCTTTGCCCACCGCATTCATGCTCGCATCATGATTCTTGCGCATTCTCGCTTCCATCTTCTCCAAAGCCTCAGGGTTAGCGCCCATCTTTTTTGCCAATTCCATAATTTTCTCCGAATTCATGCCCTTCGCCATGCCCTTCATTCTTTCTTTCATCGATTCTGATAGTCCACTTCCATTCGGCTGTCGCCCTTGGCCGGCCCGCATCATTCCACTGCTCATATCCACCTGTATTTTAGTCCCGGTCTCCTTGGCCATGGCCATCATCATGGCCATCATACCCTGAGGAGCATTACGAGACTCATCTATTTCGCGTGCTTTAGCAAGCTCTTCGGAAGTAATGCCAGCAACACGACAAATCAAATCATCAGAAAATAACGATGGATCGGTCAACAGACGAGTAACCCAATCACGTGCAGGTTCCAAATAACGCCGCGCAAAAAGAGTACGATGTCTCTCTACCTGTCCGTCCGCACGCCCACGCAGTTTATCCAATGCCAACAGGCTATAGGCAATCGGGTCAGTAACCATAGCATATACACTGGAAGTAATACGGGCAGATTCGTATGGCACTCCCATGGTATAAAGTTGGCCTGTGATTTTCTCATTTGCCAGCTCCTCGGCAAAATTTTCTATGCGCCGGATATCTTCCTCGGCGTAAGGTACAGCCAAAAGACTATCCAATCCCAATTCACGATGAATGCCTAACTTTACCGTAAGTTTCTTCACCGCCAACGAAGCACGTTTCAAAGTCTCTTCATTATCAGCAGAGATTCCAGCCTGTTCATCGTCCGTAAGCAAATTATTGTATGCCTTGACTGCCTCCGTCAGTTCACGATAAACAGTACGAACACCGCTTTCCATAAAAGGTGGAGTAAGATAAGACTGCAATCCCGCATACGAACGACGCTTAGCAATCATCCCCTCACCCACATTCCCAATAGAATAAATATAGAAATGAGGTAATACACCAATCAGTCGGTCGGGCCAGTCATTGTCACACAAAGCAACCTGTTTATACGGAGTAAATTCCAAACTGCCATGAGTTCCGAAATGAATCAATGCATCTGCTTTGAATCCGAATTGTGTCCACAAGTAAGAAGCAATATAAGTATGCGGAGGAGCAGCATGAGTTCCATGTATCACCTTAAATGCATTGTCGCCGCTACCAGCTGCATTTTGTGGCAAAAGTACCACATTCCCGAATTGTAAACGGGCCACTCCCAAACGACCGTCCGAAGTAGTCATATATGCTCCAGGAAACTCACCATTGGAAGCTACCACTTCGGCATACATTTCAGGACGAATGGATTTCTTTATCCAACTTTCATATTGTTCTTTCGTTATCAACTCAGGATTGCCAGTCTCCATAAACCGATCGAAAGCACCTTCAGCATACGCACCAAACACAGCTCCCTGCGATTGTATCATCTGTCCCAACTCTTTGGAAGAAGCTGGCAGGCCCTCTACTTTATAGCCCTCACATTTCATGCGTTGCAACAAATTATAAAGAGAAGGAACTACTTCCATCCCTCCTGCGGCCAGTGCATTCTGTCCGGGACCTTTATAATAATAAATGGCCACTCGTTTCTCGCTATTAGGTTTGCGTTGCAAAGCCATATAGTTATTGACGGTCTGCACAAAGGTCTCCAAACGTTCGGGAATCGCATAGACATGCTGTAAACCTTCCTCGTCCTTATAATGCCCGAAAAGAGCAAACGGACGGATGGCTCCATCTATTTCGGGAGTCACAATACTTTGTGCCATAAAGCCTCCGTTCATGCCCATCTTATCATCCTCCCATTCATTCACCAAACGGTTTACATTCAGTGGGGAGAAGAGTGGTATATTCTGTTTTGTCAGATAACCGACAACATAATCGCCCATACGTCCATGTGCCATGTTGATAACAGCCGATGGCCTCACAGAATCAATAGCATGGCTCTGAATAAAAGAATGCATGGAACGTACCGGATAAACCACAATTCCCGTTTCTTCCAATTTGGCGACCAAACTGGCAGGGTCTCCCATCGGACCTGTCACAATTACGCGTGGAGCATTCTCTTTCCACAATCCATTGCTCTGTAAAAAAGCCATATATCCAGCTACCGTATTGAAACCCAATTCTTCGTCTTCAGGTTTCTTAGGGTCTATATGATAAATCATATCATCAGCACGTTTTACCACAGCCTCTGGTTCAGACACCCAGAATAACTTCTTATCAATCTTTGCACGCACATAGTTCAACATACTGCGATAATTACAGCGTCCGGCATTAGACAAATAAAGTTTCAAGGTATCCGCTTGAATAGAATCCAATGAGATTATCTTGTTGGCCGGATTGGTGGAGGCAGTAGTCAATATCGGCAAACCGTCATCGGCTGCTTTTTGTATTTGAGCACGCTGTTCTTCAGTAATTCTCAGTCCCATCGCATTGATAAATACCATATCATAACCAGTCAAATCATCCAAATGATCCATACTTAATTCACTGACTTTAATAAATGAATTGTCATTAGCTTTAGAAATCTGTCCTAAGCTGATTACCTGATAGTTTATAAAAGCGATCTTGGTTATACTGAACCAAAGATTCCATACACCAGACAAGACCAGCAAGACAACCGCTATTCCTCCACTGATTAATAATTGTTTCTTTTTCATATCCCTTATTTTAATCACATCATCTATTTAGCAATCAAACATCATTTGAACAATCTGTCTATATCCAATGACAAACCCGCTGAAAAAGTCGTTCCTCTAGTAGCAGGCGAATTATTGTAATAACGGGAAGGAACATAATTAAACAAATTGTCTACAGTCAGGGATACCCTGGCACCTTCCCATATTTTCTGAGACAATATCAGTTTCCACATAGTATATGCCGGATAAGTCATTGTCTCGGTTTCCTCGTACGAAGCATTCGAAGTATATTCCTCTGTATTTACCTTAGACAGAAAACGCCCATTCAAAGCAATATTCAATCCATAATTCTTCCAATTCTTATCATACTCTACGCGAACTGTAGCCGTATGCGGACGAGTGGTTGAAATGACCGGCTGTCCTTTCTTGATATTCTCGTACGTATAGGCATAAGACAAACGTGCCGCCAGTCCACAAGAATACTTGGCAGAAGCATTCACTTCGGCACCGGATATTCTGATATTTGATATATTAGTATATACCTGCCCTTTCAAGGCTTCGCTCCAAGCCGTAGTAATACGGTTACCAACCATATTATAAAAACCAGTAACAGTCAAGTTATAACGCCCTTTAATGTATTCCGCCGAGAGGGAGAAATTATGACTGGTTTCAGGTTTCAAATCGGGATTACCATAAATCATAAAGATACTTGCCATATCGAAACTCATATACATCTCTTTCAATGTAGGAGCCCGAAAACCTCCGGCATAAGCCCCCCTTAACGAACAATTACCTACTTTATACATCAATCCCAGCTTAGGAGAGAAATGATTAATATCGGAATCTGAATAATAATCAAAACGCAAACCAGCAATTACATTAAAATATTTCGTCAGATTCCAATCAAACTGGGCAAAACCATCTACTATATACTGATATTTACTTCCATTATCAGCAAACTGATAAGACATCAAATAATCACGCATATAATCACCTCCTAGCGTAAGGATATGCTTGTCGGCAAACGTATGATTATAAAAAGTACGGACCGAATGTTGCACATTACTATAATCACGCACATCATGAACTGCTTGCAATAAATAGTCGCTTTTATCATACTGATCAAAAGAATAAGCTATTTCCAACTCATTGGCTGTATCAAACATATAGTTTCCCTTTACTCCGCCACTAAAGTCGCGATAGCGATCTTTGTTTGTCGGTGACTTGTCGCGTTCGCGGAAAAAGTATCCGACGCGTGCTGTCAGTTTCATCCTATCATTGGCTGTATATATCAAACGCTCTTTGACATTCCAAGTTCTGTCACCATATACTTTTTTAAATGCCCAATCCCCTGTCTCCTCATCCATTTTTCCATCTGCCAAGTTTTTTTCATCTACCTGAGTATGCTGCACATTAGTCACACTACTGAATTTTCCGGCATTGAAACCAATAGTACCCCCATAACGTTGGTCGTTATAAGCCCCATATCTCCCATTGATATTCACTGCCCAAGGTTTGGTAACCATCTTACTAATGACATTCACTACTCCCCCTACTGCATTCGATCCATAGAGTGAAGAGGCAGCTCCTTTTACTATCTCAATACGTTCCACATTATCCATATTCAAACGATTGTAGTCAATATTGTCTAGCGTCTCACCAGCCAAACGTTCGCCATCCACTAAAAAAAGCACAGCATTTCCGCCGAATCCCTGCATATTGAGAGAAACTTGTTGATCCATGGAATATGAGAATTCAATCCCAGGCAGTTCTGCCTGAAGCAAATCGCCAATATGAGTAGCATCTACTTTCTTTATTTCATCGGCAGTAATAACACGGGTTACAATAGGAACATCTTTCAAAAGTTTCGGAGTACGAGTACCCGTTACAACCACTGTTGCCATATTCACAGCATCTTCTTTCAACAAAAAATCTATTTCACCTGCCTGCGCAACAGATATTTTATAGGTCTGCGAAATATAACCTATATAGGACACTTTCAGGAGATATTCATTGTTATTGGGCAATTTCAACATGTATTTTCCTTGCGCATCTGTCGTAGTTCCCAAAGTCGTTTTTCCTTTTATTGAAAGAGTTGCTCCTATTAAAGGTTCTTTGTTCTCATCAAATACAGTTCCCGAAATAATACGTTGTGCCGATATTGGTATCACCATCAAGCAACAGCATATCAGGCACACATTTTTGAGTATTTTTTGCATATTGTATGTAGGTTTACAATTCAAACGGATAAATATAATCAATAGTCATAAAGCCTTTCACACCACTATCATTCATATAATTAGTGAGACGAAGAGCTGCATAAGTACCGTCTTTCAGTCTCACCATATAAACTTTGTTTGAAGGAATATAAGCAGGAGGCATATTGCTTTTATCCACATTTAGCCATTTTGACAATTCTTCATTAAAATAAGATTCTGCATAAACGATATTACCATCCATCATTCCAGACATATCAACGGCTATTTTGTCAGTAGTCCACACATCTTCTACATAAATGCCTTCGGGCATCACACCCGCATTTTGTAATGCCACCAAACCCGTATAACCCGTTTCCAACACTGCCCCGTTATGGGTCTTAGCATCATAACGATGGATAGCAACATCCCATTCCTCCGGTTCCTTTTGTTCGGAATTCGTCACATTAATAGAATCAATTTTCTGTGTATGGAAGTCGATAAAAATCCACCGTCTGTAATCGGTAGCATCAATATAAATAGTACCCGAATGGGTGGAAGGATCATTTTTTATGAAACCAAATTCATTACGATCATCAGCAACCGGATAATCATAGATTCCTTCCAAGATGCCATCACATGCCGAGAATGACAGAAACATCATTCCCAGCACAGCTATAATAAAGAGAAAACATCTTTTCATGTGAAACTATTTAACACCAGCAAAAACAGCATTGATAGCCATAGGCATAGCTCCCGGCTTAAGTATAAAGACCAAATCGGCCTTTTCATCCTTTACTGCTCCGTGCAAACTTCCCGTATACTTAGTTGATCCGACGGTCACATCAATACTACTTTCTGGAAAAGTATAAGTAACATTATCCGAAGTCTGCACTTTAATTCCGGGAACAGTAATATCCGGCAATGACATTGTTCCTTCACCTGCACCACCAACCAAAAGAATCTGAACTGTCCCTCCTTCTTCTGCTGAAATTTTTACCTGACTATCTGAAGTTCCCTGATCGTTTCCCGATACAGATAGTGACAGAACTCCATTATAAGTTCCGGCAACCTCTTGAGCTGGATTTACAACATTTTCCGTCTTATCATCACCACATGCCACTGTACACAATGCAACAGACATCACTGTAAAAAAGTTTTTCAATTTCATAACACATCGTTTTTTATTTATTAATCAATTATTGTTTATATTCTCTAATTCGTTTGCAAAATTACCCCTTCATTCCCTAGTTCACAATACCTAAATATTGGGATTTATATCATCCATTAGTCCTACTTATAGGTAGTATCCACTTCTTATTTACTTTTATTATTCTCATGACGGAAACAAATCCGTTGTGTCAATGCCTACTTTATAGCATACAATACTTATATCGATAGTTCATTTGTAAGTTCATATCACATAGAAAAGAAAAAACGTTAAATACATATTATCAGCACAAACTATTTTTCCACATTTCATGTTATTCCCTACAAAACGGAACAGATGTTTTCCTGTCAGTCATGACTTCTCAATTCATCTGTTTCCAATAATATCATTTTTAACCTAAAACTTAATGTTATGTCTTTCATTTGGTACATCATTATTGGAATCGTTGCCGGACTCATAGCTGGCAAGATCATGAGAGGAGGCAGTTTTGGGCTTCTCGTCAATCTGCTTGTAGGTATCGCAGGTAGTGTGTTAGGAGGCTGGGTATTCGGATTGCTGGGTATCGCCACCACCGGATTGTTGGGAAGTCTTTTCACTGCTGTTATCGGAGCTATTTTGTTATTGTGGATCATATCGCTCTTCAATCGCTCCAGAAAAACAAATCTTTAAATGTATTATTAACCTAAACTATTTAAATTATGGGAACTAGTAATTCTATTTTTCTTAGTGGTTTGGCTGTAGGCTCATTCATTGGAGTACTCGCTCACCGTTTCTCACGCACTGCAAAGGCTAAGATATTAAAAAAAAGACTACATAAAGTCATGACAGAAATAGCCGAACACACTGAAGAAGCTGCTGAAACAGCAAAAGAAAAAATGTTGGATGCAAGTCGAAGAACTGCTGAAAAATTTGCGGATCTAACCTTTAATGTCGCCGAAAAGGCCGACATACTGAAAGGCAGAGTTCATACAGCTGTTTCGGAGGCAAAAAAATAAATTCCAACAGCCTACAATCGAGATTTTGAAAGATTACTTTAAGACTGTCTCCCCCATTACTTCGAAATAGAACAAAAATACAACTATGGATAGAAAATGCAATCATCATAGCCAATACACTCTTACATCTTTAAGGGAAAAGAGTTATGAAGAATTATGCACACTATGCCTGTCAGCCTATATGGAAGGATGTGTGGACGAAAGGAATAAAGCGGTGGAAGCATACCGGCTCAGGTGTGAATGGCTGTTCGGAAACAAATGCATGCATTTATTCAGCTCTAACAAAGAAAGAAAAAAAATGTGCGACGGGAATTGTCATTACATCAAGAAATATATGTATGAACTAGATAAACTTTCCGAATAAACGATCACATTCCACTGATCTGACAAATATAAATTATTCAACCTAAAAAAAAGAATAGTATGACAACAAAAACTAAAAAAAAGACCATGGATGTAAAAGGTGAGAAAAAATGCACCTTAAGCAAAGCCAAGGAAAGCAAGTCTACCACTTGCCACAAAAAAACGGATAAGAAATAGCCTAAACCAACTTTTCTACATAATTTAGGCGTTCATTCTGGTGGAAAACATTTTTTTCCACCAGAAATCCTATAGAATATCTAATTATAACATTCTAAACAAATAGCAATATGAAAAAAGCAATGTTTATAACACTGACATGCTTATTCGCAATATCCATGTCATCTTGCCGCAACAAAAACGAACAACATAAAGCGGAACAGCGAATTGAAAATGCAAAAAAAGATGTAAATAATGCATTAGACAAAGCATCGGACAAAATGGAAGATGGTGTCAATAAAGTAAAAGACACCTGGGAAGAAACGAAAAAAGATGTGCGTAAAGATACTGAGAAAGTGAAGGACGAAATTAAAGAGAACTATAACCAGGCCAAAAAAGAAGTCAAGGAGGCACTATAAAATATTTTTCAGTAAAACCGCCCATCCAAAGACCTTCCACAAAGAGAAAGGAAAAAGCTAAAAAAATAGGATTGCCTGTCCACACACGAAACAGGCAAACCTATTCTTTCAATAAGCAAGCTTACAAAGTCACGGAATCACCGTTCACTCCACCTTTTTTACAAATACAAAGCCAAAAACATCGTTTCCTTCTTCGGGACGCGTGTCCACCTCTATATAGAAAGGAAGGCCGGCTTCAAATTCGTTCATTTCCACACGGTAAGTCAGTGTGCTATGAGAAGCATCCAATTTACCTTGCACAGCAACTTCGGTCAGTTTTTCCTCGCGCTTATATTGAATCAATGTACCCAGATTCAATGGACTTTTTCCACGAGTGCGGACAAAAGTAAGCTCGTATGTACCGTTTCCTACCATTTTTCCAGTGGTTTCAAAACGCCATTTACCGGCATCCGGCGCTATGGTTCGGGGAGACCATTCGGCCACAAACGTTCCATACTGCTTATAAGCCGAATAATCCGGAGCAAAATAAAGCGGCAAAGAACAACGGCGACTGTCCGTCATAGTGACAGCGCGGAAATCTGTTTTCGTATCCACCGCCACAGGACCAGTGTATGTCTTTGAATGAGTATGCGGATAACTGCCATCAACTGTATAAAGAATAGAAGCCCCTTCTATTGGCGAAGCCAACTCGAACCAAATCTTTCCTTCCTTTTCTTTCATCGACACAATGTCTGGTTCAGGAATCCGGTAATTGCAGTTCTTATAATCCAAGCGGGTATAATGAGTACGGATGCGTTGGTGAAAATCGGGCCAATTGCGCTGCGCCGTCTTGCACCATCCCAACTCAGCTACTGCCAGCAAACGGGGAAAAGTGAGATATTCCGCATAGTTTTCCGAACGGTTTTCATTCAGCGGTTCCAGTTCCTGCAGAATCGTCCCATGTATAAACTGGTCACTCCAGAAACAGCCTTGCACTCCCATCACAGTAGATTCGGGTGAATAGTCATTCATTTCCATCGAATAACATTTCTCCAACGAAATGGGAGGCATCCACGTAGCAGCTTTTATCTCGCCCGGTGTTTTGCTTTCAGGAAAATCCAAATAAAGATGAGTTGCCGGCGCAAGAATGGCCTTATGCCCCGACTGAGTGGCTTGAATCGTATCCTTCACTCCGTGCCACATCACAGCCACCACCTGCTGGTCTACTTTGCCACGCTGAATGATCTCTTCCCATCCCACTACGGTCTTGTTCTTTTTGGCCATCATATCTGCCACCACATTAGTTAAATAACCTTGCAGGTCGGCCACATTCTTCAGCCCTTCGCGTTCCATTACCTTTTGACATAACGGACATTCTTTCCAGCGATCGTACACCGCCTCATCACCTCCGATATTGATATAGTTTGAAGGAAACAGATTCACCGTCTCTTCCAACACATCGGCCAAGAACTGATAAGAAGTCTCCTTGCCCACGCACATCAAATCGCGGCTAATAAAATGCTGACGAGGCACTTCATGTTGAACTCCCGTACACGACAGCCAAGGATAAGCCGCCACTGCCGACAACATGTGGGCAGGGAATTCAATTTCGGGTATGATTTCCACATTACGAACTGCCGCATAAGCAATCAATTCCCTAATTTCGTCCTGAGTATAGAAACCTCCCAAACGCTTTTCGTCCTTTCCCGACCAAGCTCCTACTTCGGTCAACCGGGGATATTTCTTGATTTCCAACCGCCAGCCGGAGTCGTCAATCAGATGCAGCTGCAACTTGTTGAGTTTGTACATAGCCATCATATCAATGTATTTCTTCACAAACTCTTTGTCGAAGAAATAACGTGCCACGTCGAGCATCATCCCCCGCCACGGATGATCCGGAGCATCGGCAATGCTTACCTGCGGCACTCGCCATTCCACATCCGGCTGGAGCGCACTGCTATAAACGGCAGGGGGAAGCAACTGTAAAAAGGTTTGAATGCCATAGAACAAACCTCCGGCATCGTGTCCACTGATAAGCACCCGCTTGCTGTCAACAACCAAATGATAACCTTCTTCTTGCGGTACCTGTTGTTTGTCTATTTTAAGTACAATATCAGCCCGTTTCGCACGCGTTTCGGTTTTCCATTGAAAACCTGTAGAACGGTATACCACCTGCTTCAAATAAGTAGCCTGTTCTTCCAACAATTCGTCGTATGCCAAAGTCATGTCGGGAGTCAACAACAACGTACCCGCTTGCCTTTCCACCTGTGCAGGTTGTGGAATAACAGCTATAGACTGCGCTTCCATTCCCAAAGCGGCACACATTGTAATGCTCATTGCCGCCATTTTCAAAAACCAATGTTTCATCTGAATAATTATTTCGTTATACATTATTTTAAATATGCTCTATGTTTTGATGAAAAGCCTGACCATTTTTTCATACAAAACGCACCACGATTCATAAGAACAACGACAAAGTTAATAAGATCATCCCGATTATGCAAGAATATTTTAATACAGACTACCTTAGTTACCCATTTATCATCCATCCACCCTGCTTATAGATCCTATTTTTCAATCATACACAAACACCGAACTTCACAATTCTTTTTTTAATATTATTTGCGACAGGCCATCGCCTGTCATATCCATTGCATTCATTCTATTACGAAACATGCAGGCCTGTTCGCCACAACGGATTCCGTAACGTCATAAAAACACGTACGTATGTGTGGGCTTGTACATACGTACGTGTAGGCCTACACATACATACGTATAGGCTCACACGTACGTACGTGCAAAAGACATCCCCCCTCATCAGGTTGCTTCTTCCCCTTCTCCCTTCATCCTTTCATTTTTGGCAAAACATATTATCAGTCAGCCTGTTAAAAATGACAGGACATCCTATCAAGCCCCTTTCAGCCACCGGCATGAGTCCTTTCACATCTGCCTTTGGCAGTTTCACACCATGCTGCCTTTGTGTGCCAATGAAGGGAGGATGAAAGGACCCGACGAGTGTCCTTTCACAGCCGGCTCTCCCCATCAACAGGGCGTTTTAGCAACTAATGAAAGGATGAAAGGAAAAGTAGAATCACATCAATACTGTGGATTATTTGAAGGGGCAACCACACAAAAATATTGTTTTCGAACAAGACTAGGCCGGAAGACGGTAGGAATGCATTGGTTCCGACAAGTAGAAAGCTCTTAGTCATATCGCACTGACATCATATTACTAACCGAAAATATCCGCCGGTCTAGAAAGACGTCACAACAAGATAGCATAAAAAAAGGAGCAACGCCTTGCTCCAACCTTTGTTAACCTTAAATCTAATACTATGAAAAACACAGTGCAAATATACGGACTTCTTTGAAACTTGCAAATATAAAAGAGAGATAAATTACATCATCTAACATGTTTTAAGAACAGCCGCCATTTTGGTTAATAAACTTTGATTTAATCCGAATCTACGAGTCCGCCATTTAAAACCATAAAAAGAGCATGTAACGCGCCCTGTCATAACACACGTATGTACGTGTAAACATGTGTTGCCAAACACATGAGACGGACGCTTCACATCTACCATACAAACGGACGGAAGAAACGCCATACATGAGTCTGTGACATAAATGAAAGAAGATGCCCCGACTCTGACATTTCTTCAGCTATATTTCTTAACGCATATTAAATAAACAAATCGAGCATGCATAAAATGTTAAATACACAATATTAATCCTATGTTTAAAAACATATATAAAGGATTTGGTGTTATCTTTGCAGTAGAAAAAGAGAGAACAAATAGGTTTTAAAAAACAACCAGTTCTCCAAACGGGAGAACATAAAAAACGACGTAATTATGAAAAAAGCAAATGAAACAATCGAGATGTTGCAGTATCAATTAAGAAGATACAAAGCAATGCGAAAAGGAGCTGCTTGCCAATCATTGCAATACAAGCTTCAGAAATTAATGAGCCAGCAGGCTAATGTCTAATGCGCTCTGCCATAAAGAACACAAGTTTATAATTTAATAAAAAAAAGGGATATGATTTTCATCGTATCCCTTTTTTATATTGCCTGCATAAAACACCAACCTATTCATACAAATGGAACATCCTGTCCATCAACTTCCATTTCTCTGCCGAAGAAGCCCCCGGTTCTGCTTGCTGGAAGATAGACATATATTTTTCCCACTCTTCCTGACGAGGCAACGTGGCCATTTTGACCATCGCCATATCCCAGTCAAAATCCAAGGGAGTTTCCACAATCATAAATAGCTGGGTGCCCAGAATATAAATTTCCATTTCCAAAATACCGACCTCACGGATAGCCGCCAACGTCTCCGGCCAGACTTCTCCTTCCGAATGACGTTTCCTGTATTCGGCTATCAAGGCCGGATCGTTTTTCAGACTCAGCACCTGACAATAACGTTTCACCGGCCCATGATATTCCCGAACTTTATACCCTGTTTTCTTGTTCTCCATTAATCTCTTACTTCCCATCCTAAAGCACTAGCTCCCAATACAGCAGCATCGGCATCCTTCAATTCTGAAATCAACAATTTAGTCTTTCCTTCGTAAATTTTCAGAATGTTGTCATCAATGGCTTTACGAATCGGCTTCATAATATAATCACCTGATTTGGCCAAGCCTCCAAACAAAACAATAGCCTCCGGACTGGAGAAAGCAATGAAATCGGCCAAAGCTTCGCCCAAGATACGCCCTGTATACTCAAATATATCCTGCGCGAGTTTGTCGCCTTTCACAGCAGCATCGTATACATCCTTGGAAACGATCTCTTCAGCAGGGATGTCTCTCAACAAACTGGGTTCGGGACGAGCCACCAGGAACTCACGTGCCGTACGTGCCACGCCTGTAGCCGAGCAGTAAGTTTCCAAACAACCTTTGCGTCCACAACCACACTGACGTCCGTCACGACGAACAATCACATGGCCTAGTTCGCCGGCAAATCCATCATGACCGTAAACCAACTGACCATTGACAACAATACCGCTTCCCACACCAGTACCTAAAGTAATCATTATAAAATCCTTCATTCCACGCGCTGCACCGTATGTCATTTCACCGATAGCAGCCGCATTGGCATCATTAGTCAGAGCTGTAGGTACACCGATTGCTTCTTCAAACAAAGCAGCCAAAGGAATCACACCCTTCCAAGGAAGATTCGGAGCAAATTCGATTGTACCGTTATAGTAGTTTCCATTAGGAGCACCTACACCCATACCTTTAATTTTCTCCACTCCGCCGAACGATTCAATCAACGGACGCAATTTTGAGCTAACTGCTTCCACATATTCCTCTATTTTAGAGAACGACTGTGTTTTAACAGAATCGGTAGCCAATACGTTACCACGTGAATCAACAATACCAAATACAGTATTAGTACCACCAATATCCATACCTACTACGTAGGGTTTTTCCATGCCTGTTACCATGATATATTATTATTTAGGGTTAGTTATTTTGAGCAAATGTACATAATGCGGAAAAAGAGAGCAAATTTTTTTTCAATTATTTCGTGTGTTATTGCAACTTTTTATAATTCCGTTCCGTCTAAGCTAACAAACACAAATTAATATCATCAGTATGATACATCTAAAGAACATCAACAAAACCTACCACAACGGAGCTCCGCTACATGTGTTAAAGGGCATTAATCTCGACATAGAGAAGGGTGAATTTGTTTCTATCATGGGTTCCTCGGGGTCCGGTAAGTCCACCTTATTAAATATATTAGGCATATTGGACAATTATGATTCCGGAGAATATTATTTGAATGACGTACTGATTAAAAACCTGAGCGAAACCCGATCCGCCGAATATAGAAACCGAATGATAGGATTCATCTTTCAGTCCTTCAACCTGATTTCTTTTAAGAACGCCGCAGAAAATGTAGCCCTTCCGCTTTTCTATCAAGGAGTGAGCCGAAAGAAAAGAAACCTAATGGCATTGGAATACCTTGACAAACTAGGCCTTAAAGAATGGGCACACCACATGCCCAACGAATTGTCGGGAGGACAAAAACAAAGAGTAGCCATAGCACGTGCTTTGATTTCGAAACCACAAATCATCTTGGCCGATGAACCGACAGGAGCCTTGGATAGTAAAACTTCGGTAGAAGTAATGGACATACTGAAAGAACTTCACAAGAATGAAGGGCTGACCATCGTAGTTGTCACTCACGAAAGCGGAGTGGCCAACCAGACCGACAAAATCATTCATATCAAAGACGGAGTAATAGAACGCATAGAAGAAAATACCAACCATAACGCCTCTCCTTTCGGCAAAAACGGATTCATGAAATAACAACATTCACAATTGTAAAACACTAACTAATTCAATGATAGACCTTATTCAAGAAATATTCGGAACCATAAAACGCAACAAACTACGCACATTCCTCACCGGATTTGCCGTAGCTTGGGGTATCTTCATGCTCATTGTACTATTGGGAGCAGGAAACGGACTGATTCATGCCTTTGAAAATTCATCGGCCGACATGGCCATGAATTCCATCAAAGTATTCCCCGGATGGACCTCAAAAGCATACGACGGACTAAAAGAAGGACGCCGCATCCAACTGGACAACAAAGACTACAGAATAACTGAGACTGATTTCTCAAAATATGTCATCAATGTAGGAGCCAGTTTACGCCAAAGTAATGTGACTTTAAGCTATGGACAAGATTATGTATCCACTACCTTAGAAGGAGTGTATCCTAACCATCAAGAAGTAGAAAAAGTAAAAACGATAGAAGGACGTTTTATCAATGAACTTGATATCAGCCAGCGACGAAAAGTAATCATTCTCCATACCAAAACAGCCGAAATGCTCTTTAAAAAAGACGCCAACAAGGCAATCGGCAAATTTATCAACGCCAACGGTGTGGCTTATCAAGTAGTAGGGTTGTTTACCGACAAAGGAAGTTTCCAACCTAATGCCCTTATTCCGTTCAGCACCCTGCAGATCATATATAATAAAGGTGATAAACTGAATAATCTGACATTCATGACCCGAGGGCTTGACACGGAAGAGAAAAACCAGATTTTCGAAAAGGCATACCGCAAAGCCATCGGTGTACACCATCGGTTCACTGCCGATGACAAAGGCGCCATCTGGCTATGGAATCGCTTCACCCAATTCCTACAGCAAGAGAAAGGCATGCGCATCCTGACTACTGCCATTTGGGTGATCGGCATATTTACCTTGCTGAGCGGCATAGTGGGAGTAAGCAATATCATGCTAATCACCGTTAAAGAACGCACCCACGAATTTGGCATCCGTAAGGCATTGGGTGCCAAACCACTGTCCATCTTATGGCTGATCATAGCCGAAAGTGTGGCAATAACCACCTTCTTCGGATATATAGGAATGGTAGCAGGCATAGCCGCTACGGAATACATGAACGCCGTGGCAGGAAAACAAACTATGGACGCAGGCATGTTTTCCGAAACCGTATTTCTCAACCCTACCATAAATATTAGCATAGCCATACAGGCCACAATGACATTAGTAATAGCCGGCACACTGGCAGGTTTCTTTCCTGCCCGTAAAGCAGTCATGATCCGGCCAATCGAAGCACTCAGAGCAGATTAAAAATGATGAAAATAGATTTAGACAGATGGGAAGAAATATTCATCACCATCACCCGAAACAAGACACGTAGCCTATTGACCGCCTTCGGCGTTTTTTGGGGCATATTCATGCTGATCGCCCTCATGGGAGGAGGACAGGGACTACAAGACATGATGTCGGCCAACTTCAAAGGGTTTGCCACCAATTCCGTATTCTTCGGAAGCAACAAAACCAGCGAAGCCTATAAGGGATTCAGGAAAGGCCGCTATTGGGACATGGAAATAAACGATGTGGAACGCATCCGCCAAGCGGTGCAAGGAATCGAGGTCATCACGCCCAACATCAGCCGATGGGGATCGACCGCCATATTCGGAGACAAGAAGAGTTCGTGCGCTGTCAGAGGATTACGACCTGACTATGAGAAAATAGAGGCACAAAATATAACGATGGGACGCTTTATCAATGACGTAGATATACTGGAAAACCGAAAAGTGTGTACCATAGGAAAACGTGTGTATGACGAATTATTTCCACAAGGCGGAAATCCTTGCGGAAACTATCTGCGGGTAGACGGCATCTACTACCAGATTGTAGGTGTAAGCCTATCGACCAGCAACATGAATATCAATGCCGGAACAGAAGACAGTGTCACTCTGCCGTTCACTACTATGCAGAAAGCATACAACTTTGGAAACCGTATCGACCTGATCTGCATTACCGTGAAACCGGGAGTAACCGTCACTAGCATAGCTGACAAAATAGAACAAATCATCAAAAAGGCACACTATATTCATCCAGACGACAAACAGGCAGTAATCATGGTCAACGCCGAAGCAATGTTCAGCATGATCGACAATCTGTTTACAGGAATCAAAATACTGGCATGGATGGTAGGACTGGGAACCCTACTGGCAGGAGCTATCGGAGTAAGCAACATCATGATGGTGACCGTAAAAGAGCGCACAACCGAAATAGGTATCCGACGAGCCATCGGAGCAAAACCCAAAGATATCCTGAACCAGATTCTTTCCGAAAGCATGGTTCTGACCACCTTTGCCGGACTGACAGGAATCTGTTTTGGAGTTCTGGTCTTGCAAGCATTGGAAATAGGAAGCACTATTTCGGGCACAGAAGCACATTTTCAAATCAGCTTCGGAATGGCAATCGGAGCCTGCCTACTACTGATTGTACTAGGCATGCTGGCTGGACTGGCACCAGCCTATCGTGCCATGTCTATCAAACCGATTGAAGCCATAAGAGACGAGTAACCGGAACCTACAGAGCACAATAAGAAACAAGAATAAAAAACAATAAAACAAACAGATATGAAAAAGTATGTAAAAATCGTATTATTAGTCATCGTTGCACTGATATTCATCGGAACATTTGTATTTCTTTATCAGAAATCAAAACCCAAGACAAACGTATATGCTTTATTAAATGCAGAAATCACCGACTTGAAAAAGACCACCGTAGCTACTGGTAAAATAGAACCTCGCGATGAAATTCTGATTAAACCGCAAATTTCGGGAATCATTGATGAAGTATATAAAGAAGCCGGACAGAAAATTAAGAAAGGCGAAGTAATTGCCAAAGTAAAAGTGATTCCTGAACTGGGACAACTAAACTCGGCGGAAAGCCGGGTTAGACTAGCGGAAATCACTGCCCGACAAGCAGAGACGGATTTCGCACGCATGAAAAAACTATTTGATGGCAAACTAATCAGCAGCGAAGAATACGAAAAGAGTGAAGTAGTTGTAAAACAAGCTCGCGAAGAGTTGCAGACAGCCAAAGACAATCTGGAAATAGTCAAAGAAGGCATCACCAAAAACAAAGCCTCATTCAGCAGCACCCTGATCCGATCCACCATCGACGGACTGATTTTGGACATCCCCGTAAAAGCTGGTAACTCCGTCATTATGAGCAACACATTCAATGACGGAACCACCATTGCCACCGTAGCCAACATGAACGACTTGATTTTTCGTGGAAACATCGACGAAACAGAAGTAGGACGCATCCATGAAGGTATGCCGATAAAAATCACCTTGGGAGCTCTGCAAAACATGGAATTCGACGCACTGCTGGAATACATTTCACCTAAGGGAGTGGAAGAAAACGGTGCCAATCAGTTTGAAATCAAAGCAGCCATCACTGTGCCCGACAGCGTGACCATCCGTTCGGGATACAGCGCAAACGCCGAAATCGTACTGGCACAAGCCAACAAAGTACTGGCACTTCCCGAAAGCACAATTGAATTTAAAGACGATTCCACCTTTATCTACGTATTGACAGACAGCGTACCTTCACAAAAATTCAGCCGCCGGACTATCACAACCGGACTGAGCGACGGCATCCGGATAGAAGTGAAAAGCGGACTGAACGCCAATGAGAAAGTACGTGGAGACAAACAACAATAAGTTTATCATTTATGAAAAAACAAGTTATAACAGCCTTGGCCATCCTTGCCGCATGGCCGGTTACAGCCCAAGAAGAATGGAATTTGCGCCAATGCATTGATTACGCCATAGAACACAACCTGAGTATCAAACAACAGGAAGCTGCAAAAGACCAATATGCAATAGAGTTAAATACAGCCCAATATAGCCGCCTTCCAAACTTAAACGGCAATGTGGGACAGTCTTTCAATTTTGGCCGTGCCTTACAGGCAGATAATACCTATGGCAATCACAACACCGCGAACACTAATTTTTCTTTAAGTACCAGTGTTCCTTTATTCACAGGATTGCGGATTCCAAACAACATAGCCCTCAGCAAACTAAATCTGAAGGCAGCCATAGAAGATCTAAACAAAGCAAAAGAAGACATCAGCATTTCGGTAACTTCTGCCTATCTACAAATTCTTTTCAATAAAGAATTGGCTAAGGTAGCACATAACCAAGTGGAACTGAGCCGAGAACAACTAAATTTGAAAGAAACCTACCTGAAAAATGGAAAAGCTTCCGAAGCCGAAGTATATGAAGCCCGGTCGCGAGTAGCTCAAGACGAAATGTCTGCCATACAGGCCGACAACAACTGCCAGCTGGCAGTGTTGGAGTTAAGCCAACTGTTGGAACTCCCCACTCCGGAAGGATTTACCATAGCATCTCCTCACGTGGATAAGCATTTCACCCCTCTTTCACTTCCCGAAGACATCTATGCCCAAGCCGTTATGGACAAGCCGGGCATCAAGGCAGCCCGGTTCCGCCTGGAGGGTGCTTCAAAAAGTATCCGCATCGCACAAAGCAACTGGTATCCGCAACTGAACTTCGGTGCCGGCATGGGCACAAGCTACTACCACCTCTCAGGAGTGGACAATACCTCATTCAGTAGCCAATGGCACCGGAACTTTACCAAATACTTGCAATTCTCGCTCAGCATTCCATTGTTTAACCGTTTTGACACACGCAACAGGGTCAGGAGCGCACGCATCCAGCACAATGCTTTATCATGGAAACTGGAAGAAAGCAAGAAAGTACTTTTTAAAGAAATACAGCAGGCATATTACAATGCCGTAGCTGCCGAAAGCAAATACAAAAGCAGCACCACGGCTACAGAAGCTTCCGAAGCTTCTTTCCGCCTGACAAGCGAAAAATACGCCAACGGCAAAGCCAATGCTACCGAATACAATGAAGCACGTACCAATTGGATGAAGGCCGTTTCGGACATGCTTCAGGCCAAATATGATTATTTATTCCGCACCAAGATACTGGATTTCTACAAAGGAGTACCTCTTGTTTTGGAATGATTTTCTATACATTCATCACAAATTATCATTAAACCCTATTAGCTTTGTAACCCGACAAACTATAGACAGGGACATTCAGGAAATGTATAAAACCAGCCAACTAATTCACACTTAAAACATTGCGAATTAGTTGGCTTTCTTATATCTTTTAAAATTCCCCCATAAATACGGTTTGGCATCCAAAACAGAGAAAATGTCCAAACTAAGATATGGCTATGATATAAAATATTTCCGATAGTCACCCTACAAGCAGCTACAAGATAATCATCGTTATCCATAACAATATAGCATTCTGTCTTGACATTGAATATCTTGAAGTTTTTAATACCAGTTCACAGCACTACCCGTGTTGCTTCGCTGATCCCATTTCAATGCATCGGTCAACATACTGGAGTTGGCACGGATACTGAAATTGTAAGAAGTAAAGGGTCCGAACACCAAACCGCAACTCATATTGAAACAGTGCATATCACGACTGATATTGAGCGTTGTCATTGACATTTTCTTTGCATTGAAATCGTATCCGGAAGAATAATTCACATTCCAACGGCTACCCAGTTTCATATTACCAGACAGGTTCATTGTATGAGTTATTGAATAAGGATAACGCATCGTCTTGATATTAATCTGCTTGGTTCTGTCCTCGCGGATATTATAACTGTAACTCAAGCTCAACGACCATGGCATCTTGAAAGCCATGTAACCGTCAGGATCAATAGCTGCTGACTCCGTTTTTCTCATCCCTGATTTGTTCTCTTCCTCGTCTTCTTCTTCATCATCGCCATATTCATCCAAGTTCTCGTTCTTTTTACCCTTATTACCTTTGCTACTTTTGTCATCTTTGGTTCCGAACCATTTCTTCCACGAGTCATTGTTCAACGTATAAGAAAACGATCCGCTGTATCCCTGAAAACGTCCGAAACGTCCGTATGACCATTCGGTACGGTTTCCTTCCACTACCTTGCCATCCTTGTCAAACTGATAGGCATAAGTGGCAAATTGGGCATTCATATTGAAAGTATAACTCTTAGTCAGCTTCAGGCGCAGATTCATACTTAAGTTGCCCCAAGGTTTTTCCTTAGCAGCCGCATTATAAGATATACTGGCTCCCAACTGGTCTATCAAACTGATTTTCTTCACACCGGTGGTATCCGAATCCGACTTCACTTTCATCTCCACATTATTGTCGACAGCAAAAGTGAAACTCTCCGACTTTCCACCGGGAGAAAACGAATAAGGCAATCCTTCGTATGGATTATAAGTCTGAGTACGTACCTCACCACTTGTGTCTGTGTAAGTATAGGTTCCCACATATCCATACCGAGATGTACTGAAGTCAGGAGCATAACTCATGCTGACCGAAGGAGTGAAGACATGGCGGATCATTTCGATCTTATCACCAAACAACTTTTTCCAAGGTTTATAAAAGCCATACATTTTTGTATTCAGCTGTAAACTCATATCATAGTTATACACTCGATTGAAACCATTAATGGTATCCCTCCGCACACTTTGAGGAGCTGACGGATCATAGCTTTGTTCCACCTTACGCATATACCAGCGTTCGGTGTAATTAAAAGACGGCACTACATTGATGCAATTGAACAAGGTAAATGTGGCACTGATCGGGATCCGATGCTGCATACCGTTAGTCCATTGGTTCAGCCCTTGCTTCAAAATCAGATTATCTTTGGTATTGATGGAGTTCGTCATCTGACCGGTATATTGCAATGAAATCTTTTCGAACCAACGTTCATCTCCCACTGATTTCTTGCGTTTGAACGGATAAATGCGATTCAGCGAGATATTCAAATCAGGCAATGTCACACTAATAGAAGAGTCACGTGTGTTCTGCGAGATATTGAATGTCCCAGACAGATTCAATCCCAATTCCGGAAAGTTTCGCGAATAACTCACACTGGATGTTTTGGTATTATTGGAGTACTGCTGCGGGTTATACAAACTGCTCAAATTGCGCTGGTCATAACTGCTGGTCGCAAAATTCACATTTGCCGAGAAAGAACTGTTGGGACTGGCCTTAGCATCCTGTCTATGGCTCCATGCTATTCTAAAATCTTTAGTCACCATATAGTCCGGCATATTCTTCTCGCCAGTTTTCGTCACCAGATAGCTGGCATTGAAATTACCACTATACTTATACCTTTTATTATAATTAGATTGTGTGGAAAGCCCCCATGAACCTTTCGTAAATATCTCACCCAGTACTTTCAAGTCCATCCGGTCGCTGATAGCAAAATAATATCCCCCATCGCGCAAGTAGAAACCGCGGTTCATCTCATCACCGTATGTGGGCATGATGAATCCTGAAGAATAACTGCTATTGAACGGGAAAAAGCCGAAAGGAACGGCAATAGGCAACGGCACATCCTCCACCACCAATTGAGCCGGACCAAACACCGCATTTTTCTTAGGGCGTACCTTAGCCATGGAGAGCTTCAGGTAGAAGTGTGGATGCTCGTGATCGCAGGTAGTATAGCGTCCGTGGCGCAGATAAAGCTCATCGTTGGCTCCTTTCTTCGACTCCTCGCTAGTGACATATCCCTCGCCCTGCTGGGTGATGATGTTGTTGATGAATCCTTTCTTCGACTTGAAGTTATAGCGCATGATTTTCGATTCGTAAGGAGTTTCCCCGTCCTTAAAGATCGGAGTACCCGTCTCCACACCGACGGAGTCGGAAACGCCACGGGCATATACCGTGCTGCTGTCCATATTCATCGTAATCACGGCGGAAGTCAGCTCAATCTTCTCATAATTCACCTTACCGTCACCATACAGATGGGCGAATCCGCCTTCGGTGAACACAATGGAGTCGTTGGCCTCATACACTACAGGCGCGTCCAGCGGCTGCTTCTTTTTAGGCACGGCCGTGTCGGTAGCCAACGTATCTGCCAGCGTACTATCTACTTTCAAGGAATCATTGCCGGATGCAGAGTTCCGCTTTCTGCGCTGAGCACCCGTACTTAAAGAAAGCAACAGGAATGCAAATAGTAGTAAGAATGTTATAAATCTATGTCGTTTCAGTGGCGTCATTCACAAATCATTTACACTTTTTGAGGGGCAAAATTAAGCATTATCCGCCAATAATGAACTATTTAGCGAATATTTAATTTATTTTTAAGGCTTACAAGAAACATTCGCACCAACGATTGAAGCGGATTATCCCGTCCTCGCCGTAACGCGAAATGCTCTTCAAAGCTTTTTCCACACTCTTTTCCTTGTCCAGATGGGTCTTCGAGAAGAACTTGTCGGCAAAGCAGATGACTTGTTCCTCCAACGATACCGGAAGCATATCTCGATGAGGAATAGGCAATTGTTGGTCAATAATACTTTGTAAGGATATTCCTGCTCCCGTATGCCTCTCGCACACCAGTGCATGGCGAGGAAAACCTTCTTTCCGCATCAAGTCTGCGCCCAGGTAGCCGTGGCAGATATATGAGGCATCGCCATGGCAGTGAATACCGTCGGCATCGGTCATAAAAATACCTATATCGTGCAACATAGCCGCCTCTTCCAAAAACTTCCTGTCCAACTCCAGTTCCGGATGCCTGTCTGCTATCCACAACGCCTTATCAGCCACCGAACGGCTATGCGTCAGCAAGATGTGTCTCAACTCATTGTCCTCAGGATAATATTTATTAATAATAGCCAGTGCGTCCATTTTCAATTAAATTCTTATTTTTGTGCAATATTACAAAATAATCGCCATATATCATGAAAGCTGCATACATTTTTCTCTGGTTACTCTGGCTGGCCTGCCACACACTGGCCGCACAAACCGTCATCAATGGCGCCGAACAGACCGGACGCCTCCTACCTATATTAAAAGGAAAGCGCGTGGCACTGGTTGTCAACCAAACTTCGATGGTCGGCAAAGCCCATTTATTGGACACCTTGCTTGCCGCCCATGTGCAGGTGAGAAAAGTATTCGCCCCCGAACATGGCTTCCGGGGGAACGCCGATGCCGGAGAGACCGTGAAGGACGGCAAGGACACACGGACAGGCGTGCCCATCCTCTCGCTATACGGCAAAAACAAGAAGCCAACAGCCGCGCAGTTGCAAGACATCGATCTGGTGGTGTTCGACATCCAGGACGTGGGGGCACGTTTCTACACCTACATCAGCACCATGCACTACGTGATGGAGGCGTGTGCCGAAAACCGGAAGCAACTGGTCGTCACGGACCGCCCCAACCCCTGCGACTATGTAGACGGGCCGGTAAGGCAAAGCAACCAGAAAAGCTTCGTAGGCATGCACGCCATCCCCATCCTGCACGGTTGCACCGTGGGCGAACTGGCACAGATGATTAACGGCGAAGGCTGGCTGGCCGGCGGAAAGAAATGCGCACTGACCGTCATCCCTGTCGAAGGCTGGAAACACGGGCAGCCCTATCCGCTGCCGGTGAAGCCATCGCCCAACCTGCCCAACGACCAAGCCATCGCCCTGTACGCTTCCCTTTGCCCGTTCGAAGGAACAGCCATCAGCGTGGGAAGGGGCACACGCTTCCCTTTCCAGGTCATCGGGTCGCCCGACATCCGCCTCTCGTCCTTTTCGTTCACGCCCGAAGCCCTGGAAGGATTCGACAAGCAGCCAATGTACAAAGGCCAGCCCTGCTATGGCAACAACCTGCGCCACACTGCCGCCCCGAAAGGGTTCTCTCTGAAATACATCATCACCTACTACCAAGCCTACCAAAAACTTGGGAAAGCGGACAAGTTCTTCACACGCTCCCAATGGTTCGACCTGCTGATAGGCAACCGCACCGTGAGGGAACAAATCATGAAAGGCGCCGGCGAAGAAGAAATCCGCGCAGGATGGCAAAAGGAACTGGAAGCATACAAGGACCTACGAAGAAAATACCTGCTTTACGAATAACAACGCCCCTGCCAAGGGTCACACACCGGCCCGCCACCGCAATTGCCAAAAAGCGACGGCCGCAGCAGCTGCCACATTGAGCGAATCCACACCGTATGCCATAGGGATGCGGACCACATAGTCGGCATCGGCAATCGTGGCAGGCGGCAACCCCTCCCCTTCATTGCCCATCAGGACGGCCAGCCTCGGCTCGCACATCAAGGCGGGATGGTCAATAGACACCGAATCGTCCGTCAATGCCATGGCCGCCGTACGGAAACCCAACTTCTTCAAGCCACCGGGAGCACCATCCAGCCACGTCCAAGGCACTTGGAAAACCGCTCCCATCGATACCCTGACCGCCCGGCGGTTCAACGGGTCGCACGAAGTGCGGGTCAGCAACACAGCATCCATCCCAAGAGCTGCCGCCGAACGAAACATCGCGCCAATGTTGGTGGCATCCACCACACTGTCTATCACCACCACGCGCCGGGCATCCCGGCACACCTCTTCCACACTGTGCATCATCGGCCGGCGCATGGCGCACAGCACGCCACGGGTCAGCACATAACCGGTCAGCGCGGCAAGCAACTCACGGCTACCGGTATAGACAGGCACATCCGGAAAACGACTGATGATGCCAGCCGCATCACCAAAGACATGCTTACGCTCGCACAAAAGAGACAGCGGTTCATATCCGGCATCCAAAGCCCTTTGGATGACCTTCGGGCTTTCTACGATAAAGATTCCCTTTCCGGGCTCGACACGGTTACGCAACTGATTCTCGGTGAGCGTACTGAACACTTCCACACCGGGATGGGACAAAGAAGATATTTCGACTATCGGCATACGACGACTGATGATTGATGGTTTAACATACAATTATTGGAAAACTAAGACAAGCAATCCCCTGCAAAGTTAATGAATTGCCGGATAATAACGAAACATGTATTCACCTTATTAAAATATACCTCGCATACCAAGGCGCATCCCGTGCGAACGGCCAAGCTGTGGCACGCAAAGCAAGCGTCCGAATCCGCCAAAGCCTGTTGCATAAAGCTTTTCTCCCTAATGGCTAACCCTTTTCATACCATTGCATTCTATCTCCATATAAAAAGGCTTACATATCTATAGGAACCGGTTTAGCCCGTCGGGATTATCGAATTGGTAATAAAGTATCTCAGGAAGCCTCACTCTTACGCTTCTTCCACAACTGCCAAGAGTTGAACAGGTTCTGCCACACCACATAACTGCCCGGACCGACCGACGACAACGGGTTCAGGTAAGTAACAGCCATCCAAATGGCCAGCACGGTGTTCTTCTGCCCCAATGCCTGCCCGGCACTGATGCGGTCATGGTAGGCACCGCCAATCCGCTTGCCCAAATAAAATTGCAGGCAACAGGCGGCAAGGCCGGCCAACGCTATACAGAGTTCCACCTCCACATCGGCCGTGCTGTTGGCCAAGGAACGGGTGGTCTGCCCCATCACGATGGTCAATGCCACCGCCCACAAATAGAAAGCCAGCGTATGGTAATTCAACAAGAAACGGTGGACGGCCGGGAGATAATAACGAAGCAGCAAGGCAATGAAAAAGGGCGAAAGCAACAACGGAAACACCTTGCCCAATATCTTCAGGAAAGCCGCCCAGAAAGTGGCATCTGCATGCGGCTCGACCAACGGAAACACCAACGGAACCAAGATGGCGGCCAAGATGTTGGAAAGCAACGTATAGGTAGTCAGGCTGGACGCACTGCCACCCAGTTTTCCCGTAATCACCGCCGCTGCCGTGGCCGTGGGGCAAATCAGGCAGACCATGCCCGCCTCGAACACCTCCTTGTAAGCCTCTCCCATCGGACAAAACAGCAAGAGCAGGGCAATGACACCGCAGGAAACAGCCTGAATGGCCAGCAGCCAGCCATGCCATGCTCCAGGCACCAATTCCCTAGGTTCTATCTTGCAGAAAGTCAACAACAACTGGGCAAAAATCAAGGAAGGAGTCAAAAAAGAAATCACTCCATCCACCAATGGTTTTGCCGGCTCCAGAAAAGCGAAGTTGGCAAAGGCAAAATAACCGATAACCCCCGCCAGCATGGCAAGAGGCAACGTCCAATTCTTCATAAAGGTAAGCAAATCCATTTCTTCAGCATTTATATCCGGGGCGCAAAGTAAACGAATTTACGCCAAACACTTGTCCATTTTTCGGGTTTTATAGCAAGTTTAGAATAAAAAACGCAAAACTTGGAGGCAATAGCCAAGTTTTCACAAAAAAACAGCTACATTTGCATCTTAATTAATATGATAACCTATAGACTTAAAATAATATTCCTACTATGTAGCCTATGGCTCGTTTTTCCCTGCTTCTGCTCGACAGCAAAGGGAAAGGATTTTGTAGTCGTCATAGATCCTGGTCATGGCGGACACGATCCTGGTGCCGTCGGCAAACGGGGAAAAGAAAAAAACATCAACCTGAATGTAGCCCTGAAAGTAGGCAGATTGATACAAAACAATTGCAACGGCGTCAAAGTGATATACACCCGAAAGACCGATGTCTTTATCCCGCTGGACCGCCGTGCCCAGATAGCCAACAATGCCAAGGCCGACTTGTTTATCTCCATACACACCAATTCCGTGGCCCGCAGCAAGACCGTGCGGGGAGCCGAGACCTACACACTGGGTCTCCACCGCACCGAGGAGAACCTGGAAGTAGCCAAAAAGGAGAATTCTGTCATCCTGATAGAAGAAAACTACGAGCAGCGCTATGCCGGATTCAATCCCAACTCGTCTGAAAGCTACATCATGTTCGAATTCGTACAAGACAAGAATATGGAGAAGAGCGTGAAACTGGCCACATACGTACAGAAACAATTCAAACATACAGCCAAACGGATAGACAAAGGCGTGCATCAAGCCGGATTCTTGGTTTTGCGCGCCACATCCATGCCTAGCGTCCTGATTGAACTGGGCTATATCTCGACACCGGACGAAGAACAATACCTGTTGTCCGACGCCGGGACCACCGCTTTATCCAATAGCATCTACCAAGCATTCCTTCATTACAAACGGGAGCACGACACCTCTGCTAGGCAAAGCGGCGTAGCCCAAGAAAGCCTGCCGAAACCGGAAAGCAAGCCGGAAGAATCCTTGGAAGAGACACCAGCCACCGGCGAAGCTGGACCGGCAACGAAGCCAGCTGCCAAACCAGCCCAAGCAACTGCAAAGCCTGTCTTCAAAATACAAATACTGACGTCCGGCAAAGTGCTTCCCAAAGGAAGCAAACTACTGAAAGGCGTATCACCGGTCAGTTATTACCACGAAAAAGGGCTTTATAAATATACGTACGGAGAAAGTACGGACTATAACAAGATATTGCGAATGAGACGCAACATCGCCCCAAAATTCAAAGACGCATTCATCATCGCCTTCAAAAACGGAGAGAAGATGAACATAAACGAAGCCATTAAAGAATTTAAAAGAAACAGATAATATAAAAGAAACAACAGAAATGACAAAAGAAGTAAAAATAGGACTAATAGGCATCGCTGCATTAGCCATGCTGTTTTTTGGCATCAACTATCTGAAGGGAATAAACATGTTCCAATCCGCCAACTATTATTATGTGGAATATACCAACATAAACGGATTGGCCGGGTCGAGCCCGGTATTTGCCAACGGTTATAAAGTGGGAACCGTGAGAAGCATCAATTACAACTATGCCAAGCCGGGACACGTCACAGTGAAAGTAGAGGTAGATAAGGAAATGCGCATCCCCAAAGGAAGTACGGGAGAATTGGTCACCGAAATGCTGGGAACCGTAAAAATGAACCTACTCCTTCAGCATGATGCCACGGAATACCATCAACCGGGAGACACACTGCCCGGCAAAACCAACGCAGGCCTGATGGGAGCCGCCGAAGAAAAGCTGCTCCCCCAGATAGAACAGATGTTGCCCAAAATGGATTCTATCCTGCACTCGCTGAACCAAATCTTGGCCGACCCCGCACTGGGAGCCACTTTGCACAACGCTGAGAGACTGACAGCCAATCTGGACGTGACGACACGCCAGCTAAACGTATTGATGCAAAAAGACCTTCCACAACTCACCGGAAAGCTGAACTCCATTGCCGACAACTTCAATACCATCAGCGACAACCTGAAAGGCATTGATTATGCCGCAACATTCAGCAAAGTAGATTCCACCTTACTGAATGTGCAACTGCTGACAGAAAAGCTTAACCGCAAAGACAATAGCATCGGCTTGTTGTTCAACGACCCTGCCCTCTATCAAAACTTGAGTACGACGACAGCCAATGCCGCAAGCCTGTTAGAAGACCTGAAAGCGCATCCGAAACGCTATGTACACTTCTCACTGTTCGGCAAGAAAGACAAATAACACGTTAATTTGAAAAACTTCTAAATAAGAAAGCGGAAATATTTTCCCTATTTAACAGGGTAAACGACTGCAAATAGGGAAGAAAAGCAATGTGAAGTTATTTTATTTAAAATAAGCTAAAGCTTTTTTTAAAAGATAGTAAACTAAGAATCAGACAATTATAATCCACAAGAGGAAACATCAGAATCTTTCAGAAGAGGTTTATTATAAATCACTGAGATTAAAGATATTACTCATAAAAAATAAAAAGCAAGAAAAAAGCGATTTGTTTTTTCGGAAATAGATTTCGAAATTTGCAATGTAGAAGTTTCGCTTTTTATAATAAATGTTTCGTATGATTGAAAACGATCACATCGTTTTATGGGGACGTTGCCTGAATCTAATCAGAGACAACGTACCAGAAACGACTTTTAAGACATGGTTTGAGCCTATTGTGCCACTTAAATATGAGGACAAGGCACTGACGATTGGTGTTCCCAGCCCTTTCTTCTATGAATTTTTGGAAGAAAAGTTTGTGGACTTGTTACGTGCGGTCCTATACAAAGAAATCGGAGAAGGAACACAGCTTATGTATTCCATTCTGACCGATAAAACCAACCATATCACTGTCAATATGGAGGGAAGCAAACGCTCTCCAGCATTGCCGGCACAAACTGTTATACGAGGTGGCAACAAAGCACCCAGTCCTATGCAAGCACCAGCTCCTCAGGATCTGGATCCGCATTTGAATCCGAACTATAACTTTGAGAACTTTATCAAAGGAAATAGCAATGAATTCTCGCGTACGGTAGGAGAAACTGTTGCCAAAAATCCGGCAAAGACATTCAATCCGTTGTTCTTATACGGACCTTCAGGCGTAGGCAAGACCCACTTGACCAATGCCATTGGTACCCGAATCAAGGAATTGTATCCAGAGAAAAGAGTATTGTATGTATCTGCACACCTGTTTCAGGTGCAATACACCGACTCTGTACGCACGAATCATTTCAATGACTTTATTAGTTTTTATCAAACCATTGATGTCTTAATTATTGATGATATTCAAGAATTTGCCGGAGTAACCAAAACGCAGAATACATTTTTCCATATTTTCAATCACCTACATCAGAACGGCAAACAGCTCATTCTGACTTCCGACCGCGCGCCAGTCATGCTACAAGGCATGGAAGACCGACTTCTGACCCGTTTCAAATGGGGGTTGGTGGCTGAATTGGAAAAGCCCGACTTCGAGCTAAGAAAGAATATCCTCCGCAATAAGATACGCCGCGATGGACTGAACATACCGGAATCTGTCATCAACTATATTGCTGAAAATGTAAACGAGAGTGTCCGCGAACTGGAAGGAATTATCAATTCGCTTTTGGCACAATCCATCATATTCAAACGCGATGTTGATTTGGATTTGGCAGAGAGAATCATCCGTAAGGCCGTACGTTGCTGCGAAAGCAAACCAATTACGGTAGAAGATATCATACAGAAAGTATGTAGCCATTACGAAATAGAAGAATCGGCCATCCATACCAAGACAAGAAAAAGAGAAGTTGTGCAGGTACGTCAGGTAGCCATGTATTTGGCAAAGAAACACACTGTATCCTCTTCCTCAAAAATCGGCCAATTGATCGGCAATAAGGACCATGCAACCGTATTGCATGCTTGTAAGATAGTAAAGGATCAGGTAGAAGTCGACAAAGCATTCAAAGCAACTATTGAAGAAATTGAAGCCTCGCTCAAGAGGAGATAAGGAATAACAAAAGGTGCATAAAAGTTTTTCTTTCCATGCACCTTTTTCTTTTCATAGCATTCTGTTTCTACTACTTCTCGAATCCCTGCTTCTTCAGTGTTGCCTTTAATACCCCGGACATATACTCATTATCCGATTTCTTGTATCTGACATCGGTAAACACTTGAGCTAATGTTTCCTTATAGTTCTCTTGCACAAACCGATGGTTTTCAGCAAGAGATTCCTTGTATGCATAAATCCGGTCAATATCTTCCGGAGTATAATCATGATACATCTCTTCATGCAAAATACCCTCAACCGGAAGACGGTCTACCTGAGAAGGACATTCGTCTGGATATCCCACTGTAATAGTCGCTACGGGCATTACCAACTCGGGCAACTGAAGAATGTCCACTATCTGATCGGGATTATAAATAGTTGTCCCCAAATAGCAAATGCCTAACCCATTTTCTTCTGCCAATGTACAAAAATTTTGGGTTACCAGTAATGCATCTGTGGCTGCATTCAAGAAAGAAATGGGATTGTCATAACCCGGTTCTGCTTTACGCATCTTACACCATTTACTAAAGCGATTAAAATCCGCGCAGAAGGTTAACACAACCGGTGCCGTAAGCACCATAGGCTGATTAAAATGAGCCGGTGCCAGCTTTTCCTTCATTGCTTTGTCGCGGGTTACAACTACACTATATAACTGCATATTGCCCATTGTAGAAGCCCTGAACGATTCTTTGAGCAAATCATTTAACAAAGAAGAGGGTATATCTTCCTGCTTGTATTTGCGGATTGTCCGCCTGTTTTTTATTGATTCCATATAGCTATCTTTTTTTTGCAAAGATAAGAAAATAAATAAGCACGCAATATTTTTCTAGAATAATAAGCCATCCTAATTTGGAATTTCCAATTATTCAATTATGAACAAATTTCCAAAACTGAAAACTTTTGCCATCGCACAAGAAACAACACACATTGAATATCAACAAATTAACAATAATCAGTGGATAACTTTTATTTTGTTGAAAACTTATCGCCTTTTTATTTTGTCAATTGAAAAAACATCTATAGCTTTGCCGAAAATTTTATCGTAAGAAGTTGAACTTCTACATACAACAACTTTAACGGTAATATAGCAAATATAAAAATAAAAGTGGAAAAACAAACGTACACCTACGAAGAAGCCTTCAAAGCATCCTTACAATACTTCAAAGGCGACGAGCTTGCTGCAAGGGTTTGGGTCAACAAATATGCAGTAAAAGATTCTTTCGGAAACATTTTTGAAAAATCACCCGAAGACATGCATTGGCGCATTGCGAACGAAATAGCTCGCATTGAAGCTAACTATACAAACGGATTAAGCGCACAACAGCTTTACGAATTATTAGATCATTTTAAATATATTGTTCCACAAGGCAGTCCTATGACCGGCATCGGCAACGATTTTCAGGTAGCATCGCTGTCAAACTGTTTTGTAATCGGGATAGACGGATCGGCCGACTCGTACGGAGCCATTATCCGCATTGACGAAGAACAGGTGCAACTAATGAAACGTCGGGGAGGCGTAGGACATGATTTATCACACATCCGCCCCAAAGGCTCTCCGGTCAAAAACTCAGCACTGACTTCGACCGGACTAGTGCCTTTCATGGAACGCTATTCCAATTCGACACGCGAAGTGGCACAAGACGGACGCCGGGGCGCCTTGATGTTAAGCGTATCTATCAAGCATCCGGACTCGGAGGCTTTTATCGATGCCAAGATGACCGAAGGCAAAGTGACCGGTGCCAATGTATCCGTAAAACTGGACGATGCATTCATGCAAGCCGCTGTAAATAAGACTACTTATCGACAACAATATCCGATAGATTCCGATCAGCCGGCTTTCACTAAAGAGGTGGACGCTTCCAGCTTATGGAAAAAGATTGTCCACAATGCATGGAAATCAGCAGAACCCGGGGTCTTATTCTGGGATACTATCATACGCGAATCTGTACCCGACTGTTATGCCGATTTGGGCTATCGCACCGTCTCCACCAATCCATGTGGTGAAATCCCCTTATGCCCCTATGATTCCTGCCGTCTATTGGCCATCAATCTATACTCTTATGTGATAAACCCTTACACCAAGGATGCCCGTTTCGATTTTGATTTGTTCAAGCAACATGTGGCACTGGCTCAACGCATCATGGACGACATTATCGACCTGGAACTGGAAAAAATAGAAAGAATCATGGCCAAAATAGATTCTGATCCCGAAAGCGAGGAAGTAAAAAGAGCGGAGAAGCATTTATGGGAAAAGATTTACACAAAGAGCAAGCAAGGACGACGCACCGGAGTGGGCATTACGGCAGAAGGTGACATGCTGGCTGCCATGGGACTGCGATATGGAACGGAAGAAGCAACCGAATTTTCTGAACTAGTTCATAAAACCATTGCACTGGAAGCGTATCGCTCATCTGTCAACATGGCCAAAGAACGAGGAGCCTTTGCCATCTATGACAGTGAGCGAGAAACAAACAATCCGTTCATCAATCGGCTGAAAGAAGCAGATCCCGAGTTATACGAAGAGATGAAAAAATACGGAAGACGAAATATTGCCTGCCTGACTATTGCACCCACCGGAACCACCAGCCTGATGACGCAAACAACCTCCGGAATAGAACCCGTATTCATGCCGGTATATAAACGCAGAAGAAAAGTCAACCCGAACGACCCCAAAACGCATGTGGATTTTGTAGACGAAACGGGAGATGCTTTCGAAGAATATACCGTATTCCATCATAAATTCATGGAATGGATGACAGTAAACGGTTACGATCCTGCCAAACGCTATACGCAAGAAGAAATTGATAAGCTGGTAGAAAAGTCACCTTATTATAAAGCCACATCCAATGATGTGGACTGGCTGATGAAAGTAAAAATGCAAGGACGTATCCAAAAATGGGTCGACCATTCCATCAGCGTAACCATCAATCTACCGAACGACGTAGACGAAGGTCTGGTCAACCGTCTGTATGTGGAAGCATGGCGCTCCGGATGTAAAGGATGTACGGTTTACCGTGACGGTTCCCGTTCGGGAGTCCTGATTTCTACCAAGAAAAACAAAAAAGACAAGAAAGAAGACCTCCTGTCCAGCAAAGTGCCCACGGTGGTGGAAGTACGTCCTAAAATACTAGAAGCCGAAGTCGTACGATTCCAAAACAACAAAGAAAAATGGGTGGCCTTTGTGGGACTGCTCGACGGACATCCGTATGAAATCTTCACCGGCCTGCAAGACGACGAAGAAGGTATTTTATTACCCAAATCCGTCACTACGGGACGCATCATCAAGAACATCGACGAAGAAGGAAACAAACGTTATGATTTTCAATTCGAAAACAAACGCGGATATAAGACAACTATCGAAGGACTGTCCGAAAAGTTCAACAAAGAATATTGGAACTATGCCAAACTGATCTCGGGTGTGCTCCGCTGGAGAATGCCTATCGACCGGGTTATCAAACTGGTAGACTCTTTGCAGCTTGACAATGAGAACATCAACACATGGAAAAACGGTGTGGAAAGAGCATTGAAAAAATATGTAGTGGATGGAACCAAGGCCGAAGGACAAAAGTGTCCTAATTGCGGCAACGAAACACTGGTGTACCAAGAAGGTTGCCTTATCTGCAAAACATGCGGTACTTCCCGATGCGGATAATGATTAATTATATAATGTGAATACACTTTTGAGTAGGGAGAAAACAGCATTGCTTTTTTCCTACTCTTTATTTTTGTCCTCCCACCTAAACAAGAAAGATATGAAAGCAACATCGATGTATATTTACCTGGAAGGTATCAAGCTTTTCTGTTTCCACGGAGTAGATCCGCAAGAAACGGCAGTAGGAGCATACTTCTTGATTGATTTGAAACTAAAAACCGATTTTGCCCGTGCTGCCCGGACGGACGAACTGGAAGGCACAATAAATTATGCCGATGTCTATGCAACGGTCAAAGAAGAAATGAAAATTCCTTCCTGCCTGCTAGAACACGTCTGCGAACGCATTGGGAAAAGACTGTTCAACGACTTTCCGGCCATCGAAGAAATAGACCTCCGGCTGTCTAAAGAGAATCCGCCGATGGGAAGCGACTGCCAGAATGTGGGCATAGAAGTACACTACATACGCTAAGGATTATCGGCCTGCTCCCCCCCCCTTAAAACAGGGCTGTTTACACGTACGTACGTGTAACCCCACACATACGTACGTGTAGCCTTACACATACGTACGTGAAGGCCTACACATACGTACGTGTAAATCGACAAGACCGCACACGTATGGCCACGCCTTCAAAAGAGAAATATATTTTACCACGCAAAAGAACAAAATCACGAAAGAATTGCCTAAGAACAAAGAACTAAACAAGAAAAATACTTCTTCCTACATAAATAATATTTTATCAAAACACTAAAAGAAAAACGTTCCGGTATCGCTTTGTCCGTAGCCCTGGTCAGGTTCTCCATCCGTGCATCCGCAAAAGAGCACCTCATCTCCTCAAATTCCTTCCGCGCCTGCACCACAGCGCGCGCATTCTCCCTGTCTCCTTTCAGAAAAAAGACAAGAGCAGCCACCCTGTCCAGCACACTACGCACGCACAACACCCTATTCAATTCCTTGTCCGGCAGATTCTTGTAAAGCATCAGCAGGTTATTCCGGAAATTCAGAAAGGTCTTCCTCGGATTATCCTTTTTCAAAGTAGCCCCTCCCACATGATACACCACGCTCTGAGGAATGCAGACAATCCGCCTTCCCCTGCTTCGCAAACGCCAACACAAATCAATTTCTTCCATGTGGGCAAAAAACCGTCCATCCAAGCCTCCCGCTTCCCGATAATCCGACAGGCGAATCAAAAAAGCCGCACCCGTTGCCCACATCACCTGCATGACCGTATCATATTGCCCCTCATCTTTCTCGACAACATCCAAAATGCGTCCACGGCAAAAAGGATACCCGTAACGATCTATAAATCCTCCCGACGCTCCGGCATATTCGAAATATTCTTTACGATGCCAGCTCAACAGTTTAGGCTGGCAGGCAGCCGTTTCGGGATGAGCATCCATATAGTCCAACAAAGGTTCCAGCCAATGCGGAGTAACCTCTACATCACTATTCAGCAAAACCACATACTCCGCATCCACTTGCGCCAAAGCCCGGTTATACCCTTCGGCAAATCCATAATTCTGATCCAACTCTATCAGACGGACCATAGGAAATTCGGCACGGAGCATCGCAACCGACGTATCTTCCGAAGCATTATCGGCCACACAAATCTCAATCCCCTCGCCTTGCGAGCAATCAACGACAGAAGGCAAAAACTCACGAAGCATATCCACCCCGTTCCAGTTCAATATGACAACAGATACCTTTTTCATCCTCATTTATACATAATGACTCTACAGCAAAGTTCCTACCAAAGCCGTACCTTCCTCATTAAACCCGCCCATTTTCACACGAACCAACCGATTGTCCAAACGATCGTCATGCCCCAGTTCCACCCGGATATAGTTGTCCGTAAAACCATGCATAGGTGTTCCGGCCTTTGACTTTTCCATCAACACCCAAGCCTCTTTCCCGATATGCGAGGCATAAAACGCCTTTGTTTTCTGGTCCGACAATGCCAACAACCTCTGGCTTCGCCGATGCTTTTCCTCAGGAACCACCACATGGTCTATTTTCAAAGCTTGCGTGCCGGGACGTTCCGAATAGCTGAACACATGCAATTGTGTCACATCCAGTTGCTCAATAAAACGATAAGCATCCTCAAAGAATTCCTCCGTCTCGCCGCGTGTTCCCACAATTACATCCACACCGATAAATGCATCCGGCATGATTTCCTTGATTTTACGTATCTTGGAAGCAAACAATGCCGTATCATACCGACGCCTCATCAGTTTCAACACATCGTCGCTACCTGCCTGCAAGGGAATATGAAAATGAGGCATAAAAGCACGCGAACGGGCCACATATTCTATAATCTCATCCGTCAACAAATTGGGTTCGATAGAAGAAATACGATAACGCTCTATTCCTTCCACCTGGTCCAAAGCTTTCACCAAATCGAAAAAACTATCACCAGTAGTTTTCCCAAAATCCCCGATATTCACTCCCGTTATCACAATTTCCTTCCCTCCTTCGGCCGCCACTTGACGTGCCTGTTCCACAATCTCGGCAATACGACCGTTACGACTACGCCCACGAGCAAATGGAATAGTACAATAAGAACAAAAATAATCACATCCGTCCTGCACTTTCAGGAAATATCGCGTACGATCTCCCCTCGAACACGAAGGCGAAAAGATGCGTATATCCTTTGCAGCGGTCGTAACAGCCTCTCCCTGCTCGTGCTTCTCCAAATTTCCCAAATAATGAATCAAGTCTCCCTTCTGCTCTGCCCCCAACACAATGTCCACACCTTCTATCTTGGCCACCTGATCGGGTTTCAGTTGGGCGTAACATCCCGTCACCACGACATAAGCACCCGGATGTTGTTTAACCAAGCGATGAATGGCCTGCCGGCATTTCTTATCCGCCACCTCAGTCACCGAACAAGTATTAATCACACAAATATCCGCTTTTTCTCCTTTCCGTACCGTTCGTATGCCCGCCTCTTTCAGCACTTTACCAATTGTCGATGTCTCCGAGAAATTCAATTTGCAGCCCAATGTATAATAAACAGCCGTTTTATCTTGGAAAATTGTAGTATCAATCATACCTATTTAATCTAAGTTAGGGAACAAAGGTACATATTATTCTGCTTAATTTCTTTAGAATACCAATAATTATGCTTATTTTTGCACATCACATCAAAAATTGTGCAATGATAAAAGAAAACTTTATCAAGCTATACGAGAATAGCTTCAAAGAAAATTGGGATCTGCCATGTTATACCGACTATGGTGAAAACAACACACTTACATACGGACAAGTGGCAGAAGAGATAGCCAGAATACACCTGTTATTCCAACATTGCAGTCTGCGCCGTGGCGATAAAATATCTATCATCGGTAAAAACACTTCCCGCTGGTGCATCGCCTATTTGGCAACCATCACCTATGGAGCCATCGTGGTTCCTATATTGCAAGACTTCAAACCCAACGACGTCCACCACATTGTAAACCATTCCGAATCTACTTTCCTGTTTACCAGCGACCATATATGGGAACACCTGGAAGAGGAAGCATTGGGCGGATTACGCGCCGTATTCTCCTTGGCAGATTTCAGATGCTTGCATCAACGCGACGGAGAAACCGTCCAGAAATTTATAAAGAATCTGGATTCGGCTATGGGAAAAAGCTATCCGAAAGGATTTCAGAAAGAAAACATCAACTATACAGAGCTTTCGAATGACAAAGTCATGCTACTGAACTATACTTCCGGAACTACCGGATTCAGTAAAGGAGTAATGCTCACAGGAAATAACCTGGCAGGAAACGTCACTTTCGGCATCCGTACCGGCCTGCTGAAAAAAGGAGAAAAAGTATTGTCCTTTCTTCCTTTGGCCCACGCTTATGGATGCGCCTTCGACTTTCTGACCGCTACTGCTGTAGGCACGCATGTCACTTTGCTCGGCAAAACCCCTTCCCCCAAAATATTAATGAAAGCTTTTGAGGAAGTAAAACCTAACCTAATTATCACCGTGCCGTTGGTCATCGAGAAAATTTATAAAAACGTTATCCAGCCACTCATCAACAAACGGAGTATGAAATGGGCACTTAACATTCCGTTGCTGGACAACCAAATCTATGCCCAAATCCGCAAGAAACTAATTGACGCATTAGGAGGCCGCTTTAAAGAAGTCATCATTGGCGGAGCTGCCATGAATCCGGAAGTCACCGACTTTTTCTATAAAATAAAGTTTCCATTTACCATTGGCTACGGCATGACCGAATGTGCCCCACTTATCAGCTACGCCCCTTGGAATGAGTTCATCCCCGGTTCGGCAGGAAAGATACTAGACATCATGGAAGTACGCATCGACTCGGACGATCCATATAAAATCACCGGTGAAATTCAAGTACGTGGCGAGAATGTAATGAAAGGATACTATAAAAATGAAACAGCAACCCGCGAAGTGTTTACAGAAGACGGCTGGTTGAAAACAGGCGACTTGGGTACAACAGACAATAACGGATTCATTTATATACGAGGACGCAGTAAAACCATGCTTCTGAGTTCCAACGGACAAAATATCTTCCCCGAAGAAATTGAATCCAAGCTGAACAATATGCCATTCGTCTTAGAAAGTTTAATCATAGAGCGCAATAAAAGACTGGTTGCTTTGGTATATCCCGACTACGATAGTTTGGATAGTTTAGGACTGAATACAACCGAAAATATAAAAACAGTAATGGACGAAAACTTAAAAAACCTAAATAAGCTGGTAGGAAACTATGAACAAGTAAGCAAGATACAGCTTTATCCCACAGAATTTGAAAAAACTCCTAAAAAAAGCATCAAACGTTTCTTATATAATAGCATTTCAGAAGATTAAACATGTTGTAAAACATACTAGTAATCAACTAAATAGGTTGTACAACATAAAAAAGCAGAAAAAAATACGAAGTTTTAAGTACAACGTATCAAAAAAGTACATAACTTTGCACTGTTTTAATAAAAGCAACATTTAGTATTACAGATTAAAAAAGCAAAGAAAATGAAAAAATTAGTATTTTTATTCGTAGCATTCGCAGCCGTTTCTTTCGCATCTTGCGGAAACAAAGCTGCCAATAACAACGCCGAAACAATTGATTCAACCTCAGTAGAAGAAATTTCTATTGTAACAGAAGAAGCAACAGTTGACTCAACTGCTTGCGATTCAATTAACTGTGACTCTACTAAAGCTGAATAATTTTTAGTTTCAGTAGGTACACATACGAGAGAACCGTTAGAGAGAATTGAAAGTCTGCCATGCGAAAGCATAACAGACTTTTTCTTTTTAAAAGAACAATAAATAAAAAAGCCCGGTTTTACAAACCGAGCTTTTTTATTACCCTTAAAGCATTTACAGACTTTTATTCAGCAACTACTTCAAATGGAATTTCTACAGATACTTCCTTGTGAAGTTTAACAACAGCCTTATAAGAACCGACTTCTTTCACTGCTTCTTTCACAACAATAATCTTTCTGTCAATTTTATGACCCAATTTTTCCAATTCTTCAGCAATCTGTATATTGCTAACAGAACCAAAGATTGTACCAGTAGCACTTACCTTAGTTGCAATAGTCAAAGTTACATCCTTCAACTGTTCTGCCATAGCTTCTGCATCTTTTTTGATCTTCTCCAATTTGTGAGCGCGTTGCTTCAATTCTTCTGCCAACATTTTCTTAGCTGAAGGTGAAGCAATAACAGCCTTACCAGTCGGAATAAGATAATTACGGCCGTAACCAGACTTTACAGTTACAATATCATTCTTGTAGCCCAAGTTAACTACGTCTTCTTTCAAAATTATTTCCATACTTATTCCTCCTTATTATTTCATCATATCAGTTACAAATGGAAGTAACGCCAAATGACGCGCTCTTTTAACAGCCTGCGCAATACGACGCTGGAACTTCAAAGAAGTACCCGTAATACGGCGAGGAAGGATTTTTCCCTGTTCATTCAAGAATTTCTTCAAGAATTCAGGATCTTTGTAATCAATATACTTAATACCACTCTTTTTGAAACGGCAGTATTTTTTCTTTTTAACATCTACTGAGGGCGGAGTTAAATATCTGATTTCTGATTGTTGCTGTGCCATGATTAATCCTCCTTTTTAGTTGATTTAATATTTCTTCTTTTAGCAGCATATTCGGCAGCATACTTATCCAACTTGAAAGTCAAGAAACGGATAACACGCTCGTCACGACGGAAGTTTACTTCTAATTTTTCGATAACTTTCGGTTCTGCATTAAACTCTATCAACTGATAGAATCCAGTTGATTTTTTTTGGATGGGGTAAGCCAGCTTCTTCAAGCCCCAGTTTTCTTCATTGATAATCTCTGCACCCTCTGCAGTCAGAATACCTTTGAATTTCTCTACCGCTTCCTTCATCTGAACGTCAGATAAAACGGGAGTCAAAATGAAAACGGTTTCGTATTGATTCATACTACGTTAATTAAAATGATTAAATTATTTTTTTAAATTCGGGTGCAAAGGTAGGTATTTTATCTTAATCTGCAAATAGTTATCATCTTTTTCTTTTGATTTTATAGTTTCATTTTACAA